>CACZHC010000006.1 GCA_902780865.1 uncultured bacterium
CGGAGTCGTCGTTGCCGCCCGTCGCGTTCTCCCGGTCGACGCCGTCGGTGAGCGAGTAGGCGGGATAGATCGCGACGCCCCACTGCACGTTGCACGGGAGCTTGTCGAGGTCATCGATCGGCTCGTAGGCGGGGGTCTGCGAGCTCGTGACGCCCAGGAGCGTGAGGTGCCCGCCGGCGGACGAGCCCATGATGCCGATCCGGTCCGGATCGAGGCCCTTTTCCGCGGCCTCGGAGCGGACCATGCGGATGCAGCGCTGCAGGTCCTGCCAGGCCGTGACGTGCTTCGCGAGGCCCTTCGGGCGCGGCGTGCGGTACTTCATCGTCACGACCGCCATGCCCTTGCCGGCGCGACCTCGAAGCCGCCCACGTCGTTGAACTGGTACGCGCCGCCGGAGTAGACGATCTGGATCGCCCGGGTCGTCAGGTTGGAGGGGATGTACCACTCGAGGTACGGGACGCACTGGAAGTTCTGGAAGTCGGGCGTCTTCCCCCCCGGCCAGAGGTTCTCCCGGGCGTACTTGGCCGGGTCGTGGAAGTCCGCCGGGTAGCGGGCTATCAGCGACTCCTCGTGCGGGAGCGGCCCCAGGAACCAGCCCAGCTGCCGGAGGAACTCCATCGCGCGGTCGAACCAGTTGTCGTAGGCGCAGGCCTTGTCGCCCCGGCCGTCCCGGCCCCAGAAGCCGTGCGGCCTGTCGGCGAAGAGGTGCAGCTCGGCCGGGATCCGCCGCTTGCGCAGCTCGCGGTAGACCTGCGTCGAGGCGAGCGGCGAATACGGGTCGGCGCTGCCGTGGAACATGCACATGGGGGCGGTCTTCTTGTCGAACTGGAAGACGGGGTCGAGCTTCGCGCCCTCGCCGCCACGCGCGTTCGCGACCCCAAGCCCGTCGTCGAGCGCGTAGCCGATCGCGCCAGTGATCGCCCAGTTGAGGTGGCAGGGAATGTCGTCGATCTTGTCGACCTTTTCGTAGGCGGGCGTCAGTGCGCTCGTCGCGAGGAGCGTCGCAAGGTGGGAGCCGGCGGACATCGAGATCGTGCCGATCCGATCGGCGTGAAACCCGCGCTTCACCGCCTGCGAGCGGACGAGCCGCACCGCGCGCTGCCCGTCCTCCCACGCGCTCTGGTAGAACGGGAGGCCCTTCGGGCGCGGCGTGCGGTAGACGAGGTTCACGCACTGGAAGCCGGCCGCGGTGAACTTCTTCCCCCACATGTCCACAAGCCCGACGTCGCAGCAGTTTTTGTAGGCGCCGCCCGAGATCAGGATCATGCAGCAGCCGTTCGGCTTCTCGGGCGCGGGAAGCCAGTCGATGTAGGGTGCGGCATTGTCCCCTTTCTCGTTTGTCATTTTGGCGACCTGATGCGGCTGGGCGTCGGGCATCTTGCCCGCCGGCCAGAGGTTCTCGCGCTCGGCGGACGCGGTAAGCGCCGCGAAAAGGAACGGTATGAGAATTCGCTTCATTCTATTCCGCCTCCTCCAAACGGAAATTGCGGAAGGCTAGGCCGGAGTGCTCGGCCGGCATCATCTGGAACTGCACGGCGATCGAGATGATCTTGCGGAAATGATCCGGGACAGTCCCCTTGTCGATGCCGATCCAAACCGTCTCCCATGTCTCGGGGTCGTTGTCGGCGCGATAGGCCCAGCCGCCGCGCTTGTGCATCGGAACACGCCACCCGCCGAAGGCAAGCTTGCCGTTCTCGTCGCGTCCGTTCAGCTTGAGCTGGGGCGTCGCGTGGTCGTGGTAGTTTCCGTCCGCGTCGGGGAGGCGGTTCATCTCGAAGTAGAGGCGGCAGTACTTGCCGGGCTCGACAGGGATGGATTCGGCGAGATCGGCGTTCCCGCAGCACCAGCTCCCGGCCGTCTCGTCAAGCGCCACGTTCCAAGTCCTTGTGGCCTCGTCGTAGCTCGCATGGACGCCTTTCCCGCCGCCGGTGTGGCCGAACTTCGGGAACTCCACCACCTTTGGCTCCGGCTTCTGCACGGTAATCGCCGCAACGTAAGACGTCGTGCCGCGCCGCGGCGCAATCTCGACGGACGCAATCTTCTTCTCGGGCTTCGGGTTCGGCCACTGACGGATCATGTACTTGTGTCCTTCGCTGTCCTTCCAGCCGACAACTTCCTGCCCGCTCTTCGCGTCCACTTCTACGGATGTCTTGTCATCGTAGACTACGCGGTATACAGGCGCGGCAGTATGTGCGAAGTAGAGGAACGCCGCGCGCGAATCGACTGCAATCCCCTTCACGGGCTTCTCGACCTTGATAACGTCCTTAAACTGGTTCTGGTCGAAACGGATGAAGTCGAAGCGCATGCCACGCCAGTCGGTCACGCCCCACGGAATCTTGAAGTCCGGATTCTGGACGTTGGCGAATTCGTTGAGCCGCACGAAGACCATGCGGTTTGGATCGACGTCGAAAACGGGCTGGCGAGCCGCGCGCTCCGCTTTCTCGCGGGCGATTTCCGCCTTGCCGAGCTCAAGCGCCTTCTCCGCGGTAAGCCCCTGATCCCACACGACATCCGACGAGCGCGGATATTTCGCAAGGACATCGGAAACATCGCCGTACACGTAGAAATGCGAGCCGCCCGAAAGAACGAGCGTGTAGTAGCCGTTGGCGTCGGGCCTTAGCGGCTGGCGATGGGAGACGAGATTGCGGACACGCGGATCCGCGCCAGCGACCGACTTGTCGTCGGGGCGCGTGAAGAGGCGCACAAGTATCGGCTTCTTCGCGCCACCAGGAAGAGGCGCGGGCTTGAAGCGCACGACCGGCAGCGTCGGCGCACGCGAAGTAATCATGTACGCGTCAAGTTTGCCGCGGCGGGCGGGCGTCACTTCGATCGAGGCCGCGGCGCTTCCGTCGTCCTTGATCGCGTCCAGCATTTCGCAGCACGGCTTCACGCCCTTCTTCGCGGCCGCCGCGAGAACGGCGGAAACCATTTCAGCCGTCGGCACCTTCTCCTTGAACTCGACAAGCGAACCGCCCTTCGCAGCCCATTCGTCGATGCGGCTGCGCGTGACGGGATCCATCGCCGCAATTCCGGCAAACGTCAGCACGTCGTAGCGGTTGAGGCGGTCCGTCTCGTTGATCTGCGGCTCGAAGATGACGTCTATCGGAAGATGCGCGTATTCAAGCGCCTGCACGAGCGCGTCGAAAAGACGATGGTTGCCGCCGCCGTTCGCGAACGCGTGGCGCTCGTTCGTCTGCGAGAAAAGAACGGCCACCTTGCGCGGAACGCCGCGGTCGCGCGGCGTGAAGAACTCGTTCACGTCCTGTATCTCGCGCTTGGCGAGGCGTATTCCGAGCAGCTGGTCGGTGTTGACCTTGTAGGGGCAAAGGAAGTTGTAGTCGCTCACTTTGCCGACTTTTTTTAGCGACTCCTCGGGCCACATCCGCCAGAACTTCGCGCCCTTCCACTTGCCCTCGGTCTCGACGACTTCGTGCACCACACGCCAATCGCTCGGACGGCGCGACCACTTGAACATGTAGCTCACGTTGTAGCCGCGCTGGTACTGGTCGAGGAAGCTCTGGCGGATCGAGTTCGTGGAGCAGCCGACGTACATCTCCGAGTCGACGATCGGCTTTCCGTCCGCAAGCGCGCGGAGAAGATGTGCCTCGACCGCGCCGCCGTGTCCGCCCGTCGGCGCGCAAACGACGCCGAGCGGCTTGTTAGCCGTATAGAGGTCGATGCCGCGCGTGCGCATCGTGGTCGGCTGGAAGCACGCGAGCGCGTCGGGGTCGACCTTGCGGAGCGCCTCCTGGCCCTCCTTCAGCAGCGACGAGAACTTCTCCTCGACGAACTTGATGCGGTCTGCGCCCTTGAGGTTCTCAGGGGCACGCCCCTCCTCGGAGCAGGCTGGCTCGTTGAAGAGCTCGTAGCACCAGGGCTTCCACCCCATCGCGATCGTATCCTTCGCGCCTTCGGTCCACATCGTCTTCCAGACGTTGCGCCCTTCCTCTGTGACGATCGAATAGGGCATGAAGTGGTGCCCGCCGGGCGCCTTCATCTTCTCGTCCTTGAGCCACAGCGCGCCATGGCTCCAGGTGGACGCGGTGAAGTCCACGTAGAGCGGAAGTCCGCTCGCGATCGCGCCAGCGTACTTCTTGTCGTCGCGGCGGCGGACCTTCTGTTCGGGGTTGAACTTGTGGAACCAGTCCATCGGCGCCTCGTAGCCAATGCCGTCGAGCCCGAGCCGCTGCAGGTTGTCATAGCCCGGCATCTCCTGGTAGAGCCACTTCAGCTCAGGAACGTACCCGGGCGTGTCCTCGTTGCACTCGAGTTCCGTCGAGCCGTACCAGATGGTCGCCGTGAAGTAGTGCGGCTGGCCGTTTACGAGAAGGTGCCCCTCCTTCGACACGCTGAACTTCGCTTGCTTCGGATAGAGCTCCGACTGGGGGATCGCCCCGAAAGGCACGAACGGGTCGAATCCGAGCCCCTTGGGGTCGAGGTATTCGTCCGCAGCCGCGGCGGCGGACAAGACGGTGATTGCGAGTGCGAGAGACTGTCTTTTCATTGGCGTTCCTTGTTGTTACGGTTCTTCGACGGTGGCGGCGACTATCAGCGGGATCTGCTGCGTGTTGGCGGAGACGATGTCGAGGGACTTCACGCGCTTTTCGGGATGCGGATTCTGCCACTGCCAGATGTAGAGGCCGCGGTTCTGCCCGTTCGTCCAGCCCTTGAAGCAGCGGTTCGCCGTCATGTCCTCCGTCAGCGAGACGAAGTACCAGTCCCACACTTCGCGGAAGTTGCGGCACGGCGCCTCGACCTTCGTGCCGTCCTCGTAGTTGACGACGTAGGTGAACGCCGTCTCGACGCGTCCGAGCGTGCCCCAGCCGATGCCGTGGAGGAAGTAGATGTTCTTCGCCTTCGCGTCGACCGGAATGCCCTTGACCTCGAGCGGGAACGGCAGTTCGTCCGCCGGCGCGTCGACGAGCTTCGTCGACTTCATCACGAGGCAGTCGCGGTAGCCGTTCTGGTCGTAGCGGATGAAGTCCATCGGCACGCCGTTGCAGCTGGTGACGCCCCACGGAGTGTCTTCGAGCGAGAACTTCGCGCCCTGGTCCACCCAGCCGTCGCGTCCGTCCTTCGCCACCTTGTCGATGAAGCGGCGGTTCACGAACTTCCTGAGGTCGATCGGACGGCACTTGTTGGGGTCGACGGCGAACGCAGGCTTTTCGACGACGCGCCGTGCGATCTCCGCATCGAGCAGTGCCTTGCCCGCCTTGAGGGAATCTGCGGCCGCGAGGGACTTGAGCCTCTTCACGTACCTGCCCGCGGGATAGCGCTTAAGCAGCTGCTCCTTCGTGCCCGCGACATAGAACTGCACGTCTCCGGGAACAAGGTACATCACGTATTCGCCCTTCTTGTTCGGCAGAAGCTCCTGGCGGTAGGAGACCATCACGGGCTTTCCGTCCACGACGTCGACCTGGTTCCAGACGTGGACGAACTGGCGCCCTGCGCCGACGTCGACGCCGGGCGTGAAGCGGACTAGCTGTCCGCCGCCGGCGCACGAGTTGATCGCCCAGGCCGTCATGCCGTCGCGCCGCGCCACGTGCACTTCGACGCCGCTGGCCTTCTTGCCCGACTCCTCGGATACGAGGGTGCAGGTCGGGACGATGCCTGCTTCGGCGCAGGCGGCGAGCAGATAGTCGGCGTATTCGTCGTTGGCGAGGTCCCTGCAGCGCACGACGCCCTTTCCGAGCGCCTTCTTCTCGCCGCTCTTCATGTCGGACGTGAACGACTCGGGGTTTTTGCCGCCGTACTCGTTTCCGTCAAGGCGCGTGTTGACGAGGACGAGCGAGCCGCCGTTCTCGACCCACTTCCTGATCTGCGTGCAGGTGCCGGGGTAGGACGCGCGCGTTCCGGCGCAGACGAGCACCTTGTAGTTGTCGAGGCGCGCCGTCGTGTTGGTGATCTGGTCTTCGAAGATGACGTCGTGCTCGAGGTGCTCGAACTCGGCGATGGACTGCGCCTGGTCGAAGCACTTGTAGCCGTCGAGGCCGTATTCGGCGACGCGCTCGGTGGGACTCGAGAAGAGGATCGCCACCTCGTGCGGCACGCCGCGCCGGCGGGGCGTGAAGAACTCGTTCACGTCCATGACGTCGCGCTTCGCGATGCGCGAGCCGAGGAGCGCGTCGAGCTGGACGTTGTCGCGGTTCATGAAGTAGTAGCCCGACTTGCCAGACTCCCACTTGAACGAATAGGAGACGTTGAAGCCGCGGATGTACTGCGCGAGGTAAGAGCCGCGGATCGAATTCGTCGTGTTGCCGATGTACATCTCGTTGTCGACGATCGGCTTTCCGTCCGCAAGCCCGCGCAGGAGCGCCGCCGGCATGACGCCGCGTCCGCCAGTCTGGGAGCAGACGACCTCCAGGTTCCGGTAGCACCGGAAGAGGTCGATGCCCGACGTGCGGATCGTGCACGGCTGGAACGTGGTCTTCGCGTCCGGGTCGAGCTTCTTGATGCGCGCGGTGCCCTCGGCCAGCAGGGACGCGAACTGGCCCTCCATGAACTTCGCGTACTCGACGAGATAGGCGATTGGCTTGTCGGGGTTTTCGTAGGCGCCCGGAAGCTCGTCGAAGCCCTTGAACTTGAGCTTCCCGGAGGCGCTGTTCGCCCAGGCGGAGTTGAGGTTCTCGATCGTGCCGTACTTCGCCTTCATGCGATCGGCGAAGAGCTGTTTCGCGTAGTCGGAGGTGTCGAAGCAGGACGGCTCGTTCAGGAGCTCGTAGCACCACGGCTTGTTGTCCGCGGGACAGATCGCGATCGCGTCCTTTGCGACGTTCTCCCACATGTTGAGCCAGATGTCGCGTCCCTGCGGATAGACGATGGACCACGGCATCCAGTGTGCGTGGCCCTGCGTCCAGGCCTTGGACGAGAGGCGTCCGGGCGTGTCGAGCTTCGCGCCGCACTCGGGATGGTTGCAGAACGGACTGTCCTTGCCTGGCTTCCTGCACTTGGGCGGGTCGACCGTGCGCTTGGGGTCGAGCGGACAGTCCCAGTGCCAGAGCGACCCGTGGGACCATTCGCTCGCCGTCATGTCGACGTACATCGGCATGCCGAGCTCGGCGATCATCGCGGAGAGCTTCGCGTCGTCGCGGCGCTCGTCGCGGAACCACGGGCGGTAGATGCGCTTCATCCACGCCATGGCGCCGTAGAAACCGCCGCAGTCGAGTCCGAGCCGCTGCATCTTCTCGTAGTTCGGGATGCCCTCGTAGAACCACTTCACGGCCTCCTCGTTGTTCGTCGAGGGCTGGCCCGAGAACTCGATCTGTCCGTACCACTGCGTGGCCGGGAAGTAGCGGGGCTTGCCGTTCAGCAGCAGCGAACCGTCATCGGCGACGGTGATCTTCCCGCCCTTGGGGAAGAGCTCCTCCTTCGGAATCGAATCGAAGGACGGAACGGGATCCTGCGCGAAGACCGCTACTGCCATCATCAAGCCAACCATTGGATGCCTCTCCTATAATTTCGATTTACCCCAAGGAGGTGGAGCTTCCAGCTCCGCCGTCCACATCGTGGCGCGGCGAGACGCCGCACCTCCTTGCTTCGCCGTCGCTATTTCGTGAGCTGGTCATGGTACTTGCCGTCCTTGTAGCCGCGGCACGTTCCGAGCGGAAGCCCCGCGCCGTTCACGACGTTCCATCCACAGTCAAGGTCGAACCAGGCGTAGCGGAACGCAAAGGCCTCCTTGACTTCCGGGCAGGTGAGCTCGATTGTGTCGCCGACGATCTTCGCCGACGCGAAATGGAGAACCACGCCCTCCTTCTCCTTGCCGTTCTTGTCCTTGCCCTTCTCGACTGGCCCGCCGAGCTCGAAGCCCTTCACGGGCTTGCCGTCGCGCGTCTTCAGCCCCTTCGCGTTCCTGAGCTTGATCACGCACTTCGGCCCCTTCCACTCGACGGAATCAACCTGCGGGCAGCGTCCCTCGACATTCTTGCCGTAGACGTTCTGGAGCGCCCAGTTTGCATAGCGCTCGCCAACCTCCTCCTTGTGGATCGGATGGATGTCCGCCTCTGGTCGAGTAGCGAAATCGTGTCGCAATCGGGAAGCAGCGTCGCGAGTTCGTTGAGTTGACGGCGCATGTCGGCGTTCACCGACCACGTCGGGGCGTTCGTCTCGCCGTTCGCCATGCGCTGCGTGGAGTTCGGCTTGGTGTCGAGCTGGTGCGGGCAGATTTCGGTGATGATGACGGGGAGAGTGTCCTTATAGGTGAACTGCGCGCGCCATCCCTCGACAAGAGTCTTGAAGAAGTCGGCGTACTTGCCGTTCCCGAGGTCGCTGCAGCCCTGGTACCAGACCGCGCCCTTGATCGCCATCGGGTAGAGCGGATGGACGAGCCCCGCGTCCATTGTCGTCGCGCTGAACAAGTTGATTGCGCGCGCATCGTTCGGCTTGCGGCACTCGGGGTGATTCCAGATGTCCTTCGGCATCTGCTCGCCGATGCATGCCTTGAACTTCATTTCGTGCGACTCTGCGCGCGACGGCCAAAGCGCGATCGAGACCGGCTTGAGCATGCCGCCCGGCTTGCCGTCCTTGCCGCCCCAGACCTTGTAGCGCACCGAAAGGACGTTCTTGCCGACGCGTCCATGTTCCTTGATGGGGACGCCGTAGCCGTGGTTAGGGTTGCCCGAGCCGCCGAAAGCATGGCCGTTCAGATAGTTCATGTCCTGCCCGTACGACTCGCTGTAGCCAATGGACCAGTTCTTCTTGAGGTCTGCTTCCGTAAGCTCGAATGTCGCGCGAAGCCAGACCTCGCCGGTGAAGCCCTCGGGGAACGGATCGCACTGGAAGCCGCGTCCGTCGATCGTAAGCTCCTTCCAGCTCTCGTCCTCGACGAAATCCGGGTCGTGGAGCGACGGCTTGGTGTTGACGAAGTTGGAAGCGGGGTCGAAGCGCTTGTTCCACTCGAAGATCTTCTTCTCGTATACCTCGGGTCCGCCGGCCTTCATGAAGTCGGTCCAGCGGTTGTACCAGAAGCCGGCAACGCCCTTCGCGTGGCCCGTGCCGTGGTCCTTCGCCCAGGCCTGGTCTATCCAGCCGTCGATCTTCGTGGCGCCCCACGAGGCGTTCACGAGGCCGATCGGAACGTCGAGCACCTGGTTGAGCTTCCAGCCCATCCAGTAGAGTGCCGCACCGTTCTTGCGCATCGACTTGTAGGTCGAGGTCTCCCACTTGATTCCAATCGCGTCCTCGCGAGGAAACGGCGAGTTCCGGTTGTCGCCGTCGTTCATGAGGAGTGTGCGGATGTTGGGGTTGCCCTCCGCCTTCTTGAGGAACTCCTCGCCGCCGATCGGGAGGCGTCCGTAGCCAGCGAACGTGTAGGCCATATTCGACTGGCCGCAACCGAACCACACGTCGCCGAAAAGGACGTTGGTGATCGAGTGCGTCTCCTTGCCGCACTTGGCGGTGATCGTCGACGGCTTCTTGTTCGCCTTCTGCGCGGGGAGCTTCACGGTCCAGCGACCCTTCTCGTCCGCCGTCGCCTCGCCAACGGTCTTTCCGTTGAGCGCGACCGACACCTTCGCGCCTGGCTCGGCGAAGCCCCACACGGGAGATGCGACATCGCGCTGAATGACCATGTCGTCCGAGCAGACGGACGCGAACTTGAATTCCGCCGCACTGGATGTCAGCGTAATAAGGAGCGCAATCACGGACATTGCAATTGCCGCAATTGACGACGCCTCTACAAACGTTTCACGGGACTTTATGGAGTTTTGCGTTTTCATGCCCAAGATTATATATCAAAATACGACACCGTGATTTCAATTTCATCTATGATTTATTTCAAATTTAGATTTACCCGTTGCGCGTCGCCAAAAACTGTTGTAGACTATGAGGCGTCATGAAAAAGCCAGCAGACATAAAGGACGTCTGGTTCATCCTCCCGGACGGGACAAATATCTTCGACTCTGAGTTCCGCGCGGGCGCGCTCTCAGTCGCACGCGAACTCGCCCTGCCAAAGGTGCGACTTTCCAACGAGACACTCCTGCTGAAGAAGTTCAGCATCGAGAAAAGCGGCAAGAACAGCGCGATGGCAGTGATCGCGCATATCCGCAAGCCAGCGCTACTCAAGGCGTTCGGAAAATCAGGCATACCGCTCGTCCTTCTCGGCGAGGAAGCGGTGGAGGACTGGCGCAAGGCCTTCGGAGGACCCATCACCGTATGCTCGGTCGACAACGAGTCCATTGGCCAAATGGCAGCGGACTATCTCCACGAGCAAGGTCGTTTCGCGTCGTACATCTACGCAGACGGATCGTCGGACCAGTTCTACCAATGGTGGACTTCGAGGCGTTACGAATCCTTCGTCGACACCTTGCGCGAGCACGGCTACACTGGCGAGGTCCTGCGCGTTCCAGTGCTGAACTCCTCGGCCCACACCGACGCCGAGCATTTCCTCAAGGCGATGGAGAAGATCCCGCGTCCAATCGCCGTATTCGCATGTAACGACCGCGCCGCGCGCGAGATCGTCTCGTTCTGCCACTTGGCAAACCTCCACATCCCAGATGACGTAGCGGTTCTCGGCGTAGACGACGAGAAAGACCTCTGCGAATCATGCCCCGTTCCGCTTTCGTCCATCAAGATCGAGCACTACCGCCTCGGGCGCACTGCGATGCACCTGATACTCAGGATGCTGGAAGGCGGCCCGCGTCGTGACAAGGTGATCCTGTGCCCGCCCGTGCGCGTAATAGAGCGCGCGTCAACGAAGAGAAGCACCCCGAGCGACAAGTTCGTCGCGAGCGCCGTCAACTTCATCCGCACCGCGCGCCTGGACACGCTCGACGTCATGGCAGTCGTAAAGGCATGCGGCGCCTCGCGCAGCTATCTCGAGAAGCGCTTCAGAGCCGAGACGGGGCGGACGATTCTCGATGCCATTCACCGCCGCACCATGGAAGACGTGAAGCATCTACTTCTCGACACCGACAAGTCGGTTGCGGTCATAGCCCAGGAAACGGGATTCCCGTCCGCCTCGGGTCTCTGCTCGATGTTCCGCCGTCTGACAGGACAGTCGACGTCAGAATTTCGCGCCACCCGCCAACCGCGCTGACCGAGATACACCGTCCAGACCCGGCCGCTATTCCGCCACGATCTTGAAGAAGCAAGACGGTTCGTCTGCTGTCTGGACGACGAAATTGAGGATTCCGCTATCGCCCGCCTCGATCACATCGCCGTACGGCTCGAAAGGCGCAGCAAGCGACTCAGTCTTGTATATCCTGTACTTCGCGCCCTTCACGGCGTTGCCGATCGAGAACGAGAACACCTTTGCGCCAGACTGGTCCACTCCGAACGCCGGCGCAGGCACGCCCTCGCCTCCGAAGACCGGCACTACGGCGAGCGTCTCGACCGCGCCCATAGTGAAGAACGTTTCGTCCGCCATCGTAGCATACTCAAGTGCCGTCTCCGTCGCGCTTGCCGCGCCCTTCCGCATGCGGTATTCGCGGCTGCAGCCGCCGCCCCTGCACATCTGATACGGCGTGCCGCTCGCCTTGACCGTGTAGGATTTCGAGACGGCGGGAGTGGACGAACCATTCAGATAGACCTTGAGTGTGGAGCCGTCCGAGACGATCTGGAAGTAGTTCCAGTTGGCCGCGGCGTCGGGTACGGTCATCCCCGCCGAGTTCGTGTAATTGAGGTTAAGCTTTGTCCTGGACTGCGGCAGTTCCAGATACCACCCCTTGTCGATGTTCCACAGGTTTTGGCCATTATCTCCTGTCGTGATTCCGACCTTCTTAGAGACAACCGACCACCACGAGTTGGACTGCGTCGGCGCCTTGAACCAGCCGGACGCGCTGAACTGCGCCGCGTCGCCAAGCCTGGCATCGTAGTCCGGTGCCTGTACGTCCGAGCCAGCCAGCAGCGCGCCGAGCCTTGCGGGCCCCTCGTACGACGAGAGCTCGTTGGTCGTCGCGCCCGCAAGTCCGTTGCCCGTCGCGTCGGGAACCGCCATCGTTCCGGCGGCGGACGGCGCAAAGTGCCAGACGCCCGCGTAACGCGACCACACGGCCGTCGGGTCGTTGTTCGTGTTGGCGGCACCGCCGAACAAGACAGTCAGCTTCGTTATAGAGGAAAGCGCCGGCACCTTGACCCAGACAAACGTCGTGCCCGTCGGATTGAATGTCTCAACCTCGAACGGAAGCTCCGCACCGCTTTCGTCTTTGACAAGCAGGTCAGTGCCGCCAGCACTCCCGAGCTGCGACGATACCGACGCAGGAAGCCGCAGCAGCACCGGGAAGTCCGTCCACGAGGAATCGCCGATCTTCGCAAGCGCGGAGGCGGAAGGCGCAAACGTCGTCTTCCTCGCAAAGCCCCTGCCGTCTCCGCCGCTCGGCTCAGGCTCGTCGCCGCCGCCGGGCTGATCGCCGCCCGGATCATCGCCGCCGCCCGACGAACCGCTCCCCGTCCTGTAGAACTCGAGATGGGCGAACTGCGTGTAGGCGTTGCCGTTGTTGGCCGTGAAGTCAAGCCGGTACTGCGTGAAGGCGACGGCATTGGAGAATGAATAGTAGCGGTATTCGCCGGCCGTCCAGCCGATTTCGTAGCGGCGCGCGTCAAGCGGCGTCCACGTCGTGCCGTCGTTCGAACCTCTGAAGGTCCACGCCTTCGGCGCGCGCTCGACGTAGCTGTTCATCTTCAGGTTGTAGATTCCGTAGGCGTCGACGACGGTCGGTTCGGCGAACTTGTACGTGATGTAGAAGGACGTCTTCTGGATGCACACGCGCTGCGAGGTGGACGAAAGCGTCGTGTCGTCGTTGAACGGCGCCATCGTGACGGCTGATCCCGTGGACTCGAAGTCGCCTTCCGGGGAGGTGAGGTCGACAAGGCCCTCAGGCGGCGTCTCCACGACGCGCACGTCGTTGTTGGCGACGTTGATCTTCACGGTCGCAGCCCAGGCCGTCGCGGGCGAGCCCGCGCCGCACGTGATCGAGGAGAATGCCGTCGCGTCGTCGTCGTCGTCAGAGGCCACGAACGGCACCTCGTGCCACTGGTTCCAGTCGGAGGTCGTGAATGTGACGAACCGCACGGACGTCGTGACGGCCGGCGTTCCGGAATGCAGCGAGACAGGCGCGGTGAAATCCGCGTCCGGACGCGCGCTCAGCCTGAAGCGCGCAACGCCGTTTCCGCCTTCCGCGACCGAGAGCTCGGCGCTTTCGGCGACAACCTCGCGCGTCGTCGCGACGGACGGATCGCGGACGCGGTAGATGCGTCCCGAGACGTCCGTCCCCTTCACCTTCGGCCACCCCTTCAGCGTGCAGTCGTTGGAGCCCATGCCGAGGTAGAAGCATCCGTCGTAGCGGCAGAGGGCGGAGGCTTGCCGCGTCGAGACGAACGTGAACATCTTCGTGAACGAGAGGCCGTCCGTCGACTTCCACACGCTGTTCGTGACCATGGTCGCCTCGAGCCCCGCCTCAGCCGCGACGATGTAGGCCGCCGCTCCGTCGGAGAAGATGTCGAACGGCTTCACGGCGTCACCGCCGAGGTCAATCTTCGTCGCCCGCACGTGGTGGTTCTCGTTCACCGCGCTGTAGGCCGCCCAGGGCCGGATGTTGTAGGTGTGGTCGCCGAGGATGTAGAGGACGCGGCTGCCGAACTTTGTCGGATGCCATAGCTGGACATCCGTCACGCCATTGGAGGGGAAGACGAGCGACGCCGACGCGGCGGTGAGGCCGGGAGCGACGCCGCTCCACGAGTTCTCCTGGCACTCGAAGCGTTTCGCGGACGCGTTCCACCGCCACTCCTCCCAGCTGTCGAAATGCTGGATGTCGCCGTTGAACGCCGGCTGGATGGGGAAGCAGAAGATGTCGTCGTCAAACGGGAGGAAAGCGCAGAAGCGGCGGTCAACCGAATAGTTCGGTGCATAGTACGAATAACCGCCGCTCTGGTAGCGCACGGAGCCAAGATAGCGGATCGTGTCGCGGAGCTGCGGCGTCGCGTCGAACATCGCCTTCTCGCACCAGTTCGTGGACGCACTGATTCCGTATCCGGCGAGGAAAACCGTGCCGTTGAACTCGGCCATATCCCACGAATGGATCTTGTAGCCCTCGTAGGCCATCGAGCCGAAGTTTGTGATGTTGCAGGAGCCGCACCCCGTGTAGAAGGCGCGCCACGTGCCGTCCGTCTCGCGGCGGAACGAGCTGCCGAGGTTCGCAGCCCCCTCGTGCATGTCGACGGCGCTTGCGTGGAGCCGTCCGTCGGAAAACTCCTTGAACTCGTAGATGGAATCCGTGCCCGCGTCGAACTCGTCGACGAAACCACCGGAATGCGGATCGACCGCGAAGCACGGACAGGGGCCCAGGTTCTTGCCCCACTCGCCGCCAGACGTGAAGATCTTCCCCTGGTAAGGAACGAGGTCCTGCACATGGCGCGCGAGCGCGCTCGACGGCCAGCGCGACGCGTTCGGATTGCCGAGGTACTCCAGCTGCGCCGTGAGGTCGGGAACGTCAGCGAAGGTGGACAGAGTCGCCGCAAGTCCAACGAATGTTAAAGCCGCTATTCGAGTTTTCAAGGCTTTGCCTTTTGTAAATGGAGCATACAAGTCATTATTCCGTTACTATCTTAAAGAAGCAAGACGGCTCGTCGGCTGTCGGCACGACGAAATCGAGAATTCCGTTAGCGTCCGCCTCGATCACATCGCCGTACGGCTCGAAAGGCGCCGTAAGCGACTCAGTCTTGTATATCCTGTACTTCGCGCCCTTCACGGCGTTGCCGATCGAGAACGTGAACACAGGATTGCCAGACGACTGGTCGACGCCGAACGCAGGCGAAGGAACACCCTCGCCGCCGAAAATCGGCGCAGGAACAAAGACCCCGATGGTCTCAATCTCGCCCATGGTGAAGAACGACTCGTCTGCCATCGTAGCATACTCAAGCGCCGTTTCCGCCGCGCTCGCCGCGCCAATGCGGACGCGGTATTCGCGGCTACATCCCTTCGCAGGGCAGATCTGGTACTGCGTCCCGCTTGCCTTGACCGTGTAATTCACCGACTTGGCCGGCGACGTGGAACCGTTCAGGTAGACCTTGAGCGTCGACCCGTCAGAGACGACTTGGAAGTAATTCCAGTTCGTCGTGACGTCGGGAACCGTCATTTGCGCCGAGCTCGTGTAGATGAGGTCCAGTTTGTCCTTGGCCTGCGGCAACTGCAAGTACCACCCCTTGTCGATGTTCCAAAGGTTTTGGCCGTTGGCGCCTGTGGTAATTCCAACCTTCTTCGAAGCCACGGACATCCAGGAATTGACTTGCTCGGGTGCCTTGAACCAGCCAGAGGCGCTGAATTTCGCCGCGCTCACGAGATTGGTATCATAGTCCGGCGTCCGTACAACAGTCGCCGCCTTCAACGCGCCAAGCCCTGCGGGGCCCTCGTATGCCGCCAGCGTGTTTGTCGTCGAGCCTGCGAGTCCATGGCCCGTCGCGTCGGGAACCGTCATCGTTCCGGCGGCAGACGGCGCGAAGTGCCATACGCCGGCATAGCGCGACCACACGGCCGTCGGATCGTTGTTCGTGTTGGCGGCACCGCCGAAGTGGACGGTAAGAACGGTCGCGGACGAAAGCGCCGGCACCTTGACCCAGACAAACGTCGTACCCGTGGGGTCGAACGTCTCGACCTCGAACGGAAGTTCCGCACCGCTTTCGTCTTTGACAAGCAGGTCAGTGCCGCCAGCACTCCTGAGCTGCGACGATACCGACGCAGGAAGCCGCACCAGCACAGGGAAGTTCGTCCACGAAGAATCGCCTATCTTCGCAAGCGCAGTGTCTGAAGGAATAAACGTCGTCTTCTTCGCAAAGTCACTTACCAGCGGCTCAGGATCTTCTCCCGGATCGTCACCAGGATCGCCACCCGCGCCATCGCCGACGTGATAGAACTCGAGCCGCCCGACCTGCGTGTACTCGTTGCCGTTGTTCCCCATGAACGAGATGCGGTACTTCGAGTAGTTGACTGTGTTCGTGAACGAGTAGTAGCGGTACTCGCCGATCGCCCAGTTCTTCTCGAAACGGCGCATGTCAAGCGGTGTCCAGGACGCACCGTCGTTCGAGCCCTCGAACGTCCACACGCGCGGCGCACGATCGACCGGTGAATAGCCCGAGTTGCCGAAGTTCAGTATGCCGTACGCATTCACGTTCGTGGGCGTCCCGAAGTCGTAGGTCACCGAGAACTCCATCGCCCGCGCGACAAGGCGCTCCTCCTTGTTCGTGTTCGTGTCGCAGTCGTTGAACGGCTTGTTGTATGTGAGCGTGACGCCTTCTGGAACGGTCGTCGTGAAGTTCCCGTCCGGACGCGTAAGGTCGACAAGGCCATCCGGCGCGGTCTCGACCACACGGAAGTCGTTGTTCGTCGCCGTCACGATGACGGACGCGGAGAGGCAGTCCGGTCTGCCCGTACCGCACACGATCGCACCCTTGAAGTTTGCGTCGCTCTCGTCGTCTTCGAGAACCGTGAACGGAACCGCCTTACTTGCGTTCCAGTTGGAGGTCGTGAACGAAAGCGTCGCAACGGAAGGCTCTATGCGCGAATCGGTCGACCACACGCGAAGCGTCATGTTCGTAGCGGGTTTCGCAGCGAGACGAAAGGCGACCGACCCCGAACCGCCTTCGACAATGGTAACGGCGTTCGTCGAGGCGACGACCGCCGGCGTGGATCCCTGCGGAAGACGCACGCGGTAGATGCGTCCGGAGATGTCCCCGCTCGTCACCTTCGGCCACCCGTTCTTCGTGAACGAGTTAGACCCCATGCCAAGGAAGAAGTATCCGTCGTAGTAGCAGATCGCCGACGCCTGGCGAGTCGAAACGAACGTGAATATCTTCGTGAACGACACTCCGTCCGAGGACTTCCACACGCTGTTCGTGACCTGCGTCGCCTTCATCCCCGCCTGCGCCGCGACGATGTACGCCGTGCCGTTCGCCACGAAGATGTCGAACGGCTTCACATCGTCTCCGCCGAGGTCGATCTTAGTCGCCTTGACGTGATGGTTCTCGTTCACCGCGCTGTATGCGGCCCAAGGCGGGATGTTGAAGCCGTCGTCGCCATGTCCGCCGACGATGTAGAGGACGCGCGAGCCAAACTTCGTCGGGTGCCACAGCTGGACGTCCGCCCTGGTGTTTGTGGGGAACGTGAAGGACGCAGCCTCTAGCGTGATTCCAGGCGCGACGTTCGCCCATGTGTTCGTCTGGCAGACGAACTTCCTGGTGGACTCGTTGAAGCGCCACTCTTCCCAGTCGAAGCGTGTGATGTTGTTCGCCTGCGACTCCTGGATGGGATAGCAGTAGATGTCGTCGTCAAACGGAAGGAACGTGCAGAAGCGCCGGAGGCCCAATTGGTCCGGGTTGCTCTGCGTCTTCGGATCGTCGTAGTAGCGGTAGATGCTCGTGAGCTGCGGGGTCGTGTCGAACATCGCCTTCGTGCACCAGTTCGTCGAGCCGCTGATGCCGTAGCCGCACACGAACACGTAGCCGTTCCACTCCGCCATGTCCCAGTTGTGGATCCTGTAGCCCTCGTAGGCAAAGCCTCCGAAGTCCGTTATGTTGCACGCCGTGCAGGCCGTCAAGTAGGCGGTCCATACGTTGTCCAGTCCGCGGCGGAATGTGCTGCCGACGTTCGCCGCGCCTTCGTGCAGGTCGATGGCGCTCGTGTAGAGCCGTCCGTCGGAAAACTCCTTGAACTCGTAGATCGCGTCCGTGCCGGCGTCGAACTCGTTCGTGTACGCGCCGGAGTACGGGTCGACCGCGAAGATCGGGCAGGGCCCAGTGTTCGTGTCCCACTCGCCGCCCGAGGTGTATATCTTCCCCTTGTACGGGAAGAGGTCCTGCACATGGCGCGACATCGGGCTGCCAGGCCAGCGAGTATACGCGGGGTTGCCGAGGTATTCGAGCGCATCCGTGACGTCTACCGGCTCAGGCGGATCCTCAGGATCGCCGCCCTCGTCCTCGATGTAGTAGAACTCGAGCTCCCAGAGCTGGAGATATGTCGCGCTCGCGGAGCAGAGTTCCGTGCAGTCGAACTTGTAGTACACATAGGCGGTGTCATTCGAGAAGCTGTAGTCGCGCTGTTCGCCGCTTGCCGACCAGCCCGTCTCGTTCGTGCGGGTGTCGAGCGTTATCCAGGTCTCGCCGTCGTTCGACGCCTCGAACGTCCAGGCCTTCGGGGAACGCTCCGCGCTGCTCACGCCGCCGGCCGAGTTGCTGCCGTTCCAGACGCGCAGCATGTTGGCGGCGGTCGCCTCGTTGAACTTGTAGACCACGTACATGTGGTCGGCCTTTTCCGCAAGCCAGCGCCCGTTCGTGTCGCTGCGGTTGTGGTCGAACGCGCCCTTCACGCCGTAAGTGGCGTGCGATGTGGAGTTGGTGTAGATGGCTCCTGTTTTGGCCGTCGTGAGCGGGATAAGTCCCGTGCCCGTCCCATACATCTCCATCCGTGCGAACTGCGTGTACTCGTTGCCGTTGTTCGCCGTGACCGCAAGGCGGTAGAGCGTGTAGGCCGTTTCGTTCGAGACGGCGTAGTAGCGGTATTCGCCGGCCGTCCAGCCGCTCTCGAGGTGACGCTCGTCGAGCGTCGTCCAGTTCTTTCCGTCGTTCGACGCCTGGAACGTCCAGGTGTGCGGCGCGCGCTCCTCGAAGAGGTAGCCCGACAGACTGAAGTTGTGGATGCCGTAGCCCGTCACCGTCACGGGGTTGCCGAAGTCGTAGTCGATCTTGACGGACGTCGACTTGACGAGCAGCCGTGCGGCGGTGTTCGTGGTCGACGGATCGTCGTTGAACGGCTCGTTCACTGCAGGCGACACGGAGGCGGTGACGGAGAAGCCGCCGTTCGGGGACGTAAGGTCCACGAGCCCTTCCGGCGGAATATCGGCGACGCGAATATCGTTGTTGACCGGCGTGACCTTGATGCTCACGGGGACAAACGCCGCAGGATTGCCCGCGCCGCAGACAAGCGATCCGGACGCGACATTCTCGATGTCGTCATCGCCGGCGGAAAGCGACACATCGTGCCAGCTGTTCCAGTTCTGCGGAGTGAAAGTTACCGACGCAACGGTCGTCGTCACGGCCGGGATGCCTCCCATCGCGCGCACCTGCGCCGTCACGGACACGGCGGGCTGCGCGGCGAGCCTGAAGCGCGCGACGGCCGTACCGCCCTCGTCGATGGTGATGGCCGAATTCTCCGCGACGACCTTGATCGCGTCCGCGAAGTCCGGGTCTCTGATGCGGTAGATTCTTCCAGCCGCGTCATCACCCGTGAGAGTCCACACGGTGGTAACGATCTTGCGCGCACCCATCGCGAAGTAGTAGTGGCCGTCGTAGTAGGCCAATCCGCTCGCCTGTTGCGGAGCGGTGAAGGTGAACTTCTTCGAGAAGCTGACGCCGTCCGCCGATTCCCAGAGACTGTTCACCACGTTCTTGTCCGTGCTGTTGTACTCTGCTGCGACGACGCACACCACGTCTCCGCGCGCGAAGATGTCGAAGGGATAGGCACCGCTCCCGAACTCGACGCGCGTCGCCTTCACGTGGTGGTTCACGTTCGTCGCGCTGTAGAGCGCGGCGATTGGCTTCGTCGTGCCGTATTCGCCGCCGGGGATGTAGAGGACGCGCCCCTTGAACTTCGTCGGGTTCCACAGCTGGAGGTCGATGTCGCTTACTGACGAGCTGAAAAGCTCAAAGTCCGCGCTCTTTATGCCCGGGACAACATTTGCCGCCGTGTTCGTCTGGCAGACGAACTTGCTTGTCGCCTCGTCGAAGCGCCATTCCTCGAAGTCATAGACCTTGAATGTGTATGGCGAACGGAAGGTGCAATAGTTCAGCGGAAACACGAATAGATCGTCATCAAACGGCAGGAACGCCTCGAAGCGGCGGTAGCGCTGGAAGTAGCTCGAACCAGACGAACTCGAATACTTGCGATAGGCGTCCTTGAGCCCGGGCGTCGCGTCGGAGAGGCGCGAGGTCGTCTTCTCCGAACCGACACCGAGACCGTAGCCCGCCGTGAATATTTTCCCCTTCCAGATCGCGACATCCCACGTATGGGTTCCGTAGGCGGCATTTTCGCTGCCAGCCGGGAGATAACGGTTCGGTGCGATGTTCAGCTTCGTCCACGAGCCGTTCGCGTTGCGGCGCGAGACGTCACAGATGTTCGCGGCGCCTTCGTGCGGGTCGATCGAGGGAACGTACATGCAGCCATCCGAACCTTCGCGCCAGTAGTTCACGCAGTCAGTTCCGGCATCCCATTCATTCACGTATTGCCCCGTGTATGGGTCCACGGCGAACATTGGACAGGGACCTGTGTTCTTGTTCCAGTCGCCGCCGCTCACGAAGAGGAGCCCGTCATGGACGCCGATTGACGTGACCGCGCGGGAGAACATCTGGCTCGAATCCCAGCGCGACGCGTTGGGGTTGCCGAGGTATTCCATCGACGAAGTGAGGTTCGGCACGTCGGCAAAAACGGCAAGCAGCGCCGAAAACAGAAAGAACGAAGTCGCCGTAAAGGCCGCGCGCAAGGATCTAGAGTCTTCCATTGAACAACCCCCTCTTTGTGATGTTGTGGCGCAATTCTACCAAACGCCGCACATCAAGTGAATATACAATGGTATATGCGAAAAGAGGCAACGGAGCGAAAGTCCGAGCGAGGGGATACGGCGTATTCGCCGAGGGTTCCCCGAGGAGGAGCTTTCGGCCGTTGCCTCTATTATCAGGCGCGAGGCGGTATTAGGCCGCGCTCCACGGCGCGATTCACCGCGTCTAAGCGGTCGCGGGCGCCAAGCTTGGCGAAGACGCTGGAAAGGCGAACCTTCACCGTTATCTCGCTGACCTCAAGCGCCTCTGCAATCTCGCGGTTCTGCTTCCCCTCGGAGACGAGGCGCAGCGTATCGATCTCCTTGTCGGAAAAAGTCGGCGAGGCCGCACGACGTTCGTAGATGACGCGCACGGGCTCAGGAATGTATCGCTCGCCAGCCGCAACAGCGCGAATCGCGGCGACGATGTCGTCGGCCGCCTCGGTCTTGAGGACATACCCCTTCGCGCCGATCTCAAGCGAACGATAGATGTCTTCGTCAGTTCCGCTCGTAGTGAGCATCACCACTTTTGCCTTGGGGTTTGCGGCAAGGATCTCTTCGAGCGCCGCGATCCCATCGGTTCCCGGCATTCTTATGTCGAGAAGCGTGACATCGGGTTTTACGCGCGCAACGAAGTCCGCGGCACCTGCGCCGCTGTCGTGTTCGCCAACAAATTCAAGGTCCTTGAAGAGCCTCACTGTGAACTTGAGGCCCATCCTGACGACCGAGTGGTCGTCTATCACCGCGACACGTATGCGCTTCATTTCCGCTCCTCCAAGATTACACAATGCCATTCCCCGTCGTCGCGAAACGACACGGAAAAACCGCTTCGCGCCCCCCGCTCGCGCATTCCCTCAAGTCCGAAATGCCCGGGGCCGCCGGCGCTCGCCGCAGGGTCGAAGGCGCGACCGTCGTTCTCGATCGACACGCGAAAGCCGCCGTTCTCGCCCTTCCCGCAGACGACACGCACATTCGCCGCCTTGCCGTGGCGGACGGCGTTCGTGACGGCTTCCTGCACGACCGCCATTACGTCGCCTTTCACCTCGGTCGGGATGCCGCCCGAAAGCGGCTCAAGGCGTTGCTCCATTGCGACTGCGCGCGACGCGGAAATGCGACGGGCGTAGAGAGCGAGTATCTCGTCGAGGCGCATCGTCAGTATTTCGTCGTTGCGGAGATTGTGGATCGCGTTGCTGACTTCGATGCGCGAAAGGTCGAGCATCTCGCAGGCGGCCGTAAGCGCCTCCTTCTGCTCAAGCGGCAGCGACGACTCGACGGCGACGACGTTTCTCAGGAGAAGCTGAGTTCCCGCGATATACTGCGAAATGCTGTCGTGAAGTTCCGCGGCGATGCGACGGCGCTCGTCGGCTACCGCGAGGTCCCTGATGCGCTTGCGACGGCGCTCGAGAAGAAGCCAGAAGAACGCGACAAGAAGAGGGACGGATGCGACTATCGCGGCCGTGCGGAGAAAGGCCGTCGCCCCAGCGACCCAACGGTTCCACTTGGGAAGCGGATGGATAGACTCGTCGCCAACGGCCTCCAGCACCGGGGCGAGCTCGATTCCAGACGAGCTGACATACGGCATCATCACGCCGTCGATGTAAACCATCTCGCCTGCAAATCGTTGAATGGCCTCTTCGGAAAGACCGTGGACGCGCAAGGGCCCTTCGCTCGTCTCGAGGACGAGTTCCGGCATCTTGTGCTCGAACGCCGCAATCATCTTGAGCTCGCCGACGATTCCCTCAAACCGCACACGGGTATTGGACTTCTTGCCGTCGACGGCATCGCGAAGCCGCGTCAGCGGCGGCGGCGGCAGTTCCGCCTGGCCGATCTTCGTGATGCGCGCGGCGGTGACGCCCTGCCGCACAATGAGGGGGTCTACGTAGCCGATCACTTCGACGCGGTCTCCGACGCGCAGCCGATCGTAGCCGACGCGCACGGACTTCGGCACTTCGGGCATCGCGCCCGACATGTACATTCCGATCCCGTTGGGATCGCGTTCGTCCACAAGGACCGCCGTGTCGTTGATGAAGGCGTGTGCAAACGCAACGACGCCGGTCACGACGCAGGGCGGCTTGTAGCGTATTGCGACGCGGCCGACCGACATAATCTCCGCGATGGTCGTCGGCCGCGGCTTGACCTTGAGCTCCACAAGGTCACCCGCCGTAGGAAGGAAGGAATTCTCGTCGACTGTCTCGACGACAAGCTCGTTCTCGCCAACGCGCATGAACGGCGTGATGTCGCAAATGTAGGGCGGGGACGACAAGGTACAGACGCTCTTGTCGTTCAGCACTACCTCGAACGAACCGCCGGCGCCGGCGAAGTTGATGCCGTACCTCGTGCCGGGGCGGTTGTGCATTTCGAACTTCGCCGACATGGAACGCGCCGTGCCAGCCTCGGCTTCGGAGTCTCCCGAGGCGAACACGATCGGCCTCGCGTAACGGCTGTTGGCGTATTTCGGCTCGACTTCAATCGGATCGGTCAGAGCCACCGCAAAAACGGTGGCCACGGGAAAAGTCAATGCAAGAATCGCCGCGCCTAGCTTCATGTGGATATTTTACCATATTAAAGCGGCAAATTCACACAGAGATTCAAATCACATTAAGCGAGCGTATGCAGGGTATGAGCGTGTTTGCGAGAACTTCGGAGTTCAGCTGGTGCCCGCCCGGGAAGGACTGTGCCATGCCGGGGTAGTGTTGCTCGAAGGCCTCCCTCGACTCCGGGCCGACGAGCGTGTCGGCGTCCCCGAATAGTCCGTGGCAGAGCATGCGGTCGTCGTCGTCGATGCCGTCGAACTGGCGCGATTCAAGCTCCTGGAAATGGGCAATCGTCTCCTTAGTGACGTGGAACTCAGTCTCGCCGTCCTTGCGCTTGTTTAGCCACTTGTGCTTGCCGACATAGAGGATGTCGTACTTCTTGGATGTCCAGAACGACGGATTTACGCAGATGCGCGTAAAACCGTGGAGCATCTGTGCGTACATCCCGCCCATCGATGTGCCTATGACGAGATCGGGCATTTCGTCGTAGGCAAGCGCCTCGAGCGTCTTCTCTGCGACAAGCGGATCGAGCGGGATGTCCGGAGCGACCACGACTGCGCGATGCGCTGGCTCTGCTCGCTCCCAGAACCACTTCCGCAGCAGTTCGACAGTCCCGCTCGCACCCGACGACGCAAAACCGTGTAGATACAGAATCTTCCTCATTTCTCGCGCGCCCCATGCATTCGGCGCAATGGAGCTAGCGCTTAAGTCGCGTAATTATACCAAAAACTCGGCCACAGGAAGGGCCGCGGGCGCATCTTGGCATGCAGCGTCAGCGCTTGTAGTACCTGACCCAGTCGACCTTCATCTCCATCGGGAACTTCGCGGCGGGAATAGTCTTGCCGGTCTTTTCGTTGACTGTGTCGACGTCAACAACCTTGTTGCCGTATCCGCCGAGCGCGAGGTTCATGATGATGAACATGGGCTTGCGGAACGGATTCTGACCGTCGGGCCAGTCGCTGCGCGCAAGGTTTATGTCGGCGTAGAGCTTTCCGTCGTAGAACATGTACATCCGGTCCTCGTACCAGTCGAGCGTGTAGGTGTGGAATCCGTTCCACGGCTCCATCCCCGACTTGTTCGCCCTGATCTCGCCTCCGCCCGTCACCTTGTGGTGCTCGTTGGACTTGTAGTTCTTCTCGCCGGGGTTCGGTCCGCGGTCCGCGGTGTGCAGGCACGCGGCGACGCGCGTCGGGTTGTTGCCCCATATCTCGACGAGGTCGATCTCGCCGCACGCGGGCCAGTTGAGGAACTTCGGGTCGTCCTTCGGCAGGCGGAGGTTTTCGCCGAGGAACCAGAGAGCCGGCCACGCGCCCCATCCGCCCGGCATCTGCGCGCGGAACTCTACGCGTCCGTAGTGGAAGGTGCGCACGGACTGGATATCCGCCGAGGTGTACTTCGCGAACTCGCGCTGGCGGTACCAGCCGCCGAGATGACGGTCCTTGTAGAGCGGATTCGGCCACTGCTCCTTCCGCGCCGTTATCGTGAGGACGCCGTCCTTCACGCAGCAGTTCTCAACGCGGTTGGAAGTGTAGTACTGTGGTTCCTGGTTGCGGAGAAAGCCGATTTCGGGCTTCCAGTTCTTGGCGTCCGGCAGAACACCCTTCCCGTCGAACTCGTCGCTCCATTCGAGCTTCCAGCCCTCGGTCGAATACGTCCGCCTCGGGTCCTTCTTTGGATCCACAGCGTCCGTCGCCGCAGCAACCATAGTCAATCCGGCGGCAGCAATCGCCGCACCCATCATGCATATCGCTTTCATTTATTTTCCCTCCATTATCACAGCCAATTCATTCACACGGCGGAGCTGAAAGCTTAACCACCTTGCGCGCAATTATCTGACGGACAACTTAAAACCGCCGCCGCTGACGACGAGTGCGCCGCCCGCGCCAGAGTCGACTAGATAGTCCGCAAGCCTCGCCACGGTATATGTGCCGGGCATGAGCTTTGTGCCGCCAGCATACGCCCGCCGTACGGTCAGTGTCCTGCCGTTGAGATTCAGCGTGCTGTGCTCCGCGAGCGAAATCGACCCGACGCGCGACTTGTCTACCGAGACAAAAACATGGGCTCCGCCGCCTATCTCAAGGTTGGCCAGTCTGAAATCGTCGCTCTCGCCGCCGTGGCGCGTCGACGGAAATGAGGTAAAGTCATTAGTGCAAGCCGTAGTCCAGTTCACATTCGAGTTGTTCTGGAATATGCGGACCACACCAGCTCCCTCCTTCTGCGTTCCGTCCCGCAGATAGACCGTGCCGGCCGTCGAATGATGGAGACGACGATCATTGCTACCTCCGCCCATATAGGAGACGCCGCGTGCCTGGATGTTTGCCTTCCACTCGTCGGAGAACGTCGCGTTCTTGTCCGTCAGGCGCACAGCCACGCGTCCGCCACCAGGATAAAGGTGGTAGTTGTTCTGGTCGTCCCACTGCCCGCCCTGGTTTCCGTTCGCTGTGATCTTTCCGGAACCTGAAAGGGATCCGGCCGTGATGTTGATCGTTCCGGCCGCACCATGCCAGTGGCCGCCGATGGCGTTCGCGCTCGCCGTTCCGTCCAGCGTGAGCGCCCCCTTGACCGTCAGGAACGCGACACCGCTGCCGTAGCGGGAGGTGCCGCTGCCCCGGTTGCCGGGAAGCGATGGCGAAAGGATCGAATCGTAGGCGACGTCAGCTGGCGCGGCCGTTTCGCTCGCGCAGCCAACTGCTCCGCCATGGGCACCGTAGGTCGTCCCGGCGAAGAGCGAAGCCGGTATCTTGTCATCGCCCGTCAATCCCGCGCCTTCGGCGAGAATATAGCCGTCGGAGGCGACGGTCATGCTTCCCTTGACTGTCAGTTCCATCTTCGTAAAGTTGTTCGTTGAATCGTTCCGAAGGCGGATCGCACCGACAGACGCGCCTCCCTCCACTGTCAGGCTGCCGTTCAGCGTGAGCGGCGCGTTCGGACTCAGCATCCACTGTCCGTTCCCCACGACATGCTCCGTCGCGGCAGTGTCGGCGATATCGAGCGTTCCACCGTCGAGCAGGATGCCGCAAAAGCCGCGGTTCGCGCCGAGGTCGGACGAACCGGAGACGGAGGCAAGTCCGTTCGGCAGCGAGAGCGTCGTGCCTTCGGGAACGCGCAGGACGCCGTTCGCACCGAAGACGACTTCGTCGAACATCCATGTCTCGCCTGCGACGACGGGCGTCGTGCGCGCCTTTGGCGGATAGTGCTTGTACGAACCGTAGGCGGGGAGGTTGCGGATGACGAGGCGTCCGCGGGTGAGTGTGGTCGTGCGGATGACAACCGTTCCCGCGCCGCCGGTGTGCGAGTATTCGGAACTTCCGAGCGCGTGGACATTCGCGAGAGGCAGCGCCATTTCAGCCGCGTCCGTCAGGAGAATCGAGATACGTCCGCCGGCGGATGCGTTGCCGCCGTTGCTGCCGCCGGTCGAGTTGCCGTCGGCGGAGATGGTTCCGGAGCCGGCGAGCGCGGCCGTCTTGAGGTAGATGCCGCCACCGGAACCGCAGTAGGCGTCCCAGCCCCAATGGATGACGCCATTCGCGAGAATCGATCCGTCGAGCGTCGTCGCGCCGGCGACCTCGAGCCAGATCGCGCCGCCGCCGAAGGCGGGATGCGCATTCTCACCGGTGGCTCCGCCGGGCGTCTTGTGGCTCTGCCCAGGATCAGACGGTTCGAGGACGTTTCCGTAGGCCTGTGTGGAATCGCACGATCCGCCGTAGGCACCGCCGCTTTCCGTGGCCCACGGTGCCTTGCCAGACACATTGATCGATGCGCCGCTCGCGACCGAGAGCGTCCCGCCGACGAAGACCTTGATGCGGTAGAGCGGACTCGTCTGCTCGGAAGTCGCCGTCGGAAGCGTCCACCTGCCGGATTCTATTGACGCGTTGCCGGAGATCGTGAAGGCGGAATCGGAGAACGTAGTCTTGAATATGACGGAATTGGTGTAGCCGTTCGACTGGGCCCATCCGGCGACGGTCTTCGGCGCGGCAGCGTCCCAAGTGCAGTCAAGCGTCGAGAAGTCGCCGTCAAAGACAACGGTCTCGGACGCGAGCGGCGCGTGGCCCGCAGACCAGTTATCGCCGTTTGAGGCGAGATATTCGCCGGCTGTAGCGGTCGTGGGAGTCCAATAATTTGAGCTCGCTGGCGTTGCGAAGTTGGTCGTCGGCACGGCCGCGTGTGCCGCAGGCGCGGCGAGCGCGCACGCGAGAAAAGCCGCAACGAGCGGGAACACGCCGCGTGCAAAACGCGATTTCAGAACCGAACCGGAACCTTCGACATTTTTCATTGCCATCCCCTTAATGCATCGTTTTATTCCTGGCGATATTCTACCGTCTCGGGAAAACATCACCAATGCCTTGAACCATCGTTCGGCGACATTCTAACAAAACGAGGCAGGGATAGGAATATACAAAAGTATAGGCAGGGTTGAAATGTTGAAAGGCGAACAGTCTTCGGCTGGGGGATACGCACCTCCGGAGCGGAGGTGCACCGTCTCAGTGCGCCATTCGCGGCAGAGTTGGAAGCTCAACCACCTTGTGCAATTACCTGACAGTCAACTGAAAACCGATGCCCTTCACGACAAGTTCACCGCCTGCGCCTTCGGCCGTGTCGACGAGATAGTCCGCCAGCGTCCTCTCGCCGATCGCAACAGTCGAGCCCGCGGCGTATGTGCCGGGCGCGAGCCGCACGCCGTTGACCTTCGCGAACTTGACGGTGAGGGTGTGGCCTTCAAGGACGAGGCTCGAGTTAGCATCCGCTATCTCGATGCTTGCCGCCTTCATGTCGGCATTGACAGCGGCACGTCCGTAGTCACGCACGACGTACTTGACCTTCTTGTAGTCGGCTATCGCGTCGCCACCATAGCCGAGCGACACCATCTCAGTCGTGTTCGTGTTGCCGGCGAAGCGGTTGCCCTCGCGCATCGCGATGACGATCGAGCCGCCCTTGTCGCCGTCGGCGGCGGTCTGCAGGTAGACCGTGCCGGCGGAGGCGTC
The DNA here is from genome assembly GCA_902780865.1 of uncultured bacterium. GTDB lineage: Bacteria > Verrucomicrobiota > Kiritimatiellia > RFP12 > UBA1067 > UBA1067. The sequence continues at coordinate 28,033 of CACZHC010000006.1, forward strand.
TTCGGCGCCGCCCGGCGAGACGGCGCGGCCGGACGCCCGGATCTCGCCGGCGAAGTCCGCGAAGCCCGCCCCCGCGCCGGTGAGCTTCACCGCGATGCGGCCGCCCGGGCCGCGCTGCCAGGCGTAGGAGCCGCCGTCGGCGGTGATGGATCCCGACCCGGCGAGCCGGCCGGCGGTGAAGTCCAGCGATCCGCCCGCGCCGCCAGAGGCGTTGCCGCCGCCGTTGTGCGATTCGGGGAATCCGTTCGCGTTGGCCGGGCCGTCGAGCGTGAGGGTGCCGGAGACGACGAGCTTCACGGCGCCGCCGCAGCGCCCCGCGGTCTGCCCGTCGGGGACGGGGACGGAGCATCCGGGGAGCCTCGGCGAGAAGATCGAGTCGTATCCTTCGTAGAACAGGGCGTCGGGCCGTCCCCAGCGCAGCGTGCGCCCGCCGTGCGAATGGAAGCCGAGCACGCCGTTGTGCGTGTCGCTGCGGTTCTTGCGGAAGCCGCAGTCCGTCGCGACGATGGCGCCGGTCGACTCGACCGTGAGGTCGCCGTCCACGGCAAGGTCGCAGGAGACGAACGCGGGGAGCGTCGTTTCCGATTCGACCCGCTCGTTGATCGGATGCACGCCGATCTGGCCGCCGTTCTTCACGGTGACGTCCGCTTGGAAGACGTAGTTGCTCCACGCGCAGAACATCCAGTTGCCCGCGATGGTCTGCGGGCCGGAGCCGATGTCGAGCGTGCCGCCTTCGTAGCGGATGCCGCCGACGGCGGACGCCGAGGCGACGACGCCCGTGCAGCTCGCGAGGCCGTTCGGCAGCGTAAGGGTCGTCCCGACCGGGACGACGAGGAAGCCGAAGCTGCCGAACTCGACGGCATCGAACATCCAGTCGCCGTCCGTCGTGACGGACGCCGTGGCGTAGATCCGGTCCCAATCGAAGCTGGGCGCGGCGGTCGGCGAACCGACGACGAGGAGCCCGTTCGGGCGCGTGCGGTCCTTGAAGAAAACCGTTCCCGCGCCGCCGTATCGGGCCTTGCTCTTCCGATCCGAATCGGCGGTGATGGCGCTGAACGTCGCCCGGTTCACGGGTTCGTCCGTGACGATCGCCACGCGCCCGCCCGTGCCCTTGTAGTTGCCGTCGCCGGATCCCGGCCCGTAGGCCGAAATGCGGCCGGTCCCGGAAACGGAGGAGGCGTTGATATAGACCGACCCCGCGGCTCCGCAGCTGCCCGTGCCTTCGCGGTCCGAATCGGCGCGGACGGTGCCGTCCACTACGACGGGACCGGACGACGTGACGTAGATCGCGCCGCCGCCCTTGCCGTTGTAGTAGCCGCCGTTGCCCTGCGTCTTGTCGGCGAGGCCGATGTGTATCGGCTCCTTCGGATCGCCGTAGCAGCGCTGCGCGGCCTGCGAGGCGCGCCCGCCGTGGGAGGCGTTGACCATCGTGCTGTTGTGCGTGACGCGATAGCCCTTGCCCTTGGCGTCGAGCAGGCCGTCGGCGCCGACCGTCAGGCTCCCTACGGCAAGCCGCAGGCGGTAGGTCTCGTTGGCGAGCAGGTCGCCGACCCAGTCCCAGGTCGCGGGATGGTTTTCGCCCATCGTGCGCGACAGCGGATGCGTGATCGCGCCGCTCATGACCGCCATCGGTCCGGTGACGGTCAGGCACTGGAAGTCGCCCTTGCCGGGATAGACCGTCTTGAGGGTGACGGTGCCCGTGTAGCCGTTCGTCTGCGTCCAGGAGGCGACCGTCGCGGTCGCGGCGGCGTCCCACTCGCAGTTCGCCGTCGAGAACTCACCGTCGAAGAGGACGTTGTCGGATGCGACGGGCGCGCGGCCCATCGACCAGTTGTCGTCGACGGACGCAAGGCCGTCCGACGTGGCGATCCAGACGTTGTAGCCGATCGGCGCGACGAGGTTTTCGACGGTGACGGTCGCCGTGCCGGCATCCTGCGCGACGCCGTAGAGACCCGCGGCGAGCGAGACCTCGACGGTCGCGTCCTGGACGGTTTCGGGGTCCAGGATCGGGAGAACCCGCACGTCGACGAACGTCGCGCCGGCGGGGATCGTGACGGTCGTCGGGAGCGCCTCGTAGGTCTGTCCGGCGACGGCCGTGCCGGCGACCGAGAGGTTCACGACGAGGTCGTGCGCCGCATCGGCGCGAGAGACGCGGAACGCGCCGGGGACGCCCCCGCGCTCGACCGCATTGGAGAGCGCCGTGATCGAAATGTCGCCGTTGTAGAAGACGCCGCCATCCTTGACGACCTCGGTGCCGTTGGCGTTTTTGCCGTAGGCCGCGAAGGCGTAGGTCGTGTCCGCAGTCAGGTTGGCGGGCGTGTCCGTGAACGTGCCGGGGGCTGCGGCGGTCGCGATGATGTTCGTGAGGGCGACCGCTCCCGCGTCGTAGATCGCGCCCACGTCGCCACTGTTCTCGCTCAGGACGACCGTGACCGTGTAGGTGCCGTCCGCGTTGCGCGTGACGGTCGGCGTCTCGAACACCTGAGCCGTGACATCTACACTCTCGATCTCACCGCGCTCAAAGAACGTCGCATCGGACATCGTCGCGTACTCGAGCGCTACCTCCGCCGCGCTCGCCGCGCCCTTGCGCAGACGCGCTTCGTCCACGTAGCCGACAAAATACGCTTCGCTGCCGTCCGAGTCGCACCCGATCGAGAGAGGCTTTCCGTTGTCCGTCGCAGCCGCGATCGTTCCCGTGCCGATCTGCGCACCGTTGAGGAAGGCCGTGAGCGTGGTGCCGCTGTAGACGAACGTGAAGCGCATCCACCCCGACGAGACGAGATCGGAGAAGGTCCCCGAAATGGATGTAGCGGACGCACCGCGAGCGGAAAGTTTGTTGCTTGCGTTCGCCATCTCGACCTCCCAGCCGTTCCCGGCATCATGCGTTTCCTTCCGCGAGACGAGCCGGTCGTAGCCCTTCCGCGCCGTGGCGTCGTAGAAGCAGGAGAAGGTGAAGTTGGCACCGACGTTCTGGGTGTTGTAGTTCGGGATCGAGAGGTAGTCCTTCACGTCGGACGTGGCCGTCTGGCGCGCCGTGCCGACGGCCCCGGACGCCTGGGCGACGGAAACGGCGGTCGCCTTCGCGGGCGACGCGCCGAGACCGTGGCCCGTCGCGTCCGCGACGGTGCCGGACGGCTCGTTCATGTGCCACACGCCGACATACTCCGTCCAGACGGCGGTCGGGTCGTTGTCGATGTTCGCTGCGCCGCCGAAGTACGCCGTCAGTTCCGTAGCAGACGAAAGCGATGGCACCTTGACCCAGACGAGCGTCTCGCCCGCAGGATCGAAGGTGTCGACCTCGAACGGCAGGGAGGTCCCGTTCTCGTCGGTGACGACCATGTCAGAGCCGTCGGCGGTCCGGAATTCCGCCGATGCCTCCGGGGGGAGGCGCACCAGCACCGGGAAGTCCGCGAAGGCCAATTCGCCAATCTTCGCGAGAACCGTCTCTGACGGCGTGAGCGTCATCTTCTTCGCGAAGTCGATGCCCTCGGCGACATGGTGGTTGAAGATCGTGAGCGTCGCGCTTCCCACGCCGACGTCGATGCCGTAGAGACCGGCGGCGAGCGTGAGGACGACCGTCGTGTCCGTATCCGTCTGCGTGTCGAGGATCGGCGTGACCGCGACGTCCACAAAGGACGAGCCCGCGGGGATCGTCGCCGTGCCGGAGAGTGCCGCAAAGTTCTGTCCGCCGACGGCAGTGCCGGCGACCGTGTAGGCGACCGCAAGGTCATGCGCCGTGTCGGCGCGGGAGATGCGGAACGAGCCCGAAACCAGGCCGGTCTCGTTCGCGTCGGAAATCTTCGCGACCGTGAGATCTCCGGTGTAGAAGGTGGTCTGGCAGGTTTCCCCGACGGTCGAACCGCCTGTCGAGACCGCGAGGACGGAGCAACGGTACGTCGTGTCCGCCGCGAGGCCAGAGATCGCCGCCGAATAGGTCATCGGCAGCTCGGCGTCTGTGGTCGCCATCGCGCCGGTGACGCCGTCCGCGTCGTAGAAGACGGACGCCGGGACATTCGTCGAGATTTCCGCCGAAATCGAAAAAACGCCGGCTGCATACGTGATGACGGGCACGCCTACGAACGGCGCGGCGGAGTCCACGTCCTCGACCGCGCCGGCGTTGAAGAACGCCGCATCGGCCACCGTCGCGTATTCGAGCGCGATCCAGTCGCCCGACGCGACGCCGTCGAAGATGCGCAGCTCGTCCATGTCGCCCTTGAAGGAGTCGCCGCTCGCCGTGTTCGCGTACGAGCCGAACGTCCAGGGCCCCGACGTGTTCTCGAGACTGCCGATGCCGGAGGTCTTCCGGTTGTCCTGCACGCCGTTCAGATAGGTCGTGAGCGATATGCCTTTCTCGTAAGCGAAGGCAACATGGCCCCACTCGTCGCCCACAAGCGTGCCGGAGCCGCTGCCAAACTGGTGCGAGTTGAGAGAAGAGATTGCTATGTACGTCCCCTTTTCATTGAGCAAAACGAATCCGGAACCCACGGCCCAATCTGGCCGGCTCGCGGCAAGGATATGCGTGCCGTTATTGTCTTTTCCGCTGCCGCTGACGCGCTTGAACCAGGCGGAGACGGAGAACCTGCCGGTGTTGGCGAGCGCCGACGCGACGTCCTCGGCATTGACGCCGATCGCGTTGAACTCGCTCTTGCGCACGCCGCCCCCGATCCTGCCGGCGTCGGCGTTCGCGGCGACGTACGACGATCCGGCCGAGACCGCCGGGCCGCCAGCGACCGCGTTCGCGAGCGAGTCGCCGCCGTGGACGACGACGGCGTAGCGCGACCAGACGTAGGCCGGAACGTCGTCCTCGTTGGCGGCGCCGCCGAAGTAGGCCGTCAGTTCGGTCGAGGCGGAGAGCGACGGCACCTTGACCCAGACGAGCGTCTCGCCCGAGGGATCGAAGGTATCGACCTCGAACGACAGCTCGGCGTCGTTCTCGTCGGCGAAGAACAAGTCCGTCCCGTCGGCCGAATGAAGCGTCGCGGACGCCTCCGCGGGCAGTCGCACCAGCACGGGGAAGTCCGAGAAGGTTGATTCGCCGATTGTCGCGAGGACCGTCGCCGAGGGAGTGAAGGTCATCTTCTTCCGGAAGTCGGTCGGCTGGGCGACGCGGTGGTTGACAATCGTCAGCTCCGCGCTGCCCGCGCCGGTGTCGATGCCGTAGAGTCCGGCGGCGAGCGTGAGCACGACCGTCGCGTTCGCGTCTGTCTGCCGGTCGCGGAGCGGCTGGACCGGGACGTCCACGGACGACGAGCCCGCGGGGATTGTCGCCGTGCCGGAGAGCGCTTCGTATGTCTGTCCCGCTGTGGCGGTGCCGCCGATCGTGTAGGCGACCACCAGGTCGTGCGCCGTGTCGGCGCGGGTGATGCGGAACGCGCCGGGGACGAGCCCGCTCTCGTAGGCGTCGGACACCTTCGAGACCGAGAGGTCGCCGGTGTGGAACGCCGTTGGGCAGGCCGTCTCCGTGACGGTTCCGCCCGTCGAGGTCGCCGCGACGAGGCAGGCGTAGGTCTTGTTTGCCGCAAGGCCGGCGAGTGCGGCCGAAAAGGTCATCGGGAGCGCAACGTCGGCCGTCGCCATCGAGTTCGTGACGCCGTCCGCGTCGCAGACGACCGACGCGGGGACGCGCGCGGAGAGCTCCGCCGTGACCGTGAACGCGCCCGTGACGGGGTCCCGCAAAAGGACCGGGGCCGCGACGACGGGGGCGGTGGCGTCCATGTCGCCCACGGCGCCGTAGGACAGCGCGACGGAGCCGGATTCCTGCCGGTATTCGGCGGCGACCCAGGCGGCCGAAGCGGCGCCGTTCATCAGGCGAACCTCATCCTGGTCGGCTTGGAGAGAGCTATGGTTCGTCGACGTTGGGAAGCCGCCGATGCCGAAACCGTTGGACTTGCTGACGGCCGCGCCCGGAAGCGCCGTTTTGGCGGCGACGAGCACGCCGTCGAGATAGAGGCGGATCGTCGTGTTGTCATAGACGACGTGGTATTTCGTCCATTGGTTCGCGGTGAACAGTCCGCTCGTGGCGAACACGGCCCGATTGTCGTCGTTGTCGGCGCTGCCGTTGGAATAGATGCCGACGCTGTCCGAATTCCCGTCCTTGCCGCGGAACTGCAGGCCCCAGGACGGATCCGCGTCGGATATCTTGCGCGCGAAGAGGTATCCCCAGCTGAGCGAAAGCGTCGCGGGGCGCACCCAGCCGGATACGGTGAAGGTCGGGACGAGCGCGTCGAGGACGGCGCTCGAGGGAACGGTCGTCATCGCGCCGTTCTTGCCGCCCAGCTCGAGGCCGCGCGCGGCGCCGAGGACGCCGTCGGAGCGGGCCTTCGACGACGCGTGCGACGTGCCGTCCTGCCCGTTTGCGGTCGAGTCCGCGATCGTCGTGGCGCCGTCGCCGGCCTCGTTGAGGTGCCACACGCCGGCGTAGCTGCTCCACATGCCCGCCGGCGGGGCGACGGTTTCCTCCGACCCGTAGTACACGGTGAGCGTCGTTCCCGCGGCGACGGACGGTACCCGCACCCAGAGGCGAGACTCGCCGGCCGTGTCCCAATTCTCGAGCTCGAACGGCAGCGCATTTGCGCTCGCGTCCGTGACCAGGATGTCCGCACCAGCCTGCCGGAAGTCGGCGTAGTCGAATCCGGCGATGCCGGTGCCGAGCCGAAGGAGCAGCGGGAACGATGTGAGCGTTTCGCCCGCGTCGACCAGTCCGGCCGGAACTGTAACTGTAAATGTCTTCGCGAAGTCCGCCGGAACGGCGGCGCGCGCCTTCGGCGCGGCGAGCGCGCACGCGAGAAATGCCGCAAATAGCGGGAATATTCCGCGCGCGAAACGCGATTTAAGAATCGAACCGGAACCTTCAGTATGTTTCATTGCCGTCCCCCTTAATGCATCGTTTCGTTTCTGGCGACATTCTACCACTTCTGGCACAATATCGTCAATGCCCTGAACCATCGTTTGATGTAATTTTATCAAACTCGGATGGGGGTAGGAATATACAAAAGTATAGGCGGGGTTGGAAAGTCGAAAGTTGGAAAGCAGAAAGTTGAAGAGTCGCATAAAGGCCGTCAGCGGACGGCTATCGTGTCGCCGGTGTGCGCGAGGACTGCGTTCTGCGCATTCGGCACAGCGGGCTTCCCGTTGACCTCGACCTTCTCGCCCGGCGCAAGGCGGAGCCAGATTTCGCCCGGCTCGCAGATGTCTTTGGGCTTCTCCGACAAGACAAGCTTGTATACGCCGGGCCTATCGTTTTCGGGAACGAGTTTCGTGTTGCGTGCACGCGCGGCGTAGGCCGCGTTGTTCCCGAACGTGTCCACGTGCAAGGTGTCGCGCCGCTCGGCGACCATCTTCAGAAGGGACTCGTAGACGTCGAGAGACGGGATCGGATTCCATCCGTCGCCGGCATCGCCGGTTCCGACACCGTGGATCATCGCGCAGCTGACGCAGTTGGAGACCACGACCTTCTCGTCGAGCTGCTTCCGGTAGCTCTCCGCGCTGTCGCCGCGCCCCGTCGCGATGCGGATGTTCCCGCGCGTGTAGATACGCGCCTCGCTGATGATGCGCCCCGTCCAGTCGGGGAAGGCGTTCCCCGCGAAGGCGTAGGTGCGGACCTTCTGCCCCGTGTGCGACTCGAGCGCCTCGCGCGAAAGCTCGATCTCGCTCCACACCGTGGGCCAGTTCGGCTCGCGCATCGCGAAGAGCTCGGCGCGCGTCTTGCCCTTCATCATCTCCTTCGTGAGCCCGGCGGACTCGAGGTCGCGCATGTTCCGGTGGGTCTTCGTGTGCGATGCCATCTCCATGCCCTTCGCCGCCATCTCGCACACCTCGGACCACGAGCAGTACTTCTTCGCGCGCCCTTCGCCCTCCAGCTCAACGCGGTCGGTGATGATGAGGAACGTGGCGGGGAGTCCGTACTTCAGATGCATCGGCAGCGCGGTGGTGTAGTGCGAATACGCGCCGTCATCGTAGGTAAACGAGAAAGCCGCCATCTTGCCCTCGAGGATCGGCGATATCTCCACTCCGAACGCCGGCGTGGCGAGGATAAACGCAAAGAGCGTAATTTGAAGGATTCGTTTCATAGTTGTAAAGACTTACGAATGTCCATGTCCATTCACTATCGCAGAACGACAATCAAGCCCGACCTGGGAATCTCCGCAAGCCAGCAGCCAGCATATTGTCCGATAATGCGCTTGACGGCAAGGACCTCGGCGCTCGGCGTGTCAGTGACGTCTGCAAGAGGAACGAAGTTGTCCGTATCCGAAGTCCAGTTCGAGGAGAACTTATTCGGTGTGCGGATGACAATCTGCGACTTCTTCGTGCTGTCCATCCACGTGGAGAACGCCGTAGTCGGGCGGTTCTTCGGGAAGTCGAGTACGAGGATGCCGCTCGCCGGGGTGCCAGTGAAGATAAACTTGTTATGCAGCGCCGTGACATCGGCGGAGAAGACGATGTTCGTCAAGCACGTAACACCGTAGAACGGATAGTTTCCGCTTGTCGTCGTTGGCGCGAACTTCGGCAGATAGGCAGATGTGAAAGCACAGGAGCCAAACGCTCCTTCATCCATCGTCAACAGCTCGGGGGCGACAAGCCGCCCGTTCTTGAACGCCTTGCCGGCAGTCCCCATGCGGAACGTGCGGCCGCCGACCGATGTGCAAACGGGCAGAACCAAATCACCGGACAGTTTCTCGCAACTGTTGAACGCATTGTTCCCAATGGACTCCACAGACCAGAAGTCAATTTCGCCTGCGAGATTGGAGCAGTTCTGAAATGCGCTCGACCCAATTGACACGATTCCGTTTCCGTATTCCTGTGCCGGCAGGACGAGTCCAGTAATACGCGTATTCCCATAGAAGGCATTCTCTCCGATGACTCTCACCAGATGTTCGACGTTTTGGGCCGCAAGGTCGCGATTGAGTTCGCTCATGTCGAGAACACCCGAACCGGAAACAACGCCTGTGATGGATCGGCCAACTCCGGACATGTACCCGCACTGGAGCGTCCACTCGTCCTTCAATACCTGATTCGCGCCTGCATCGACAGCCCAGGGACGCGAGAACCAGGCCTTGATATTTCGAACGCCGTCCATCGTCACCAACACGGGATTCGATGTCGTCTCGGCGTCGCCCGTCCATTTCGTGAAGGTCGAGACAACCGGTGTGGACATCGGCTGGGCCGTCACGGAGACCACTGTTCCCGTTGGGAAATAGCCGCCCACCGTTGTCGTGTCGACCTCGTCCGCGATGTCGACCGCCGGCGAGAAGTCGAAGGTTTCGCTTCCGCCATTCTTCGTTACATAAAGCCGGTAGTGCGTCGGCTCCCACTGCCAGGTGAGGCGGGTGGTGACGCCTTCATTCACATAGGTGTATGAGGTACCCGTGTAGACGGTTGGTGTTCCCCAGGTACTGCCGCCGTCCGTCGAAGTCTCGAGCGTGTAGCCGGTCGCCACATAGCGGATGCCATCCTTGTAGAACGGATCGGAGGCAGAACAGACGACCGAAGCGCCGATTGCAGGACTCTGCACGCCCGCGGGCGGGGACGGGAGTCCGATGTCCCCCGGATTGTTCGCAATGACAAGCTGCCCCGCTTCGGACGCTTGGCCATAGAAGCGGTAGCCGTCGATGGTGTAGTTAGCAGCGACTTCAGCGGCGGAAAGAACACGACTATAGATGCGGATGCTCTTGATCTCGCCTTCCCACCAGCCGTAGGCGCGAGCTTTGCGCATATCACCGATGTTGACGCGCTTCACGCCGCCGGAGGTGGTGCCTTGCGTCGTTTTATTTGTGACAAAAAGGCCGTTTTCGTAGAAGATCACCGCCTTGGTCGAGGTGTCGAGCGTCACCGTGCGCGTGGCGAAAACAGCGTTTGAGTTCGCTTGGAGGTTTGCCCCCTTCACAAAGCTCGTGCCTTCATAGTTGTAGCCACCCGCCATCGCCTCCGCACCGATGCTCTTGTCGCCGGGCTGGCCCGAGGCAAGATAGAGGAGACGTCCGCCGTCCGCACCATTATCGATGCCGACGACATAGCTATAGCCATTTCTAGATTCGCCGCCGGACATTGCGCCCACGTACTCGATTGTCCATCCAGCACCAGTACCAACCGCCGTCGAAGCCGCGCTGGAATAAGCCCAGCCATGGTTCTTGTAATTGCCAGCGGCAAGATGTCCCACCTTGATCACGCCATCTTCCACCTTGTCGTCCGAGGTCTGCGCGGCAAGGTCGAACGCGCTACCTGCGGAACCAAGGTTAACAAGCTTGAATGCATCAGTACCGTTGTCAAGACCGTCGTACTGGATGACGAGGCCAGTCTGGTTGTAGCTCGTATGATCGTACGCAAATGCCGTTGGCACAGCATAGGCACAAAAGATTGCGGCAACCAGCGCGGGAAATGCTCTAAACACAACCCGCGGAATCGAGACATTTGTCATAATTACCCCCACTTTACATTGCAATTTTACCAAATCTGCAGATGATGGTCAATTACCTATAAATTGGAAGATACCTTACTTCGCCGCAAGTTCGTACATCATCGTCGGGGCGTTTGCACCTTCGCCGGCGGCAATCTTGGCGGTGAAGCGGTAGACGCCACCCTCGTAGACCGCGGGAATCTGCCTCAGGCGCGTTCCGTCAGGCGCAAGCGCCCAGACCTTGAGGCCGCGATTCGCGTTCTTGAGCGCGATTTTCGCCTCACCCACCGCGGCGAGATAGGGGAGCTCGCCCCAATTCGTCATATCAGTACGCACGGTGCTCTTGAACACGGCGCCAGTGTTGAGAATGTCCGTGAGATGGAAGACGAGCACGCGCTTAGACGACGAAAGCGACACGCAGTCCATCGACGAGGCGGAGACGGAACAGAACGTCGTTACACCCGAGACGGAAAGCGGACCAGCGGAGAGGTCGGACTTCGTGATCGAGCAGACGCCCGCCGTCCGAGGCGTCGAAACCCGCAGAGTCCCCTTGTTGTAGTCAATCGCCGACTCGCGCGTTTCGGAGACGCCAGCCTTGTTGAATGCGGGTATCTCTTTCTTGTTCGCGGCGTTATATACCTTGTCTACAGCGATTGCCGGCGACTTCCCGCCTTCCGCGACGAACGAGCCGATGCGCACGGTATGCGCGAGCTCCGTGAAAGGAAGCGGGAAAAGTCCGCGCGACCACATGTCACCAAGACCGCCGCCGAAAGCCTCTGCCGCACTAACACCGTATGCAACAGCCCCCTTCGCAGGCGAAGCGTCGCGCCGGCCAAAGAGCAACACTGCCTGGCGCTCGGTGAGCTGCGAGAGCGGATCGGTCACGATGTCGAAACCCTTTGACGGGCTCGGCTTGAACATGTTGGCCTTGTCGTGGCTCCAGGCGAAGCGGTAGATGCCGTCCCAGTCCTGGAGCGAGGCGTAAGCGCCCATCATGAGACCCCCCTCGGCGCGCCACTGGTTCGGGTTGCAGAAGTTCCATTCCGACACGGTGAAGGGCTTGCCAAACACACGCGTGCACGCCATCATGATCGGCAACGAATAGGCGGCGCTGCCATTTTTGAGATTGGCCTGGTTGTTGAAATGCATCACCACTTTGCCAGAGGCACCATGGTAGATGTCGGCGTATTGGTGGTTGTCCACAACCTCAAGCGCCTCGCGCTCGTAGGTCTGGGCCATGTTCTCCCACCAGTTGCCGCCAGAAATGAGCGTCTTCACGCCTGCTTCCTTGAGGCGCTTCGTCATGCGGCGGTTGGCGTTCGCCTTCACCTCGTAGACGAACTCGGCGAACTCCTTCTTCTTGTCGATGTCCTTCTTTTCGTACTGCGGATAGCCCTTCCCCTTCGCCCACTCGTTGTACTTCTTCACGTAGACATCGGCTGCGCCAGACCAGACGGACGCAATCGAGTCCTCGTTGAGAAGCGTGACGAAAAGGACGGCTGGATCGTCCTTCCATTTTATCCCCGTGTATGGGTTCACGTGGTCGAAGAGTTCCATCGAGCGCTTGAACCACAGGTCTTCGGCAGGCTTGTGGATTGGGACGATCGCCTTGATGGTGCCGCAGTGGAGCGGCTTGTCGAAACCCTCGCAGCTACCATAGCTGCCCATCGCGTAAAGGTCGAAGGTGATGTAGATGCCGGCCTTCTTGCATGCCGCGGCAAGGTAGTCGAGCTGGTCAAGACGCTGCGGGGAGATTGTCGGCCATGTACGACGGTTCCAGATGTCGTTCCACTCCTCCTTGGTGATCGTGACGTCGAGGTGGTGAAGTCGTATCGTATTCCAGCCGCGCGCCACAAAATCGCGCACGGCGCGATCGGCCTCTTCCTTCGAGAGGAAGTTCGCGCTGAAGCAGAGGTTTCCGCCGATGAAGCGGCGCGGCGTCTTCTTTGCGTCCTTCTCGAACACGAAGTGCCCCTCGCGCGAGACGCGCGCAAACCCGAGAGAGCCGGCGACTTCGTCGCGCGGCGTGACCTTGGAGAAGTCGAGGATCGTGCCCGGCTTCACATCGTTTGTCCAGGGGAACACGACCCACTTGTCTCCCGCGGCGGCCGTCATGGGCGGAGGCGGAAGCCCGAGCCTCACGCTGCCGTTGCCCTTTCCGAGCGAATCGGCGAAAACGCCCTGCACCTCGAACTCGACGGACGAGCGCGCGGCGTTCTTCGCGTCCGGAAACTCGATGCGCAGCTCGAACATCTCCCGCTTGTCCTTCCGCGCGTCTGCGAGGACGGCGTTTCCGGAGACGACGGACACCCTCAGCTTCTTCTTTCCGCCCTTAGAGGCGATCTCTATGCGGCTTTTGTCGCCGAGGCCAAGGAACTCCTTCCCGTAGGCCGCCGGAAGCTTCGCGCCGCCGGCCGTTCCCTCCGCGAAGTCGTTCACGGGCAGCGGGAAGCCCAGGTACGCGCGCTCGAGCTTCAGCGGCGCGCCGTCCGTTGAGGAGAGCGTCCAGCGGACGTGCACCTTCGGCGCGTCGCCCTTCGTGACGTCGAAGAACTCCTCGCGGATCGCGATGCCGCGTCCGCCCGGCCACATCTTGGCCGTGTGGAGAAGGCCCTTCCCGAACTTCGGGTCGTCGACGGTGGACTTCTTGTGCTCCTTCGCGGCGTAGTCCTGCGCGGCGAACTGCCAGCCGGGGCCGAACACTACGAAGTTGACGAATCCCCATTCAACCTTAGGGTCGTTGCGGACTATCCCCTCGACCTGGAGAAGTCCGCGCCCCTCAACTCCGATCGTCGCGTACGTGTCTGCGAAAACCGCCGTAGCAGCTGACAGCGTGGCGGTCGCAACCGCCGCAACAATCATGCATCTCATCTTCATTTCTCCCTCCGTTATCAAAGCCGATTTATTCACTCTGCGGCGCCGAGAGTTCAACCACCCTGCACGCAATTACCTAACAACCAACTGAAAACCGCCACCCGTCACGACAAGCGCACCGCCAGTGGCAGAATCGACGACAAATCCCGCGACCGCCGCATTATCCGCGGCGTATGTGCCGGGCGCAAGCTTCACGTTGCCGAGCATCGCAGACCTGACCGTGAGTGTCTTGCCGTTGAGGTCGAGCAGGGAGTCGTTCTCGATCGACAACCCAGCAATCTTGAAAGTGTCGGTGAGCTGCACCTTAGCCGCACCGGCAATGGCGAGATTGGTTTTCTTCAACGCCTCGAGCGCATCACAGCCATCACCGTTTCCGGGGTAAAGCGTCCGGCAAGTGTTGTTCGTCGCGCCGCGCTGGAGCGCGTAGTCGCCGCGAATCAATACCGTGCCTGCAGCTTCTCCGTCCGACTTTTCCTGAAGGTAGACTGTGCCAGCGGACGACGCCTTTTCGTTTTTCCCGGCGGAGAACGAAACGCCGTAGGCCGTGATGTTCGTCTTCCAATAGTCGGAGAATGTCGAGCCGTTGCCCGTAAGCCGCACCGCCACGCGCCCGCCGCCCGCGCCGCCGGCGTAGTTCGAGCGGCCGCATCCTCCTTCGGCCGACATCTTTCCTCCACCCGCAAGCGCGCCCGCCGTGATATTCAGCGTGCCGCCCGCGCCGGCGGACGTACCGTCGTAAGTGCTGTCGCTTCCGCGTGCCCCGCCGCCATCGGCGGTCATCGGACCGTCGAGCGTCAGCGTCCCGCCGACCGTGAGCGTGAACGCGCCGCCCGCCGGGAAGTTGCAGTTCGCCGAGCCGCCCGGCATCGACGGGTTCAAGACAGAGTCGAAGCCGTTCGTGCGCGCCTCCGCCGCGAGGTAGAGCGACTGGCCGCCGTGCGAAGCGGCATAGCGGGCCTTGCCGGAGGCGGTGAGGGCGCAACAGCGCGTGGCGCCCGCAGAAGCATCGGCAGGAATCGTCAGATTGCCCGCAACCGAGACCGTGAATGTCTGGTCATAGTCGTTTGCGGCCGTTCCGTACATGCTGTTCAGGCTGCCGAGCTTGGCACCCGTCTCGAGCGTCAAGTCGCCAGGGAAGGAAAATGCGGTAGGCGACGAGAACGCGACATTCGCCTTGAGCGTCTGGCTGCCGGAACCGATGTTCAATGTGCCTCCGTCGTAGACGAGACCGGCCTGGCCGGCCCCGGTATTGTCCGTCGTGACGGCGGCAAGCGAGGGGAGCGTGAGCGACGCGCCCTCGGGAATGCGGAGGAAGGTCCGACCGGAGAGGACCACGGCGTCGAGCGCGAGGTCACCCATAACGGGTGTTCCCGTCCACTTGGAGTTCTGGGTCGAAACGGTGGTCGACTGCTTCACATAGAGCGTTCCGTTCGTCTGAGTTGGGTCGTAGACATAAATCGTTCCAGCTCCGCTAACCCGCGAATTCCACGCCCAGGAAGTCCCTCTGTAGCCGGTGCCGCTGCAGGCGACGTTATCCATCGGGAAAACTATCGGCGACTGTGTGTAGAGCGCGATGCGTCCGCCCGAGCCGGTGCCGACGATCTGGTCGTTTCCGATGCCCGTGGGCGCGGAGGCGTCGATCTTGCCGGCGCCGGCAATCTGGCTCGCCGAAATCCAGATCGAACCGCCCGTGCCGCCGGCGCGGGCGATGTTCTGGTCGGCCGTTCCAAGCGCAACGATGCTGCCGTCGAGCGTCAGAGCGCCTGTAACCGCAATCTTGATCGCTCCGCCGCCGATGGCCGAGATTCGTCCGTTCTGATCGCCCTGCGCACGAGCGCCCATGCCCGGATCGAACGGCTCCTTGATCGATCCATAGGGCGCCGTGCCGCCGCCGTATGCATAGCCACCATAACTCTTGGAAGCAGACGAGGAGTCGTTTGGAAAGCCGAAGCCGCGCCCCGTCGCGGTGATGGACGCACCGGAGGCGACTTGCATCGCGCCGCCAACGGCGACGTTCAGGCACCAGCGTTTGTCGGTCTTATATGTGTATGACGGCTTCTCGGCGCCGTAGTTGTTGTAGTTGCCGCGACAGGACCACTTGCCGGAAGCGATGACACAGTCGCCGGAGATCGTGAACAGCGGGAAGGTCGCGCCGCTGTAGTCGGGGAACTCCGTGTCGAACGTCACGGTGCCCGTGTAGCCATTCGTCTGCGTCCACGAGGCGACGGTTGCAGATGCGGCAGAATCCCACTCGCAGTCCGCCGTTGAGAATCGCCCGTCGAAGAGGACGTTCTCGGTGGCAAGCGGCGCATGGCCCGCGGACCAGTTTGAGCCGACGGAAGCGAGCCCGTCCGCCGTCGCAATCCACGTGTTGTAGCCGACTGGCGCGACAAGATTGATGATTTGCAGCGTCTTCGCGGATGTAGTCGGCATCTCGTAGTTGCCGGCAGCGAGCGTCACGGTAACCTCGATGTTTTCAGTCACCGATGAATCGAGAAGCGGCGTCACAAGAAGATATCCCGTCGTCTCACCCGCAGGGATTGTGACAGTGGTCGGTCCTTCCCAGGTCGTTCCCTCGGCAGCCCCTGCAGCGGAGGAGGAAATCGTGTAGTTCACGATAAGCGGAAACGGATCCCTCGAATTCCTCGAAACGGCGACCGTACCGGCAACAAGTCCATTTTCGATCGCGTCCGTCGTCGCGCCGAGCACAAGTTCGCCAGTATAGAGCGTTCCCGTGACCTTCTCGTCTGTGCCGCTGTTGTTTGCAGCAAGTACGGAGACTTGATACGTCTTGTTCGCCGTAAGCCCGGCAATGGTCCATGTTTCCGTTTCGCCCTCGGCAACGGATCGAGTTCCGTTCGTCGAGACGGTCTCGCCATCCGACAGAATGTATGAGATGTCTGCCTCGTTGGCGTCCTCGGTCGCCGAGAGCGAATACGCCGCCGCGCCGGTGCGGGCCAAGACAACGGTTCCGAGCGCGGGGGAATCGGTATTGATGTAGAAGAGCTCGAGCTCCCAGAGCTGGAGATACTCGGCAAGGTGAGTATCCTGCTGGGAAACCTCGTCGTTAAGCGCCGTACAGTTGAACTTGTAATATGAGTAGGCCGTGTTGTTGGCGAACTGATAGTAGCGCGATTCGCCGTTCGCCGCCCAGTCGGTCTCGGACGTCTGCGTGTCGAGCGTCGTCCAGGTCGTGCCGTCGTTGGAACCTAAGAATGCCCATGCCTTGGGAGCGCGGCCCGAACTGTCCCAGCCGCCGGCTGAATCGCTGCCGTTCCAGACACGGATTGCATTCACCGCTGTCGCCGTGTTGAAGTGATAGACGAGGTACATGCCGTCCTGTGATGGATCGTCAGGTATGTTTCGTGTTGAGAGCCAGCGGCCGTTCGTGTCCGCTCGGTTCCCGTCGAAGGCCTTGGAGGCCGGGTAGCTGCTGTGCGTCGCGGAAGCGGATGAGACGCTGCCGGAGGTCGTCGTGGTGAGGTCCGTGAGCACGATGCCGGCGTCGTAGAGGAACTGGATCTCCCAAAGCATCATGTAGTCGTTCGTGCCGGATATCTCCGTACAATTGAACTTGTAGTAGGCGTACTTCGTGTCATTCTCGAAGGAGAAGTCCTTGACCTCGCCGGCCGTCCAGGTCACGCCCGAGCGCGCGTCGAGCTGCGTCCAGGTGGAGCCATCGTTCGAACCGAGGAACGTCCAGGCCTTCGGGGCGCGCTGGTCCCAAGTCCAGTCGTTCGGGATGCGGAGGCGCAGGACGTTGACCTTCGTCGGAGCATTAAACCGGTAGATCACATAGGCCGGAGTTTCGCCGGTCTTGCCGCCCGTGTAGTCGCTCTTGCTCGGGTTGATGTAGGCAAGCCAGCGGTGTTCCGACGCACTCCAGAGCCCATCAAAGGCGTTCGCGGGCGGAAATGCGTCCGCCGAAGAAGAAGACGCGACAACGCTTCCGGCGGAAGACGACGTGTCGATCAGCACCGGCTTATCAGGCGGCGTGACGGCGGCGGCGCGCGCTTCCGGCGCGGAGAGCGCAAACGCGAGGAGAGCCGCTACAAGCGGGAACAATCCGTGCGCGAGACGCGATTTAAGAATCGAACCGGAACCTTCGGCATGAGTCAGTTTCATTGTCTTCGCTCCTTGATGCATCGTTTCTGGCGATATTCTACCGTCTCGGGAAAACATCGCCAATGCCCTGAACCATCGTTCGGCGACATTCTAACAAAACGAGGCAGGGATTAGGAATATACAAAAGTATAGGTGGGATTGAAAAGTTGAAAGTTGAGGCGGCGTAGCGGGATGTTCCACCTCCTTGCACTCACCGCACAATCAACGAAAACCTACCGCCCATCGAGCAGGACGCGCAGCGCAAGCGCGATATCGCGTCCGAACGCGCGGCACTTCTCCGGCGTCACCACGGCGCCGCTGGCGTTGGCGAACGGAACGCCCAGTAGAACCATTCGCCCTTCGTGTCGCGCAGGTCCTGGCGGAGGCTCACCGCGTCACCGCCGATCACGTTTACGACCGCGTTTCCGGCGGGAATCGCCGTATCGACGGTAAAACCGCACGCCGTGCCGCACACCAGCGCCATCGCGACGAACGCAGCGGGAACCATCCCGGCCCTGCTGTGAGTGGACATTGAATTGCGCGATCCGACACGGCTCTCTGCCATTTTGCCGACCTCCTGCATTCTTTATTCCCCCGCGTGCGGAACGCACGCGGGTACGGACGGACTACTTCGCGGCGCGCAGCCCGGCCTTGAGCGCGCGCATCCGCGCGTTGTCCTCCGAGCGGCTGAACGGACGGCCCGGTCCGTCGCACGTATGCTCGACGCTCCATCCCGGCCATTCGCGAAAGGCGTGGTACGTCCAGTCGAAACCGTACTCCTCGAAGAGCGAGATGCAGTCCGCGATGTAGCGGTCCGCCCCCTCGGCCCACGTTATCGCGGAAAACTCGCCGATGTAGATGCGCGCGCCGTGACTCTCGCGGAACCTGAGGACGGGCTCGAGCTGGCGGCGGATGAACGCCTTGTCCCAGCCCTTCTCCGGGTCGGGGTACTTCGCCTTCTTCCATTCGCGCGCGCCGACGCCCTGGTGGGTGAACGCGTGCGGCGCGTACATGTGCGCCTGGTAGACGACGTTGTCCATGGCCAGCGGCGAAAGGTAGGAAAACGCATCGGGCGAATCCCACCCGTTCGACTCGACGATGATGGTCGTGTCGGGATCGGCCGCGCGCACGGCCTCCGCCGCGCGCCGCTGGAGGTTCCAGTAGTCGCAGTCCTCGAGCGCCTTCAGCTGCTGCTGGGGCTCGTTTATGAGGTCGTACCCGAAGATCACGTCGCCGTTGCCCCGGAAGCGCCGCGCGATGCGGCCCCAGCACGCGACGAAGCGGTCCGCCGCGGCGCGGTCGTGGAACATCGCCATCTCGCCGTTCCGGCGCCCGCCGGGCGCGACGTGCAGGTCGACGACGAGGCGGACGCCGTACGTGCGCGCCCACGGGATCACGTCCTTCTCGAGGTGGTCGAGCTTACCGTCGAGCCAGCGGTCGTAGTCGTCGAGGTCCCGGTTGGCGTTGTCGTCGCCCCAGCCGCGGATCATCTGGTACCGCGCGAGCGTGGAGCCCCACGCGCGGAGCGTCGCGAAGTCCTCCTCCCGGCACGCGCCGCCGGGGAGCATCACGCCGCGCAGGACGGGAATCGCCGCGACGCGCGCGGGGTACGTCACACGCCAGCCGCCGTTGACGCGCGGCCAGATCGGCTCGCCGACGGAGAGTTTCAGCGACGAGAGGTCGAACTCGAGGCGCCCGCTCCCCTGCTGCATCCCAAGCGTGAGCTCGCCCCGTCCGTCCGCCGCGGAGACGGACGACATGTCCTGGCGGAAGCGGATGGTCTTCCACCCGAACGACCCCGTCTCGGCACCCGCCTGCGGCCAGAAGTCATTCCCGTCCGTCCCCCTGAAGTGCAGCATGAACTTCATACCGAGCCAGGAGACATCCCCCTTGGTGACGTTCTCGCCGCGGACGCGGACCTCCGCCTCGACGGCGCGGTCCCTGAACGGCGAGAGGTCGACGTCGATCCGCCCGGAGCCTCCCTCGGCGGCACGGTCCGCGGGAACGTCGACGACGAGCCGGTCGCCCGCGATCTTCGCGAAGCGCGAGAGCCGCCAGGCGGACGGATCGGTAAACGCGGCGGCTAGCGACACGCCCACGCACGCAAACGCCCCAAAGGCACTCAGCGTCTTTTTCATCTATTTCTCCCTACAACGGTCTACTCCGTCCCGCTTCGCCCAACCAAGGAGGTGCGGCGCCTCGCCGCGCCACGCAGGCAGGCGGCGGAGCTGGAAGCCCCACCTCCTTGGTTACCGTACAACCAGCGAGAACCCACCGCCCGTCACGACAAGCGCACCACCCGTGGCAGTGTCAACGAGATAGTCGCCGAGCTTTCCTTCGCCAATCTCGACAGTCGATCCCGCGGCGTATGTGCCGGGCGCGAGCTTCACGTTGCCGAGCATCGCAGACCTGACCGCGAGCGTCTTGCCATTGAGGTCGAGAACCGTGTCTGCCTCCATCTCAAGCTTTGCCATCCTAAGGTCGGCGAAGAGCTGGACGCGCGCCGCCGCCTCGACGGAGAACGACGCCTTGCGGAAGTCGTCCTCCTCGCCGCCGGCCTTGAGCGACGGCAGTTCCGTGACGGCGACGTTGTTGGCCGTGTCGCCGGTGTTGCGGATAATGATCGTGCCCGCGCCCTCTCCCTGCGCGGCCGTCTGGAGGTAGACGGAGCCGGCGGAGGAGGAATACGTCGCGGTGATCTTGCTCGAGTAGTAGCCCTTGGCGTTGATTTTCGCGATCCAGGCGTCGGAGAACGTCTCGCCCGTGCCGGTGAGGCGCACGGCGACGCGCCCGCCGCCGCCGGCGCTACTGGAGTCCTCGGCCGTGTAGTTGCGCGAGTTTCCGTTCGCTTCGATCCGGCCGGCGCCCTCGAGGCGGGCGGCGGTGATGTCGATCGAACCGGCGGCGCCGCAGCGGGCGTTGTTGACGCTCGGCGTCGCGATTGCGACGCCGTCCAGCGTCAGGGTTCCTCCGACCGCGAGGCGGATCGCGCCGCCGCCGACGTTGACGAGGCCGTTGTCCGCGCCGAACGCGCCGGGATGGCGCGGATGGAAGAACGAGTCGTAGGACCGGCTGGCCGTGGTCGAGGCCGCCCGCGTGCCGCCGTGGCAGGACGCGAGGGTGCCGCCTGGCGTCGCGGTGCCGGTCGCGATGTAGCCGCCACGGACGGCGCGCAGATACGCGCCGGACGCGACGTGCGCGTCGCCCGAGACCGAGAGGCCGCACGTACGGACCTCGTTCGAGGTCGTGGAGTAGAGCAGCAGCGTGCCGACGCCCGCGCCGTTCGTGACGACGAGGTTGCCGGCGAGCGCGAAATCCTTCGGCTCGAAGATCCACTTGCCGGAAATCGTGTGCGTCGCGGCGCTCGGCAGCAGGAGCGTGCCGCCGTCGACGATCAGGCCCGTTTCGTCGAGCGTGTTGCCGGTCGAGGAGACGGACGCGAGGCCGCCGCGCAGGTCGAGCGTCGTTCCGGTCGGAACCTCGAGGATT
>CACZHC010000007.1 GCA_902780865.1 uncultured bacterium
AGCGTCTGCACCGCGTTCGACGTCTTGTCGGCGACCTTTGCGACTACTTCCTGCTGGAACGAGAGGTTCATCACCTCGTACTGCAGCTCGACAAGTTCGGCAGACGACGGCCCGTGCATGCGTCCCAGCTGCGATAGCGCACGGATGCGGTGCAGGATACCCTGGTTGTTCATATGCGCCGAGCGCCACGAAGCGGCGACCTCGTTCGCAAATGGAACCGGATCCACCTCCTGGGTTCCCTGTGCGCCCATCGCGGCCTGGAATCGGCTCACCGCGGACGGATCGGCTACCGGCTGAGCCGAGCCGACTCCTGCGCCCTGCTGGTCGAGCGCGGATGGCCCGCCGGCGGCGCGCACCGCCTCAACTATCATCGATTCTGTCATGTCAGTAGGTCCTTTGCCAATTGTGCCGCCGCAGGATCGGCGGTCTGTTCTGCCGCGACCGACAGTGGCAGCGCGGCTTCTTGCTTGCGTCCCAACCGTATGAGCGCCATGCCCTTGAACGCCTGGAGCATCGCGGATGACGGGAATTTCGGAAGAGCGATTCGATCTATGTAGTCTATTGCCCCGCCGAAGTCCAGCATGCTGATGAAGAGGATGGCGTTCGCCACGGCGACGGACGCCTCCTCTGGGCGAAACCGCTCCAGCGCCGCGAGTATCTTCGCGGCGGACCTGAAGCGATTCTGCCCAGTCGCCATCAGGGCGACGTTCAACAACAGCTTCGCCTCTTCGCTCGAGAGGTCGAAAATCAACGGAAGTTGGAGGCGATCGAGTTGAGCGCGTCGCCCATGTTCTTGTTGATGTTCGTCATCGTGGTGAGCGCGAGGTTCCACTGCTGCAGGTCGTACTGCAGCTGCTGGAGGTTTGCCTGGATGTCCGGGTGCTCCTGGTAGTTCTCCAGCGACTCCTTCAGACGGGCCTCCATTGCAGACGCCGCATTCAGGAGGGCGTTGTAGACAGAGTCCGTATGGATGAACTTTCCGCCGGAGATGCTGTCGGCGTCCACACGATAGTAATGCGCCTGCTGAGTCTTGATATCGGGACTCAGAGGATTATTCGTGAGTCCGTCGACGAGCGGTGTTCCATCGAAGTTTGCCATTTATGTTTTCCTTTTCTTTGTTGTTTGTTTGTTGAACGTCGCCTTTCGGCTTCGCTTTTACTGCCCACTGCCCACCCGGACAGTCAGGCGCAAAATCTTTCTTGCAAGGGTGTTCGCCGCTCTGAGTTCCTCGACCTTCGGGAACTCGTCCGGCGACATCCCTTCTTTCATCGCGGCCTCAAGCCGCCGTTCAAGGGCAACAAGAACCGCATCGTACCTCGCGAGCGCGGCCTCCTTTTCAGGCCCCGCCAGCTCCTTCTCGATTTCGAGAAGCATCGTAGGTTCGGTCACGGCTTCCATGTGAACCTCCCCGTTGCATTGGTCACGGTTACCGCATCTGCCTCGATCTTGACGATGACATTTCCGCCAAGCGCCGCGCCCTCGAGGACGCGCGACCCGTCGCGCATCACGAGGCATGGATACGGCGTAGTCAAGATTCCGCAGACAGGCAGCGACGGATCTTTGGCCTTTGCCGCGCGACGCTTGGCGTGAGACACGCCAATAAGAACCTCGCCGTCGTCATTGTCACCTGCCTCATTGCCAGGGACCATGCCGTACGCAACGCCTGTCGCATCGACATCGCGCAACTTCGGAAGATCGGTGTTGAGCGCCTCGAGTATGCACTTCAGCGCGAACGGAGACGACGACGTTCCGGCGATCGAAAGCACGCGGTTTGTCGCGGCAACGACCTTAATCGCGCCCTCGGTGATCGTAAATAGCGCGTCGTCTGCCGAGGTCTTAAACGACTCGTCGTCCGAAAGGTCGAGGTCGACGCCCGGTCTCGCCTCGTAGGCCTCGGCCGTGGCGCGAAGACGTTCGGCGCGCGTCTTGAGGTTGCCGGAGAGCTTCGCCTGCCCGTCGTTTTCCTCAAGTTCAAGGCCATAGCTGGAGGCGACTTCGGAAAGCGTCATGGGCAGTGCAGCGCCTGTTCCCGCGCCGTCCGCCCCGCCGCCAAGATGCAGCGACTCCCGCGCATACGCAAGCGCCTTTTCCGCATAAGGACGCACGGTTGCGCGGAAGAGCCACGCAAGGACGCCAAGCAGCAAGACAAGCAGCACGAAAACGACAAGGCAGCCCAGGCAGCCATGCTTCTTCTTCTCGGACTCTGGAGCATCGGCCTCTCCCTCTTCGGGCGCAGGGCCTGTATCGCGAGGCGCAGGGGTCTCGCCGCCGCGGGCATCTGTCGTCTCAACGCTTTCGCCTTTTGGCTTTTGGCCTTCGGCTTTCTGCGGCCACTTCAGCTCCCCCCAGGGGGCGTCGGCCGGCCCAACGGCGAGCGAAGTGGCGCCAAGCGTCCTGACCGCAAACTGCTCAAGCTGCTCGCCGTTCACGGTAACGGCGTCGGAAGACGCCTCTATGCTAATCGGCTCTTCCGGCAACGACGAATCGGCAAGGACTATGTCGCATTCGTCGCCTTTTCCGAGCGTCACGGCGACGCCTTCGACAAGCGCGATTTCAGCGCCCCTGTTCGGGCCTTCGACTATCTTCAGCAGGAAATTCACAGTTTAAGCCTCCCGAGCGGCTGAATGTTGATCTCGGCGCTGAGTTCCTGGAACGAAAGCACCGGCAGTTCATAGTAGTCCTTTTCGATCATCTTGCGGAAGTAGCGCCTTATGTCTACCGAGACGATTATGACCGGCTTCTGCGGAATCTTCGCGAGGTCGCCGATGGTGCGCTTGACGACGGCGAGAATCGCGCGGACGGTCGCAGGGTCCATGGCGAGGTAAGAGCCGCCGGACGTCTGGCGCACGGACTTCCTCACCTTCTCCTCGAGAGCCGGGTCGAGGAGGTACGCGGCGACGATGTTCTGCCCGCCCGAGAACTTGTAGGAGATGTACCTGGAGAGCGCAGAACGCACGTATTCCACGAGCAGCACCGCGTCCTTTTCCTTCTGCCCCCACTCGATGAGAGTCTGCGTTATGCGCTTCAGGTCGCGGATGCAGATCCCCTCCTGCACGAGGCGCTGGAGCACGTCGGTGATCTTCTGAAGCGGCAGGACGCGCTGCACTTCCTTCACGAGCTCCGGGGCCTCCTTCTCCATGTGGTCGAAGAGGATGCGCGTCTCCTGGAGCGAGAGGAACTCGTGCGCATAGCGCCTGAGGACGCCAGAGAGGTGGAACGAGAGGACTCCGCCAAGGTCGAGCGACCTCACGCCCGCCTCGTCGAGCTTCGCCTTGTCGCCCTCATTGACCCAGCATGTCTCGTAGCCCTGGAGGAACTGCTTGCCGCCCTCGAAGCCGACGCCGGCCGCAGACAGGTTCTCGGGTTCTTCGAGCGCGAAGACAAAGCCCTTCTTGAGAGCGCCCTCCGAAACCGGCACCTCGTTCACGAATATCCTGTAGCGGCCGTCGTGCATCGACGGATTGAGCGACAGGTTTATGCCGGGGAACGGAACGCCGAGGTCGTGGTAGAGGGCGCGCCTGACGGACATGATCTGGTCGTTCAGCGCCTCGTAGGAAAGCGCACCTCGGATATCTGCGTCTATGTCGACGGTGAGGGGCGTCACCATCGAGAAGTCGTCGCCGTCCTTCTTCTTGGGGCGAGGCGCCGCCCCCTCGGAAGGCGCAGCGGCGGCAAGCGGGTCTTCGGCCTTCGCCGCGCGCGCGGCGGCGATCTTGGCCTTTGCGTAGAGGCTCCAGCCGACAAGCGCGACAAAAGCCGCGAGGCCGAAGATCTGAATCTTCGGGAAGCCGGGGATCAGGCCGATCGCAACAAGCATCACCGCGCCGAGCATGATTGACTTGGGCTGGGCGAAGAACTGGTCGATGATGTCCTGGCCGAGCGGCTTGTTGTCTACGTCGCCGACGCGGGTCACGATGACGCCCGACGTGATCGAGACGAGCAGCGCCGGGATCTGCGACACGAGGCCGTCGCCGATCGTGAGGATGCCGTACTTGGTGATCGCCCAGCCGATCTCCTTGCCGTTCATGAATACGCCGACGCAGATGCCGCCGACGATGTTGATCGAGGTCATGATGAGTCCCGCGATTGCGTCGCCCTTCACGAACTTCATGGCGCCGTCCATCGCGCCGTACAGCTGGCTTTCCTTCGCAAGCTCGTTGCGGCGCTGCTTGGCGGTCTCCTGGTCGATCGCGCCGGCTCGCATGTCGGCGTCGATCGACATCTGCTTGCCGGGCATCGCGTCGAGGGTGAAGCGGGCCGCGACTTCGGAGACGCGCTCCGCGCCCTTCGCGATGACGACGAACTGGACTATCGTGATGATGAGGAAGATGACGGCGCCCACGATGAAGTTGCCGCCTACGACGAAGTTGCCGAACGTGTAGATGATCTCGCCAGCGTCCGCCTTGAGGAGGATGAGTCGAGTCGTAGTCACGTTAAGGGCGAGGCGGTACAGCGTCGTGAAGAGCAGCATCGACGGGAACGTGGAGAACGCGAGCGCACGCGGCAGGTACAGCGAGAGCATCAGCATCACCGTCGAAATCATCAGGTTGATGGAGATCAAAAGGTCCACCATCGCCGTCGGCAGCGGGATGATCAAAAGCCCGATGATGCAGACGACAAGAATGGCCAGCACCAGGTCGCCGAACCTGGAGAACACATTCGAGAAGTTTGTAAAGTTTTTCAGCATTTTGTTCGTCTGGCTTTTACGGCTTTCGTCTTACGTTTCAAGAAGGGCCATCCTGTACCGGTCCAGGAGATCGGTGTCAGCAAGCAGCATCTCTATCTCCACGGCCGCCTCGTCCGCCGCCGCGCTATCGCGCTCCCTGAGCGCGCGCAACGCCGAATGGGCCGCCTGCGAGAACCCGCTTGGCGTCCTCATGACAGCCGAGTTGCCCGCCACAAGAGCGCGCATCACCTCGCCGCCGACAGACCTGTCCGTCGGAAAGATCTCGTCGATCGCCTGCGTAACCGTCGTGGAACCGGGAAGAAGCGACTTCTGCGGCTGGCCGGCGACAGGCGAATCGAGTATCTCGGCGTAACCGGCCTGGCCGATCCCCGTGTCAAATCTGAGAGGTTCCGTCGTCCTTGATACGTTTAGGCTCATGAGACACCTCCAAACTCCATGGCGAGCCGCCAAAGGAAGGCGAACACCGCGTTTACTGCAGGGAGCGTCACGTCGCGGTCTGCGATCTTGACCGCGAAGACGGCGCGTCCCGATTTTGCGATATAACCCGTCCGCAGGCGGAAGGCGAAGTGCGCGTCCGGATGCGCATAGCCAAGAAGCCGCGCGGCGGAAGCTGCGTCAAGCCGCGTCGGAACGGTCATGGTGACGAAAAGCGAGTCGAAGGCGTGCTCAAGGTGGAGTGCAAGCCCGTTCTGGAACGAAAGCGCGGCAACGCCCTTGTCGCCGAGCGACATGCGCCCGAGCCCGGCCGACTGGCCGAACTCCCCGACTACGGAGTCTACCCATGATGGCGCCGTCATGCGGAGGCCTCCTCTTCTTCGTTCTCGAGCGCGACAAGCCCGTCGAGATGTTCCTGCGCGGCGTCCACGAGCCGCTGCCTGTCGCCTTCCTTCGTGAAAAGCCGCGGGGAAAGCCGCCTGAAAAGCCGCGTAAGCTCGCGCGCGAAGTCCATCCTCGCAAGGAGCTTGGCAAGCCCGCAATCCCCTTCGAACGCGGCAATCGCGCTGGCCGCGACAAACGCCTGCTCCGTCAAGTCCATTACGCGGCCGGTCATCTGCTCGCCGTTCATCAGGCACTTTTCGCCGAACTCCTTGCCCATGCGGGCCGCAAGCGCGCTCAAGTCTTCCAGGACCGACTGCAGGCTATGCACGCAGCCGAGGTCGGTGAGGATGCGCCCGAGCGACGCAGCTTCGAGCGAAGGCGACGAAGACGCAAGATCCTTGCCGCAGCCGGCGATGAGGAACGCGATGGCGTCGGCGAGACGCCCTGGGCCGCGGCTTGCGAGAAGCGAACGGAAGCAGTCCTGCGGGCTCGTGAAGCCGACGACCTCGCTGCGATACATGTCGCGCAGCTCCTGCATCTGCTCTGGCGTCGTGGCGCGCGCGTTGACCTCCTCGGCGAGATTGATGCCGGCCCTTATCTCGGGGCCCTTCTCCTGGACGAGCGCCGCCTTTGCCTGCCTGACGAGAGCCTGCAGGTCCTCCTCGCCGACGCCAAACGCCTGCTCGAGGATGTCGAGCATCGCGAACTGGTGGGACGGGTCGGTCGAGCCGCGCGCAAGCTCCTTCAGGAGTTCACGTGCGTCGGGAAGGTTCCCCGCCCCAGCAGCAGACCTAAGGCCTCGCGCAAGACGCGTGATGAAGTCGCGGCCCGGCATATCGGGCATCATCGACATCCAGGTCTCTATCGCCTTGACGAGCGCCGATCTCGGCCCCTGCATCTCGCCGAGCCGACGCTCTGCCACGCGCTTTGCCGTCTTCTCCTCGAACTGGAACGAAAGCTCCTCCATCGAGTCCATCAGCTCGGCCATCGGATCTTCCTGGAGGACGACAGCCGTGCCCATGAGCTCGCCGCGAGCAACCGCCTGCGGCTCGGTCTGCCTCATAAGCGAGGATATGTCGATGCGCTCTGCGCCCGACGCGTAGGTCTGCCGGAGAATCTGTGCGGCATCAAGCGCCATAGGCCCTCCGGTTTGTAGAGTTGAAAGGTGAAAGTTGGAAAGGCGAAAGTTGGGGCATCGCCCCCTCGACCCACACGAGGCAAGGCCCATGGAAATGGAGCAGCAGGTCTTTTGGCCCGCGCGGCAGCAACACGTCAAGGAGCCCGAGCTTCGGGCAGAAGCCCGTAGGCCTGTTGCCGGTCCACGCGACAACCGCCTCGGGACGAGCGGAAACCGTGTCTCCGTCGGGCACCTGTATGCGGGAGGTGCGGCTGGCAGTCGCCATGACTACCCATTCCTCGCCAAACTGGGAGACGCAAAGCGAGCCCTTGGAGGACATCGGGATCACCTTCACGGTCTGCGCCCCTACCCAAGCGGACGCAGGCGCGACGAGCACCTTGCCCGAGGCGGCGGACACAGGCGCGGCACAGGGAATGTGAGTGAGGAACGGACGGCGTGCGTCGGCGCACTTCGCGGCGGCAGTCGTCTCGAAAAGGTCAAGACGCGAGCGGTCGCGAAGGAAGAAGCCCTTGCGGCGGCGACGGACGGCGGAACCGAAGAAAGCCGTCGGCTGGCCGCGGCCCATCAGCCACGAACCCGCCCCGACTTCTGCGAAGCCGCCGTCTATCTTTACCGTCTCCATCTTAATTTTCGGACTTGTCGGCTGCCTCCTCGAACACGGCCGCAGCGGCCCTCAGCGCTTCCTCTTCCTCTTTCCAGCGCTTGATATCCGCTTCCAGGACATGCAAAGCGCTCTCGCGTTCGATATGCCGCACGTTCTTGGCGTGGTCAAGCTCGGCTTTGCGACGTTCAAGCGCATCCTCCCACTTTTCATGGCGGCGCTCGTTGGAGTGCTTGCGCTCAAGATCTCGCCTCTTGCGGTATTCGTCGATCACTTCCGCGTTGTCCTCGAGCTCCTCGCCCAGGGTGACGTCTCTCTGGCGCGCCGCCTGCTGGCGCGCGAGCATCTCGACGTCGAGGTCGATCACGTGAGGCGTGAGTATGAAAAGCCGCTGCACGGTCTCCTTGCGCGTGGAAGCGCCGCCAAAAATCCAGCCGATCCACGGAATGTCGCGGAGGTACGGGATTCCCCACCCGGCGGACTCCTCGATGTCGCGCAAATAACCGGCAAGGACGATCGACTCGTCCTCGAAGACGGCCGTCTGGGTCTGGAGCGTCGACGAGCGGGTCATCGGCATCGCGTCGACAGATATCGACTCGAAACCGCCATCGCCGAGTTCAAGCGAGAGCCAGACCTGGTTCGGGATGTTCGTCGAGGGAGAGGGCAGTATGCGCGGCTTGATCTGAAGCCGAGTGCCCGCAGAGACGGACTCAAGGGCCGCGACCTCGGTGCCTACGACCTTGGCGTGGTAGCTCTGGGTGTCGGTCATCTCCGCAGCGAGGTTGTTGACGGTGAGAAGCGAAGTGCGGGAAATGGAACGCGCCTTGCCCTTCTCGCGAAGCGCAGTGAGCGAGACGGCAAGCGCATACGCCGAATGGACATGCGTAAGGGCGCCAGCAAGCCCCTTCCCGGCGATTGCGGCGGGAGAGAAGAGGTTTGCCGCGTTCTGCCCGGCGCCCATGTCGGAGTGGCCGTGGTTGCCCGACGCGGCAAGCGACAGCTGCCAGTCGAGCGCGTCCTTTCTGGAAAGCTCTACAGTCGTGATGCCAATCTCGACAAGCCGCTGCGGGACGTCAAGCTGCTTTATGAGGTTCTCGTACATCGGCATCCTCGAGACGACGTCTCGCACTATTACGGCGTTCAGGCGGTTCTCCGGGCGAATGATAGGATGATACGCCGCCATCTGCGCCGCCTCGAAATGCGAAACCTCGTTGGTAATGGAAGTATCGCGGGTGTTGACGCCGGAGGTGGTCGTCATTATTTCCTGGAGAATCTGCGCCACGCCTCGCATCTGCAGCGTAGACTCGGGACTGCTCGCCTTGAAAGAGACATTGTCTGCCCAAGTGTG
The DNA here is from genome assembly GCA_902780865.1 of uncultured bacterium. GTDB lineage: Bacteria > Verrucomicrobiota > Kiritimatiellia > RFP12 > UBA1067 > UBA1067. The sequence continues at coordinate 8,594 of CACZHC010000007.1, forward strand.
GACAAGCGGGAAGATTCGCGCCTCGATCTCGTTGAACGTGCGCTTCTCGCGGAGGCTGTCGGCTCTCGCTATCATCTCGGCGACGAGCGACACGTAGCGCGGAGGGCCTGAGACCATGACGAGTTCGTCGTTGGAGGTGGTCTTGAGCGGGAACCGCCGATCCTCGACACCAAGTTCCGCGAGCATAGCGCGCACCTCGCCGGCTTTCATGTACTTCAGGTCGACGAGCATCGTCGCTATCTCTCCCGCCCCGCAGATATATAGTGCAGCGCCGTCGTAGTACCACATCAGGTTGTGGGTGGTTGCGATCCTGTCGAGGAAATCGCCGGGCGGAACATCCTTGAAATCGCCCGAAAAACGGCCTACGACGGACGGAGACATGACGACGGAAAGGCCCTCGGCGACTGCAAAGGTCTCAAGGGCGACACGGAGGTCCATGTCGCGCGCGACAAGCGTGTAGGAAGGCAGCTTCCAGGGGATTGAAGGCGCGGCGTCCTTCTCTGCCGAAGCAACCGGCCCGTCCGCCACCGCGACGAAGGCCGCGGCGCAGCACAGGAAAGCCATCAGAATTCGTTTCGCAAAATCCATCTCGTTCCTCTCCTCACGGTCTTATCACCATGGCGTCGTCAGGGGCGGTCGAGGCGGTCGCTCCGCCTCTAAGCGCATCGACCCTCTCCCGCCACCAGTCGCATGAATCAACAAATGTTTCAAAAAACCGGACCATCTCCCTCTCGCTGGAACTTGCAGGCGCATCCTGCCAAAGAAAGGCCGAAGACTTGTCGCATGTCAGCACTGCGTCTTCCCTCAGAATCCTTCCGGCAGCATACGAGCAAAGCGTCGGGACAATTGACAAATCGTCGGAAAGCGAATACGAAAGGACTATGCGACCGCTCGCCTCCTTGGCGACGATCTCCATCCCGTCCACGCGCATCGTGAACGAAGACGAACCCTCAGAAACCCTGTCGGGATATCCGACGGATTTCAGGAAGTGCTCAAGTCTAGTCCTTGTCATCGTGCACTTTCTTCGATAGACTTCTCCTCAATCTTTTCTAATCCGTTAATATTGTATCATTTCTCACCACATCCGTCTATGTCAAAACCTACCAAAACGACGTTGGCCGAATCCGCGTTTCAGATCTCCTCCTGATGGAAGTCGTCGATCGTGAACTCAGGCATTCCGTTGCCGAGTTCGGCGTCGGACGCGTTCTTGATCGTCATCGTCGCGGTGAACTTCACCTTCCCGACGAGCGGCGAGGCGTCCGCGCTGATGTCGCCCAGTGAGTAGTTGACGCCTTTGCTCGTGAACAGTTGCGTCATCTTGTTCTGGACGATGTGGTTGAGGGTGATCTTGACGTCGCCGTTGTCGGCGATCTCGATGTTGTAGTGATCCTCCGGGGGACGGTCGGCCGCAATCACGAGGGAGCCCTTCGCGCATGCATCCTGGCGGGGGATGCCCTTCAGCTGGACATTACCGCCATTGTCGAGCAGGCTGTCGATCGCACCGCCGAGGCCGAGGGCCATTCCGCACGAGAACGAGACCATCTGGCGCATCTTCTTGTGGTTCGCGTCGAACTTCGTCTCGAGGAACTCCGCGAAGCCTTTTCGCGCCGGGTTGTTGGCGTGGTTAAACGGGAAGGTCTTTCCGAGATTCGCACAGGGGATGTTCTGCCCATTGAACTTGACCCTGCCCATATTGTATTCGCGTATCGTCTGCGGCATAATTCCCGAAGAGAGGCTTGTTAGGGCGCCGTCGTCCGTCTGCTTTAGCGGCTTTTTGAGGTCCTCGAGCATCCGATCCTTTATGGCGTTTTTCAGCTTCCCTATGGCGTCGTCGTCATCGAGCTTGAAGCCGGGGTCGAAGGTCGAGAGCACCTCGGGGTTCTCCTTGAAGTAATTGACAATCAGGTCGGGACGCGAGAATTCATTGGCAGCGGCGTCCTCATTGATGAGATACTCGGCGAAGAACACCGTCTCGAACTTGTCGATCAGGCGGGCGAGCGCCGACTCCGCCTTAGGCCCGCCGCCCATAACCTTCGTGAAGAGCTGCTTGAGGTCGGCCTTTTGCGTGTCGTTGAATCGGAGACCTTCATCGCCTTTCTTCTTGATGCGGTCGCAAAGCGCCTTGAGGTTGTTCATGACTTCGAAGGGTTTGTCCTTGAGGGCCATCTCGAGATTGTCGGTAATGCCTTGAGGGATGGAGAAGGCCGTCCTCGTGTTGAGCCGTCCCGAAATCACGGCATTTTCGAGCATGTCGCGCGCCGCAGGGTACATATCGACGCCGACTGCCGTCTTGTAGGTCTTCGCCAGTTTGTCGTATCCTGCACGGAGATCCGCGACGAGGTCTGTGAGATGCTGCCTGAGATTCCCCATCGCAGGGTTCTGCGCGGCCTCGTTCGTGATGTCCTTGCAGAAACTATTCACGAGTTTCTCTACTCTGGTGACGCCGTCGTTGCAGAAGAGCTTCTTGTATATCTCGCTGCGGTTCGTAAGCGTGCAGGACTCGAGATCCTTGGCCAGCCCCTCGAACTCCTTCGAAAGATTGTTGAGCTCTCCGCGCACTTTGTCAAGGGCTCCGCCATTCGTCCCCAGCGGGTCCGCGGCCTCGAGGAGCAGCTCGGCGTCGTGCAGGAAACCGGCAAACTTGTCCTTGAGGTTCGTGGCTATGACCGCGAGCCTGTCCGTCGAGCTTGCGCCGGCGTACTGTTTGGCGACCTCCAAGTTGCGCGCGTCGTCCGCCGCGCCTTGCCGGTGGAAATCGTAGCCCTCGTTGAACGAATCGATGTCCTTCATGTAGAGCGGGCCTGCTTTCATCATCCGGTTGGCTGCGCTGCCCTGCGTGATAACCTGCGCAAGAGCCTCCTTGATGGATATGTGCTCCCTTTGGGCGAGGAGATTGGCGGCCGTGTTGAGTCTGCCGAAGTCCTTTCGCGAATAGCCCGCCTCGTTGGCCTTGGTCGCCAGTTCGCCCTTCGGGTCATTCGTCTTGTCGAAGCCGTCGACGCGGCCGAGGTTGTCGATCGCCTTCTTCACCGCGAGGATGCGGCGCGCGGTGAGGGGCTTGCCGCATCCGTAGTCCTTCATCAGCATCGCGTCCTTGACGCTGTCCGGGATGTTCTTCTCCCCGCCGAACATGTCGATGATCGTCTTCTTGAAAAGTTCGCGCACTTCGTTGTTGGCGGCCTTGGCGTCATCCTTGCGGAACCACACATTGCCGACCCAGTCGCCCTTGGGGGCTACATTGATGTTGCGCTCCTCGAGCGGCGTTCCGCCTCCAACGGCGATGTCGCCTTTCGTGGCGATGGCGGTCTTCTTGCCGGCGTCAAACCGCTCCTGGGCGAAGTTCACAAACCTGCTGAACTGCTCGTTTACCGCGTTTATCATGGCATCCTTCCTTAGTTTCCATTGAGAATGGCGTTAATGTTCAAGTTCTCTCCGAGGTCGTCGATCTGGTTCTTGAGTTTCGCGTCGTCGACGTTCTTCAGGGGATCGGCGTTCCTCCCAGCATGGGCGGATTTCTTGGGATCGGCTGGCTTCTTGAAGAGGACGTCGGAGATATCGTCGAGAAGCTTCTTCGCGTCAATCACCTTGTTGCCGTAGCAGACTTCGCGCACATCGTTCACGAGCTTGACGTTCCTGTCGTCGAACCCCCTCGCCTCGGTCAGCGCCATTGAAAGCTTTGTCACGATGGGATCCATATTCTTGTCGCGCCACTTCAGCTTTGCATGGTTCAGGCGGTCTTCCTCCGTCAACTTAAGCCCGTTGCGCGGTTTCAAGTTTGCTGCGACCTCGCTTACTTCGGCGTTGTAGGCGTCCTGGTCATTGACCAATTCGAAAAGCAAACTCAAGTCTTCGAGCAATTTCTTGTTGCGCTCCTTGACGTCCTTCGCGCCGACTTTCCGCTCGTTGCCGGTTTCCTCGATTTTTTCGGGCAGCCCCGCGACCTTTCTCATCAGGGCGTGCAGTTCGCTTTTGGTGAGCCCGGTGTCAATGTTAAAGACTCTTCCGCCGCCGAGCCCGATGTCGGCGCTTATCTTGTCGTTGTATTCGAGCTTCAGCTTGATGAAAGCGTCCTCCAGCTCGATCGACCTGTTGCCGCGTGTAAGCAAGGTGGGCTTGCTCTGCATGGCAAGGCAGAATTCCAACGCAATCCCCTTCGTTTCCTCACTGACGGTGCCGCCGTTCTTGGGGTACTCGAGGATGTCCATCAGCCTGTTTACCGACCAGTCTGCGCCAGTCTTTATCTTGTCAAGGGTCCTGGCGTTGATTCTGCCGCGCGTCGTCTCGCGGTCTTCCATTGTCTTTTTGCTGACGCCGTGGTAGATGTCGGCGCTGGTCTTCAGCAGCTTTGCCGCTTCCGTACCCTTCGCCGCGGACATCCTTTTCGCGTTGATCTCGCCGGCGTACATGTCTATGATTTCGCGCACTTCGGCCGCCGAAAGGGGCTTTATGTTCCCGAACTTCAGCAACTCGAGCTTGCTGCCGAAGATGCCGAGACTGCGCTTGACGTAGTCGATCTTGTCCTGTGCAAGGCCCTCGTTGCTGAGCGCATTGCAAAACGCCTGCTTGATCGCCAGCGACTCCTCGGGGCTGATCTTCGTGCTGTTGAAGATTGTCCACGTCTTGTGGTTGTTCGTGCGATAGACGCTCTTGCCGTCCTCGCTGAGCTTCAGCTGGCCGATGTTGTACTTGCCATCCGCTACCTCGTTGAACTTGTCCAGCGAGATGTTCAGACCGTCGAGATGTACGATTGGCATGTCAGGTCCTCCTTTTCTTTTTCTGCACCTTCCCGGCAACCTGAATACACGCGAAACCTGGAAAGGTTACACTTGAATTGCGCCAAAATCGCCAGGAGAATCCCCTGCTTCGTTCGACGGACGGAAATCGGCTATCGAGCGGCTCCACACGAGCGCCGTCTCGATGAAGGAAACGAGCTTCCCCTCGGCGTCGTTTGCGAGCTCGTCGGGCGACTCGTATTTCTGGAGCCGGAATCGCCCGGACGTCTGGTCCAGCGCGAGAGTCGCGCCTGCCGTCCCGGAAAAGAGGTTGTTGGCCTCGAGCATCGTGCGGAAGAGCTTTTCGCAGCCCTCGGGGGGCGGCTCGCCGAGGTCGGCAGACAGGAGCACGAGCTTTCGCTCGCTCACGCTCTGGAGGAGAACCTGCACTTTCGTGCTGCCGTCCTCGCTTGCCACCTCGAACACCGTCGTGTCCTGCACGACGCTCAGCTCAAGCTTGAAGGCGCGCTCGAGCACCGCCACAATATCTTCGAAAACCATGCCCTTACGTGTTGTTCACGATGCCGGTCATAGTCGTATTGAGGCTCTTGAGGATGTTCGAGATCATGTCGTAGCTCTGGTCGCGCTTGTTCGTGAGCGACTGGAGCTCGATCATCTTCTGCTGCGAGAACGAGTTCTTCTCGTCCATCTTCGACTCAATCAGCGTGATGAGGTCCGTGTTCGAGGCGTCGGCGAACCCGGTCGGAACATCGGACGAACTGAATCCCATCACATTCACAAGAAAATCGTAAAAGGTGTAGTCCCGGCCGTCGTAAGTGACATGGCTCGTGTTGATGTTGTCCATGTTGGCCCCGCCGTCGAGAATGTCGTTCTCGATCTCCGTCAACGCCGCCAGCTGGGCGGAGGTGGCGCTCATCTCCTCCATGAGGGCGATGATGTCCGTCTCGAGCTTCGACGCGCGGTTGAGGCAGATCGCCATCACGAGCTGTCCGATGGAGAGCTGGCGAAGCGATCCGTCCGCGTTCTCCACGCCCTCCACGGTGTACGTGCGCGCTGTGAGGAACTCGCCCGACTCCGGACTGACCATCGAGAGGTCGAATTCAACTGTTCCTATTGCCATTTCTTTCCTCTTTTCCTTTGCGTTTCTTTGCGCTCTTTGCGGCTAAGCCCTAGAAATTCGCGGCATCCGCCTCCTGCGAGGCGCCGAGGGTGCGGACGACGTTGGACGAGGTGGAATACGCGACGTCGCGCCTGTTCACGAGCGTCTGCATGTCGATCATGTCGCGCTGCTGCTGCTGCGTGAGCGCGTCGATCTTCTCCTTCACCGCCTTGACCGCCGCCATGCGCTTGTCGTAGGTGTTGATCGCGTCCGGGAGCGCCGCGTCACTGATTCCGAGCTCACTCGTTATGTACGCCTTCGCCTGGGCCCAGTCGGCCGATCCGTTCGCTATCTTCTCCATCCACTGCGCGGCGCCGTCCAGCTTGACCGCGCCCCTCGTGAGTATGTTCATCTTGACGACGCTCTGTCCCTCATAGGCGGAAGCCGCCTGGAGGCAGACGGAAATCGCGAGCTGGGCGAGCGTCAGGCCCTCCGCCGAGCCGTTCGAGTACAGCGAAATCGCGTCCGCTCCCTGCGGCGCGTAGCGGTTTGTCGCTATCTGTTCAATTCCGATCATGGTATTAATACCCTTTCAACTCTCCCGCCTTCAACTCTCCAACCATCAACTCTTCAACTTTTCAACCTTTCAACTCTTCAACTTTTCAACCTTCTTCCCTACAGGTTCCTTATGAGGTTGCCTCTCGTGTCGCTCACGGAGGTCATCAGGGTCGAGGCCGTCGAGAACGACTCGTCGCGGCGGTCGACAAGCTGCTGGAGGCGCGTCATGTCCGTCTGCGCCTTGTTGTTGCGGCCGTCGATCATCGACTTAAGCGCCTGTATCATGCCCTCGACGCTGGATTTGGTCCAGTCGCTGTTCGCCCAGTCGGATCTCCAGTTAGGGCCCGGATCGGAGCCGCCGCGTTTCACGTACGCCTCGCGCAGCAAATCCCACTGGTCGGACGTTATCCCGGATACCGACTTTTTGTCGGAGCCGGCAGCGTCGCTCGCGAAGTCCGCCTGCGTCTTCGTGAAGATGGCCAGGAGCGAACCCAATCTGTCGAGTTCGACGTTCCGCGTCTTGATGCGGGTCGTGAGCGGCGCAACCTCACCCTCGACCGTCACGGCGCGGTTCGCGCCGATCTCGATCATGAGATCCTGGAAATCGACGGGCTTGCCGTTGACCTTGTAGTCGCTGAAGCTTACGCCCCATTCCTGACTCAGCGTCACCGGTGTCTGCGGTTGTATCGTCGCCATGTCACCCTCCTTTCAACTTCAAACTTCAAACTTTAAACTTTAAACTTCAAACTTTAAACTACCCTATATTCCCGATCGTCGAGCCCGACGCGTCAAGCGCCTTCCTCACGAGCTTCGACGCAGTGGAGAAGGAATTGTCTCGCTTGGAGACATACGAGTTCAGCGAAACCGTGTCCTGCTTTAGCTCGTTGTCCTCCTTGTCGATCGCATACTGCACCGCGTTCTGCGCGTTCATCAGGTCACGGCGAGTCGTGTAGCACAGCTTTACGCCAAGTCCCCCGAGGTCAATTTCCGTTATGCTGATGGACACGCCGTATTTCGCCGCAGTCGCCTTGGCGTCTGCGAGAGACGGCATGTTGGCCGTGGTGTCGCCGCTCTCCTGTTCCTTGGTCTTGAGCGTGGCGTAGGCCTCGTTCAGGATGGCCATCACCGTGCCGAGATCATCGAGCTTGCGCATGCGCTGGCGGACGACCTCGGAGTATGCGCTGAGCGCCTTCTCGATCGCCACGGCCTCCTTGAACGATGCGGCGGAAAGAGCGGCGGCATAGTCCTTGCCGGCGACGCCGTTCACGGTGTAGGAGTACTGCTCCACGCCGTAGACGGACGCTCCTGCTATCGGATTTTGCTCGATCATGTTTGCCATACTGCCGCACCTCCAGTCACAGCTTCAGCTTTCGGCTCGTATTATAGCATACTCTTTCAGCGGAAATCCATACAAAAAAGTCGGGACCGACATTTTTTAGACAATGCGCCACATGAGCGGGCCTTTTCGACCTTCCATCGTCCGTCAGACAGCAACCCCTCGTCCACGCTCCGACCACCTCCTCCATGTCCCATCCGCCATTCATCCATCCTTCCAACCGCTACACAACCATTTCCCCAACCATCCAACAACCACTCCAACCATAACCCAACCACGACTCAACCATCCTTCGTGTCGAATCCAAGAACGATTTCGACTCAACCATCCATATTCGTGATTCTCCAACTTCAACCGCAAAACAGCGCGGCAGAACTGCCGCGCATCAAAGTCCTTTACACGCGAAGTGCAGTCTGATTCGGGGGAGAGTGCGGCGGGCGCGGTCGAACGCGCCCCAGAGATTGGAGGATTCACCATGGGGGTCGTGGAGAACGACGGCTGTGGAGTCGAGCTTTTGCGAGAGGCGGGAGGCGCGCCTGAGACGCAGTCCCTCTCGCTTCGCCCCTGCCGCGATCCATGCGAGAGCAAGGTCGGCGACAAGGTGATTGTCGTCGTAAAGTCCGCCGACATCGCTATGGCTGCCGGGGAAAAGCATTTCAACAACCTGCCCTTTGTCGCCTTTGAGCGGGACATACTGAAAGAACTTCCGCGTCTCGTCACGCGAAACGGCATGCCGCGCCTTCTTGACATTGCGCGGACAATCTGCCGCGACATCCAGCCCGATGGTAGCGTCAACTGTGTCCCACAATCCAAGATAGTCAACCTCGACGCAAAGCTTGTCGAGCCACGCCGCGAAGTGCCGCGCAATGAGAGCGCCGCGTGAAAAGCCGAAGAGGAAAACTTTCGTCGCTATGCCATCTTTCGGCAGCGTCTCGTAGTTCGCCTCGAACCACCGCCGCGCGTCGCGAAAGATGGCCTGCCAGTCGGAACCGGCAATCTTGCCGCAGAGGTACGAACCCAAGCGAGTCCCAGGGCCGGCTTCAAGGTGGAGCTTTTGCCGCACATCGTCCACGCAGATGTCGCGTAGCCGCGTCACGTTCGTTACCTTGCCCGCGACGCCCTGACCCGTACCCTCGAAGAAAAGACAAATGTTCAATTCTTAAATCTAATCTTAAATCGTAAAAAACTTTTGCGGCGGAGAAACAAGACGGAAACGCGGCAGATTTGCCGCGACGCTCTGACCCATGCCAATCTTCATTCTGTTTGTTGCTGCCATGTTTATTTACTGTGGTAATTTACTGTGGCAATCAGGTCTGACCCTTTTTGCTCCCAGTCGTCGTCACGCAGCCGAAGATCCCTTCGCTCTCCGCAGTATATGCTGGTGCGCACGACATCTGCGGCAATGCCCGCCTCCCAGGAAGAGTCGGTATCTACCAACTCGGCGCAACCGTCGGAGTAGTAGACCGCCAAGTGAAGCCGCGCCCTCTGCGGGGCTCGCCATGCAGAGTCGTAGTCCCGCCAATCAGGCCCGTATCCGGGAGCAAGCTGCACCCCTACTACATTCGTCCCCTCCGTTACCAGTTTCGTGACGTCGATCCTGTCATAGCGGATCTTGTCGAGATATTCGCTCCAGCCCGGCGACAGATACGACCTGTCGGCGCACGCTCCATTCAGGTAAAGCCGGTATGCGCCGAGCCCGCAGACGGAAGCCACCGCACGGACGACAGTCTTGCCGGCAGGGACCGTGAACCTCCGGCGAAAACGGTAAGATCCGGCAAACGCGCATTCTCCCTTTTCATACGCCCCGTCGTGTTCGCTGGGATGGACAATCCACCTCGAACTCCCCCAGTCGTCAGAATCTGGCGCCAAACACGGCACCTTGGCAAACGACGGACTACAGGCACAAATCGCCGCCGCGAGAATTGTTCCGCATAGCGTTCTCATTTCTCAATTTCCTTTCTGTATCCTTGTTCGCCCCATCCTCCGTGTTTCAGACTTCAGAATACTCAAAGAGGTGGTTTACAAGCGTTTCGTGAGGCTTGTCCCCACGGGTTCTGAAAAATCAGCGTTTCTCGGGGCCCGCCGCTTTCAAAAGCAACTTGAACGTATCACATCGAGCGTATCACTAGGGTCCCTCACCGCACCCCTAGGGTTTTGTCATGAATTATAGCAAAAATCACTTTACCTCAACCATCTTCGTCCGTTTTGAGCCGTCAGTCGCTTTCCACGTCAGGCAATAGCGGCCCCGGAACCCGCGGAATCGGACAATGCCGTTTTCTTCCGCTTTCACCTCGCATGTCGTATGCCATTCGTGGTTGATGAGTTCGTCAAGCGCCAGATAGGCGGGCTTCTTCTCCATGTCGCGCGCGAAGAGACCAGAAACCAGCGGTTCGCCCGCCACTCCCGCGCCATCGACAGTGTTCCACCACGTGATGCCCGTCGTGGCCGGATGTGAAAACCACGCCCGATAGATGTTGCGCACGAGAATCGCCTGGATGTCGCGACTCTTCGCGTCCACGCCAGGTGCGGCTATCGTAACCTCTGACACGTGTATCGGGCGGCCCGTGTGCGCCATCATGTCGAGACGGGCGCGTATAGCCTGCGGCGTTCCTACCCAGTTAACATCCGTTGCACCGTTGGCAAGACGCATGCAGTCATTGGTGTTAAAGATGTGCATCTGGCAACCCACGAGATCGATGCGCGTGCCTGCGTCGCAAAGTTGCCTTACCTGTTCCAAAAACGACTCGTTGATCTTATAGTCGTTGATGGCGAGACGCGCCGAGGCGGGAAATGCCTCCTTCGCATCGAGAAGCGCATGGAGCGGATAGTCGCCCGGCATCAATCCGTAACTGCTAAACCAGACTGGCAGACCGGTCTGCGACTTGCGGTAGCGAACCCAGTCCTGCACACTCTCGTTCACCACGTCCCAAGAATCCACGACATCTCCGAACGCTCTCGCCACGTCAAATACTCGCTTGCGGAAGAGACGTCGCATGTTAGCCGTGAAGACGGGAATCTTGGCAGCGAATGCGCTTTCGTCGAGACCGCTCTTCATCATCTTCGGATAGGCGCTACACCACTCCTTCACCCACTTGCCCATGTAGCCAAAACGCCAGTTCTGACCGCATGGTTCCCAGCCGAGATGCGCAGAACGGCGCGGGATGCCAATCTCGTCTACGACGCGTTTTTCGTTTTCTGGGCAATACCAGTCATATATCCAGTACGGCTTGGCATTGCCCCAGACGAGAATATGGCCGTGTATCGCAATGTCCTTCGACTTCAAGAAGTCAATGACAGGGCCGGGTGCCGGGCGGCGCCAGTAACGTTCGCGCATCGCCTCGTCACGCGTAAGCGCATTCCAATAGCGCTCTGTGTCGGAGTAGTCGCCGCCGAAGCGGAATGCGCCCGGAGTCGGCTCGTGGTCGATCCAATAGAACGATACCGTCGCCTGGTTGAAAAGGCCTCCGGCACCATAGCTCGCCTTGTATGCTGCGTTGCATTCCTTCGAGCCAAGCTGGTTGAAGTTGAAGATGTGGGCACCGAAGCGGAAATCGTGCGACATCTGCTCTACATGAACGACTGCGCCCGCCGGGGCATCAACCTCAAACTCGCCGTCAGCCTTTCGATTCGCCTCGATGTCGGCGTCGATACGCGCCTGCTCTTCGGCGTTCCAGATGTTCCAGTAATCCTCGCTCACGACAGACGGATCGCACCCGGAAGGCACGCCCCGCTTCGGAGCTTCTGCCCATGCACCAGATGCCAGCGCGGCCAGGACCGCCGCCATCGCCATTCTGTTTCTCATTTCGCCACCTCCTTGCTTTTAAATGTCTTATTGCCTTTGCCATCCGGAACTGCCGCCATAAGTTCCTGTAACCCCATCCTATGGCCCATCGTAAGGGGCTTTCCGGACTGTTGGCTCGCAAGAACTACACCAGCAAGGCGGAACACATACTCGCCTCCCGAATGAAGAATGTGTTCGTGCAATCCCGCTTTGTCGGGAAACGGCAATACAACCCTCGCGACAGTCTCGGAAGGAATCGACACCTTCAATTCGATTTCGTTCCCACTTCGCTGCCATTCACTCGAAATCTTGCCGCGAGGAGTCTCGACAGAACACTTAACCCAATCAAGTGCATCAATGCAGTCCGGCGCAATGACAACATGTTGAAAACCAGGTTTTACCGGAATTGGAACGGCTGCAGTTGACCCTTCCCTTTCCTCAAGTCGAATGCCGCCGAGATACTGGTATGCCCAACATGCAAAGTCGCCAAACATAATGTGGTTGCGTGAGGCGCCAGTCCACCAGTCCTCCCAAAGCGCCGTGCCGCCAGAGTCTTTCATATGCATGAAACCAGGGGATCCTTTCGCCTTTAGCATCTTGAAAGCAAGGTCACTTCTCCCCATACGGCTCAGCGCCCGAAATACGTGCTTGGATCCTACAAGACCTCCGTCAAATCTGTCTCCCGCCCTATGAACTGCCGCGACAAGTCTTTTGCAAACCTCAGTCCGTTCCGCATCGGACACGAGTCCGAAGTTCAGCGCAACCGCAGATTCAGTCTGACGCCCTTTGCCATAGACTCCGTTACCATGGCAATGGACGGCGTTAAACTGCTCCTTGGCCTTCTGTGCCAATGCATCATACCGCGCCGCATCCGCGCGCAATCCCTTAACTCGCGCCGATTCCGCAACAATCCTCAAGACGGCGTAATGATAGGCCGTTCCGACGAAATCGACGTCAACAAAAGCATCATCGCCACAATAGCTGCCATTTGTCGGAATCCAGTCGCCCAGACCGTGACACACCATGCCGTTCTTGCCAAGATGGGATTGTTCATAATCCGCAAAACGCCGCATTGTTTCGTAGCAAGCCCCAAGCCCATTTGTATTGCCACGATAGACATAGAGATTCCATGGCACTACCGCCACGGCACCGCCCCATACCGGCCCGTAGCCAAGGCCGCCAGTCTTCTCTTCATAACCCCAGCCGCCAGTCGGCACAACGCCTGGGATGTTCCCGTCTTCGCGTTGCGCATCTGCAAGGTCGCTGCACCACTTGACGTATGCCGCCGTGTTCTCGTAGGCATACTGCGCAAACTCGCTTGCAATCTGCGCATCGGCAGTCCAGCCATTCTTTTCGCGGTGGGGGCAGTCAGTCGGTACGCCATCCGTGAAATTGGCCTTGTACGCGCGATCTACCATCTTCATAAGCGCGTTGAAGTCTTTGTCGGAACACTCGAAAGACCCGATCTTTGCAAAGTCAGTATGCACTTCACAGGCAACGGCGTTGGGCTGATCTTCAATTCCACTTACCCATACATACCGAAAGCCCTTGTATGTGAAGCGGGGCTCGTAAACATCGGATCCGCTGCCGGAAAGCACAAACCGATCCTGCTGCATCGCGCCACCAGAAATGACGTTAGTCGATCCATGCGCAAAATTGAAGCAATCGATGGCGCGAGCATTTTCAGGCCATATCAGCTTGCTGCCAAAGCGAGGCACGTCTTTCCGTTCGATGCGGACTGCCGGCTCGCCACCAGGAGAAACCCTCTCGTCGTAGCGTATCGTAACGACATCCCCGCGCTTGCCCCCGCTTAGCGAGATTCTCGCCCAACCTGCTACATCTTCCCCAAAGTCGAACATCCACCCTCCCGCGACAGGACGCCATACACGAACCGGCTCAACAAGGCGCACAACTCTTGATGGCGGGAAATCTGCCTTTACAAGCTTTCCCGACGGCCCTTTCACCTCGACAGCCCTCCCTCCAGTATGACTTCGCGGCAGCACAAATCCCGGATCTATTATTTCGCCTTCTCGAAAGTCATCCCATACTATCGGACTTTGCGCAACGCGCCATGTCCCATCAGTTCCGACAGTGCGCCGCGAACCGTCTGCGAACACGACCTCTATCTCAGCCCACAGGCATGGTTGACAACGCCATTTGTCCAGGTGATTATGCCACGCCGAAATCGTCCGCTGGTCATACCATCCGTGTCCAAGCAAAACTGTCAAATTATGCCTACCACTTTCAATGGCAAGTGGATATTCTCGAAAGTAAACGCGCTTCGTATAGTCCGTAGGCGCAGGATCGAGAACTGCATCTCCAATCCGTCGGCCATCAAGCAACGCCTCATAGAATCCAGGCGCGGCTATGCGAAGCGATGCCGACTCCACCTTTCCAGTGACAATGAAGTCTTTCGCAAGGGCCGAACTCTCGCATTTCGGCGCAACGATCCACGCCGCAGACAGAATGCCTATGAACCAACTGCACACAGACGCGCACCGCCTCCCTCTAATTTCATTTCCCCTTGCTCCAGAACCTGCATGAATCGAGAAACAGAACTGGCTGAATGCCACGTATGGCGACCATGTGATCTTCAAATTTCCCGACAGATGGACGAGAGGTCTTCAACGTCCACATCCCACCTTCTGCACCCTGCGGAGACACCCATCCACTCTGCTCGCTTATCTTATCCTCGTTCCACATTGTCGAGCCGTCGAAGGACGAGACGCGGACAGCACAGCGTTCATCGCCCTGCCCTTCCGCAACAATGACAAAACGGCATCCCTGAGGAACGAGGAAAAATCCTTCCGCACCGCCAGCAATGAAACTCTGCCCAGTTTCAGGCAGGTATAATGCAGTCGGGACGTTCGCGGATGACAGGACGAAGGCAAAACGTCCCGAGACTGAAAGTTGGTAAAAGCCCTCTTCTTGAATATCGACCACTATTTCACCATTCGGCGCGGGCAGTGTGCCTTCGGCAATCTTATGGCCGTCCTTCATGGCCTTCACGGAAAAGCCCTTAGCCCCGTGGCCAAGCGATACAATGCGGCTTCCGAAAACCACCTTGCACGCCCCGTCCGTGTGGAACAAGTAGTTGGCGGCGCCGCGGACCCTGAACGGCGCAAGCGGCCTAGTTTCTCCTGGCGCATCGTCATGGACGACAACACAGACCGGTTCGAAGGGAACAAAGACGCTATGAACATCCGGCGATGGTTCGCCGAAATACAACCTGCGCCAGTCCTCGCCAAGAACGAGCGTCCACTCGCCGCTGACGTCGCGGAAAGTCACCCTTCCCGAAATATCACGGACGCCAGACGGACGCCACGAGCAGTCCTGGCGGGTTATCCACTGTCGCGCCGAGTCAAAGTCGACTGTCATGCCATCGAAGAAAATGCCGTCAATTGGCTCATCGCGCGACAGCAATGAAACGGCGGAACAGCAGTCGCGGATCGCGCAGTCATGGAACTCAAGCCGCACCGACGATAAAGGCTTGTTGAGAACCTGAACGCCCATCTTGTTTGCTGAAAAGAGGCAGTTCGTCATCGTGACAAGCCCGCCGCGAGGCAGGTGATTGGCTCCCACAAAGGGGTTGGAAAACCTAAATCCGCGGACATTGCCGGAAAATCTGCAATTGACGACAGAAACGGAAATGGGCGGCGAAGTGGGACCGAGCGGTCCAAGCGCCACATCGATGCCGGACCCAGCGTTACCCTCGCACACGCAGTCGCGCATGACGCAGTTGGTCACGACCTCCCACGAGTGGTTCGGCTCGAAGTCGATCCCGGCAGAAGGCCATGTCCCCTTCGTGTTGTTCATTGACGTCCGCTCAACAAGGAAACCATCGGCCGAAATGACGCTGATGCCCTGCCGGTAGTTCTTGTCGAGAGTGCAGTCGCGCACGACAATGTTCCGGTTGGGTTCTTTGCTTTTTTCGTCCACGCCTACGTATATGCCATCGCCACCGGACTCGGAGATTGACATACCTTCAATCGTAAAGTCAGAGCAGGAGCGTAGGCTCAGCGCATGACGCCACTCACCCCTGGGGTACGGTGCGGCGTGGTAGTCCCAACGATTCATGCGCAGACCAGCCCCTTCGCTACCGCGCAGCGTCACATTTTTCGCACGAAAATAGGTGAGCAGACAGGAGCCGCTATCGAGGAACTCGCCCTTCCTGGCTACAATCTCCGCACCGGGCTCGAAGACGATCGTCTGGTTCGAGGCACCGCGTAGCGGCCTCGAAATCCAAGGCGACTCCATTTTGTCGATGACGATGCGCCGTATTCCGGAAGAGAGCGCGGATTGTAGAAACGCCGTGGAGTCTTCCGGATCGAACCCCCACCACGAGACGCGCGCCTCGGCAAGTTCACCTACGCGCGCCTTGGCAATTAGGTCTGGGCGGGGAACGACCACGTATGCCGACGCCGCCACGACATGCGCGATTGCCGCGAACGCACCGAAGCAAACAACCGCTCTTACGCACATGGTCAAACCCTACTGCACAACAATGACAAACCCCTGCTCCACATATACACCATCATCTCGCTTGATGACGGAATAGCTGCGATCAGAGTCCCCACGCACGAACTTCAGCGAGGCGAGGTTAGAAGGCTGCTCGCCCCATGAGATGACCTGCGTTCCCGAAGAGACGTGTCGGTTGCCAAGTTTCACGGCGACGGTGGCGTTGTCAGCAAATGTGACCGTGTTATTATACGTTGCAGCGGACGTCGTGGACCAGACCCCCGACTTACCAGAAAGGTCGAGCGCCGAGCCATCCTCCATGACGCAACCAGTGAAGTATGCCGAAGTGGGCTTGTATGTTCCAAAGACCTGGATGGCAGCATTACGGACTCCAACAGTATAATATCGACTAGACACGTCCTCAAAGTTGCCAACTCTTACAATCGGGGGGTAGCCTGTCTGCGTACGATAGGTGGAAAACGAGCCATCCAAGCGGATAGTGCAGTTTGTCGCGTCCAAAGCATAGGGAACATTTTTCCCCCTTATGCAGAGAATGCCATATTGTGTGGCGTTGTTTTTCATTCTGACGTCAAGCGTTCCGTTTTTCACTGTCGTTTGATACAGTTGGAAAGTCCGCCCGTTTTCGAGGGTCACCGTCAACGTGTGTCCTCCAAGGTCGAGTTCAGATTCTCCCCAATTGTTCAACCCATAGTCATGCACGAAGTAGAAAGACGAATCCTTCACAAGCCTAACTTTGGAAAGTTTGCTAGTTCTGATGGTGTAGGTGTATGATATGTTTGACTGCCCCTCGACTTTTGCCGAACTTTTGAGCTGTCCGCCGGCCATTACGAAAAGATACTTCGTGTTATCATACCCGTTGCATTCGAACACCCCGTTGTCGAGGATGGTCACTTCCGTGTTTTGCGCACCGAACGGCGTATTGCTTGTCGTGACGCCGCACTTGAGCGTGCCATTCGTCACAACCGTACCGCCAGTGTAGGTTTGTCCCGTTTTTGAGGCAGTGAACGTCCCGCCACCGTCCAACACAAACTTCAAATTGCCGGACAGGGCGACGGTGCTGTTTGCAGTAGTCCCAGAGACGACCATCCACAGTTCGCCAGTAACTGCGCCTGAAGAACTGTCGGTGATTTCGCCAGCGCCAGCGAGTCCACCGGCCGTAAGCCTGTGACCGGCGAGATCGACAACAACACCACTGTCAACGGTCAGCACACCGGAAACCGCCCTATCTGCGTCAAGTGTGACACTTGCAGAAATCGTCTCATCCGCAAGCGCCGTCATCGACGCAAAAAGCGCACTTAGGCAAACTACAACGGAGCGCAGGCGCAACGCGCCGCGACCGAGGTTTGAGACTTCTCTAGTTTTCATGGTCATCTTTCCTTTTATGAGTTGTTTCAGACAGTATTCCACGACCTTTTGGTGCTGCGCTACTCGACGACGTCATATACGCGAACATAGTCCACGACGAAATCGTCACCTGCCAGAACCGCCGCTTCAAGCCCAGGAACTCCTTTCCCAGTCATGTGGTCATTGCGGTACCACATCGCCTCGGTCGAGAGAAGGACAAATTCCGGAACGTGCGAGACCGCCGATTTGTTGCGCCCACGAAGCCGCCCATCGACATAGACCGAATAGCCGTCAGGCTCCCAGAGAAGCCCGAAGGTGTGGAAGCCTTCGACATCGACCGCAAGAGTGAACTTTCGCCCGGGCTTTGGATCCTCGTCGTATGCAGAGGGAATGTGGAAGCCCCTATAGTCCGGTCCATAGCCATTCCTGTGGAACGCGGCTACAATCACCTGGCCGGGATCGAACGACTCCATGATGTCGTGCTCGATTCCGCTTATGGCGGAATCAAGCGTGCATCCCTGCTGTTCGCTCTGCATCCAGAACGCCGACCACCAGCCCGGCATTCTCTGAAGGCGGCAGCGGCATTCGTAGTAGCCGTACTTGTGGACGAACTTCGGCTTTTCGCGCTTAGGAAGCGGCCACAAGCCGGAAGGATTCGGATCATGCGGAATATCCCAGACCAACCCGCCTGTCTGAAGCTGCGGCGAGACAAACTGCCCATCTGGCCTCTTCTTCAGCTTCAAATGAAGAAGCCCGTCCTTAACCTCAACGGCGTTATCCTCCGGCTCTGCGAACCAATACGCCCGCCGCCCCCAGAAATTGGTACGATAACTCCACTTCGATTCGTCGAGCGCCGTGCCGTCAAATTCGTCATTCCAGACAAGCTTGAACTTCCTGCCATTCGGCAAAAGCGACGCAGCGCGTCCCTCAACCGTCCGCGATTCTCCGCATGCGACCGGCAAGGCCGCGATCTGAACAAGAACATCGTTCCTGCCGCTTTCGATATTCGGAACTGTCGTCGCGTCCTCGGCCTTCGCCGCAACTGCGACAACCGCCAACGACGCACACGCCGCGAGCGCGGCAGCGCGCAGCGGCTTCATGGTTTTTCGTTCCATAGACATTCCTTTCCCAAGTTTTGGAAGCATTATACCACACCTTTTCCCCAAGCGCAACAGGAAATATGTAGTTTTTATAGTTTATGAGATTGGCGAAAGCCTTGCAGTCGATGTGTGATATTTGGTATAATATTTATGAATTATGATATCCAGCAGGCAAGACTTCATTAAAAAACACAGCAACCTATTCTGGTACACGCCGGAACAGGCGAAGCAGTCCATTAGCGACGACCTGCTCGTGGAAACCACGCTCAACTACGGAACGCTCGACGACTTCCGCGAGCTGAGGCGTATAATGACCCCGAAACGACTTGCCAAGGTCTTTTTCTCCGCAACCGGAAGGAAAGCGGGAAACTACTATCCCGAGATTCGAAATTTCTTCTCTCTCGTTCTCCAACCCTATGCATGACGAGATACTAAATACCTCCCAACGAGAATTGCTTCCGCTGATGAAGCAATTCAAAAGAGAATACTATCTTGTTGGCGGCACCGCCATCGCGCTGCACATCGGGCATCGCCGATCTGTGGATTTCGACATGTTCAAGGAGACCGCAATAAACCACAAGAAGAACCTTGAGAAGATATCTGCCGGAGGTTTCACGCACCAAGTCACGCGGCGAGTCTATGAGCAGATGAACTTGCTTGTAAACGGCGTGAAGCTGACCTTCTTCCAATACCCATTTCCGATAGTCCCAGAATGCTCGTTCGAGAACATCTTTCGCTTGCCGTCGCTCTTGACCCTTGCAGCAATGAAAGCATACGCTCTGGGACGGCGGTCAAAATGGAAAGACTATGTAGATTTGTATTTTCTCCTGACCAAACACTTCTCCATCGCGGAAATATCCGCAAAGGCATCATCCATATTCGGCGAACTGTTTTCTGAAAAACTCTTCCGGGCGCAACTCTCATTTTTCGACGATATTGATTATACAGAGGCCGTCGAATTCCTAATACCCGATCCACCGTCGGACGCGACTATAAAGGCAGACCTCGCCAGAATTTCAATTGCCAGCATATAGCCGCCGAGCCGCAAGCGCGAAATACATGGCGGCGGCAAGGGCAAAGGCGAAGAAAAGCGGCGCGTAGCCGAAGCGCGAGGCAACGGGGAGGAATACGGACGCTATTGCCGCCGTCACGATCTGGTTGCCGAGAAGCGCAAACGACATCCCCTTCGCACGGACGGACGCGGGGAGTAGTTCTGCCGCAACAACCCACACGCAGACCCCCGGGCCAAACGAGAAGAACGCCACAAACAGGCAGAGAAGCACCGCAACACCAAGCCCCGCAATAGGGATAGACCCCGCAAACGTGGGGACAGACCCCGTTTTAAGCCCGAAAAACAGGCCTCCCGCGGCAAAAAGGGATACGGCAGATCCCGCCGTCCCGATTTTCAGGACAAACGCCCTCCCGTGTCTGTCGATGAACACAGCCGAGAGAAGCGCGGCAACAAGACCGCATACGCGCATCACTGCATCTGCCGCGTTTGCACTCGATCCCGTCAGACCAGCCTCTGTCATCATAGTCACAGAGTAGTGCATCACCGAGCCAATGCCAGTGGCCGAAGTGAGGGCAAGGACAACCATCGCAAGGGCAAGCTTGCGGGCATGCGGGACGCATGCCCCTACCGGTAGTGGCGAGCGGGCGCGTCGGAGACACGCCCCTACCAATTCTTCTTCCTTGAGCCAATGGCTTCCTATAAGAAAAACCACCAGAATCGGTGCGACCATCAACACGTCCAATCGCCATGCCACCGACTGCGACAACCCAGCGCCAGCAACGGCAAAGCCGCAGAGTGCGCCTACTATGCCGCCAAGGGAGTTGGAGAACTGATAGAACGCCGTCACCCTTCCGCGTCGACCGTCTGGCTGCGTCTCGGCGATGTAGAGCGGCAAAAGCACAGAAAAGAGTCCGAGCCCAAAGCCCTGCACGAAGCGACCGGCAAACGCGAACGCAAAGAACAGCTGCGACACACAGAGGAACGGCGTCGCAAGAAGCGCGATCCATCCGGCGAGACGCATGGCGCGAACGCGCCCCAGCCGATCTGCGAGAAATCCACCTGCGATAGACGCCGCAATCATTCCGCACATCGCGGCAGAGACGAAAGTGGATTTCGCTGCATCACCCGTCGGAAGAAACGCAAGCGCTGCGGCAACAAGCCCAGGCACCATGCCTGACGCAAACGCGCCAACGAGAGGAACCGCGAGTCGCCTCATGGAAACGACTCGCCGACGATATACTCAGGCGCCAGCTCGCCGTCGCGCATCTTGCGCCCGGAGAGAAAACGCGCGACTGCCTCGGCCAGCATCTCGCCGTGGCGCACGGGATCGTTTTCCACGCGCGTGAGCGTTACCGGATATACGGGGCCTATTCCCTTGTTGGCGAGCGAGATAACCTTGACGTCTTCGGGAATTCTGACGCCCTCCATCAGCATGGCGATGAGCGCACCGGAGGCGACGAAATCGTCGGTGAAAACAAGAAGGTCCGGCAGCCACTTGCGGCCTTCCTTCGCAAAGCGCCCACGGAACGCGGCGAATGCGCCGCGCTCGGTTCCTTCGGCGCGTCCGCACTCGAACATTACCGGCGTCTGCCATTCCTCCGCCTCGAATCCGAACTTCTCAAGCTGCGGCACTGCGTCGAAGTGCCCGCCAGTTTCCTTAGTCACCTGGAGTACGCGCCTGACGCCAGCCCTCTCACAGTGAGCGACGATATCGGGAACCGCCGCGTCGTTGTTGCGGCGGAAGTTCGCCACGCACCCCGAAAGCGCACAGCGATCCTTCCCAAATACGCCAAACGCGACACCGGACTTCGAAAGAAGCCGCTCGATCTCCGGCCTGTTCTCAACAAGGAGCGTGAAATCCGGGCGCGACTTCAACTCGTGGGCGAGCTGCCTGAAGTCGTAGCGCCCGTTCCCCTTCTTCACGACTGTCACCTGAGAGAACATGTACCCGGCCTCGCACACGCGGGCGCGAATCCTGCCGACGAGTACATTCTGGTAGTATACGTGGTCACCATCGGGAACGACAACGAGAACGCGCCCGTTCCACACGTTCTGCCGCCTCGGGTTCACAACGCAGCCGATACGCTTCTGAACGGTGATCAGCCCCTCCTTTGCAAGCGCGGCGACGGCGGCCTCTGGAACGCGAATCGAGACGTCGAGAAGCTTCGACCACTCAAGGATCGTCGGCAGAACGCAGCCCGGCTTGTAGTGCCCCGAGACGATTGCCTCCCTGAGTCCGTCGGTCATTTGCTTCGAGAGACTTCCCGCCGCAGAGCGTTCGACCTTGAACGGAATTTCACCGGGGCGCACAGCCCTCGCCCTTTCTTCACCTTTCATGCCGCATATTATACCAAATCAACCTGTCAGTTGACGTCATCGAAGACGAACGGTTTGCGGGCGTCTGGCGAGGCCGACTTCACATCGACATTTTCGAAAACGACGCCGTCGGCATGCCTAACATAGAACCCATACGCCGGAAGCGGCATCTTGTCGAACATGAACGACTCCGGGTAGGCGCATTCCATTTCCGGCACTTGGGCCGCCGCATCCGCCTCCGTTCCGCCACCAGGAACGACAAGCGAGACATTCCTCAGCGTTATCCCGCGCGGGCGCAAGCCAGGAACGCCGGTTATGGACGACGCTATGCGACTGTCGGCAACGCCGCGAAAATTCTCTATCAGCACGTTCCTTAGATACGTCTCCGCGCCCGCAGGGGGATCTCGCCGTCTTGCAAGCCGGACGAATATCGGCGTCTGATATCCGTCCATCTCGATGTTGCGCACCACGATGTTGTCCATCCGCCCGCCGTCAACGACTTCAAGCGCAAGTGCCGCGATACCGCAAATGCGATTCGTGACGCCCGGAATCGACTTCCACCAGCTGAAACGGTGATTGCCCTTCGCACGGACGAACGAGCAATCCTCTATCGTGACGTCGCGGAAGTCAGCATAGCTGCCTGTGCCGAACTTGACCGCGTTGCAACAGCTTGCAAGACGGCAGTTGCGGACAGTCACATTCGTCACGGCGAACGACTTGTCGCTCTCGGTCTTGAACGCAATCGCGTCATCGTCCGCATCGATGTCGCAGTCCTCGATCATCACGTTCGCGGACTCGATGTCTATGCCGTCGTTCGTATTGTTCACGTGGTTGAAGCACTTTACCCCGCGCACAACGACGCCGTCGCAGTTCCTGAGATGGCATCCCCAGGCCGCGCCGCGGCGATACGTAAAGCCCTCAAGTCGAAGATCGCGGCACCGCGTAAATCGCATCAGCACAGGAAGCGCCTGCGGCTGGCTCTCGCCTTTTAGCCCGTCTATCTCGCGGAACACCGCGCCGCGTCCGTCGATGACACCACGACCGACAATCGCGATGTTCGTAGTGCCCTCCGCGCCGACGAAGCAGCGCTCCCCAAGAGCCGCCGCGTAGTCAGCTATGTTCGTGCTCGCAAGAAGAACCGCACCTTCCGCAAGTTCAAGCGTGACATTGCTCCTAAGGACAAACGGGCGTACCTCTAGCTCGCCCGTCGCAACGCGCACGACTCCGCCGCCGCGCTCCGCCGCCGCGTCGATCTCCCGCTGAAGATCCATCCCCGCCCCACACACGGCGAGACACCAGAACATGCAAAGAGAAAGCGCCCAACATCCATAAATTTTCATGCGGGGTATGATACCAAATCACACTCCGCAACTCAACAGCAAATTGTAGTGAATGTAGTTTATGCCGAGCACACTTCGCATCTTTTGGTTGCGATTGAATTGTTTTTGAGTATCGGTTGGAGTTGGCGAATCAGAGATGTAGGAAGGTTTAGTCGAAATCGTGTCGTTCTTGTATTCGACCCGAAGGATGGTTGGAGCGTGGTTGTTGAGTAAAAGCGGTATTCCTGCGTCGTAGCGGGGGATAGAGCCGCGCCGAGCCGATGGTCGCGGGTGAGGTAGGCGGAAGGTCGCAGGCGTAAGAGAGTCTTGCGTACGCAACCAGTGATAGACGCCGAGGCACGGCAGACTGAGTAAGGTTATTTGTCTGATGTGCGAGAGCCGTCGCGAGCCTGGAGCCGGACGAGAGCCCCGCGAGCCGTCGGGCGGCGCGGCGGCGGCACATCTGCCGCGCTATTTAGTATGGTTGGGGCGTGGTTGAAGAAATGGTTGGGTTGGATGGATCAAGACGGGATGGTTGTGGGATGGTTGGGTAGCGGTTGGACGGACGGATGTGTGCGAATGGAACAGGACAAGGACGGTTGGAGCGCGGACGAGGGGTTGCTGTCTGACGGACGATGGAAGGTCGAAAAGGCCCGCTCATGTGGCGCATTGTCTAAAAAAAGTCGGCGGCATCCCGAGGGATGCCGCCGCCCCCCTGTCTTGCTACGCCTGGATCGCGTCGCGCATCGACTGCATTTCCGCCTGGCGGACTGCATTCATCAGCTGGACGACGTTGTTCACAAGCTCCTCGGCCTGGTTGAAGAGGTCCTTCGTCTGGTCGAGTTCCTCCTCGGACTTCTTCTGCTGCGCGCCCATCTTCGTCGCCTCCGCGTTGAGGAGCTGCGACCAGTTCTGCACGAAGTTCTGCCCGAAGCCGCCGATCGCCGCGATCAGGCTGTTGTACGCCTGCGCCTTTGTGATCGTGTTGCTGGCGTTGATGTAGTCAACGCTGTTCGCGCGCGTCTGCTGCGTGGAGAGGTACCTGCCTCTCGCCTCCTCGACGTCGGCAAGATGGGCCTTGGAGTCGGTGAGTCCCTCCTGCATGAGCTTCGCGTTGCCGTAGGCCCGGGCGTAGGTGAGTTGGTTCTGCGCCTTCTCGAGCTTCGCCTCCGCGGCCTTGATATCGGCCTTCGAGCCGGTCTTGATCGCCTCGTTGTAGTCCTTCAGCGCGGAATCGTAGGAGCTCTCGAACTTCTGGACCTCGAGCTTGATCTGGGCGCGAAGGTTCTGCTTCGCCGTTTCCAGATCGACTTTCAGCCGGCCGGTCTTCTCCGCGAATTTCGCGTACGCGCCGTCGCAGGCCGTCCTGAAGTCGGCCTTGGCCTGCTCGAGTTTCGCTGCGGCGCCCTCCATGTCAATGGCCGAAAGCTGGGGATTGGACGCCTTGAGGTTCATCAACTTCGACTTGTCGGCCATGCTCAGCTGTTCGAATGGCACGGAGCTCTTCTCGATGAAGAACTGCTTGTCGGCGTCCGAGAGGCCCTGGATCGCGTTCACCGACTCCTTCGCAGCGTTGTAGCCCGCTTTGGCGGCGTCGAGCTTCGCGACGGCCGTCTTCACGTCGGCGAACTCCGGAGCGTCAAGACCCGCCACGTCCTGGGACGTCACGGTTTCGGCGCTCCTGCCGAGCGCATCCGCCGTGTTCTGCTTGCCGATCGAGTCCTGCAGCGCGTTCTTCGTGTCGGTGAACTTCGCCTGCGCCTGACGGAGCTCCACGCTGTCGGTGAAGCTGTTCTCGACTTCGCTCTGGACGGAGTGGCCGTTCGTAAGGGACGGCTTGCCTCCGATCTGCTGCTGCACCTTGGCGAGCTGCTTGTCGGCGTTGCCCTGGTTGTTGGCCGCCTTCATCATGTCCACGTTCTTGCCCGCGACGTCGAGCCCCGCCGTCTTCTCCGTTCCGAGCTGCGCATTGAAGGCCTTGGCCTGCTGGTAGAGCGAGATGAACGTCGCGGCGGACTGGAGCGCGCAGCAGATTGCGCCTGCTATCATGCCCGTAATCGCGGCGGTGCGCTGGGCTTCGGCCTGGTCCAGGATGCTCTTCTGAACGGCCAGATTCTCCGCGAGACGCATCTCGCGTGTGGCGTCGCGTTGCTTCTGCGCGACCTCGACAAGAAGCGCCATCATCTTGTAGAGGTCGAACATCGCGCGCCTAATATTGCTCTGCGCGCTGTCCTTCGGCATCGCGGCGAGAGTCTTGGTGAGCGTCTCGCTGAGCGTGTCGTGGAACAACTTGATCTGCTCCTCGGTGAGATTGAGGCTCGTGTCGGCCGCGAGCTTCTGGCAGAGCGAGTCGATCGCCGCCTGGTCCACCGTCTCGGGGATGTCGAGGTCGTCCGGTATCCTGATGGTGACCGGCGTCTCGACTCCGTCCACGGTCCGGGTGATCGTGACGTTCGTCGATCCCGCGACGCCGTCGGCGCCTTCGGTCTTCGTGACCTCGCCGAGCTTGCTGAGGAGCGCGTCCCAGTTGACCGCTCCTGCATTTCCATTTACTTGAAGGCTCATTGTCTGGCTCCTTTCAACTTTAAACTTCGAACTTCAAACTTCGAACTTACGCCATCGCGCCCATGTTGTTCGCGATTGCAGTCTGCGTGTCTGTCGCGGACGAGAGCATCTCCGCCACCTGCGAGATCGCCTGCTGGAGCATCTGGAGGATCTGATTGAGTTCCTCTTCGCACTCATCGAGGCGCTGCTTGAGCGCGGTGATGTACTTCTCGGTCTCAGAGACGTCGGCCTGCGACATCCCGGCCTTGAAGGCGTCGTATGCTCCGACGCCGCTTGCGACGCCTGAGCCGATTCCGACGATTGTCATGGTCAGCGCGACGGCGGCACGGATCTTCTCCATCGTCTCGACGGTGACCTTGAGACCCTTCGCGGTGTCTGCGATGCCCTTGGCCACGCTCGAGACGGCCGACGCGCCGCCGCCCGCGAGGCCGGCGCCGAGGGAGGCCGCCATAATCGCGACGGTGATGAGCACCTGCGCGAGGATCTGCGACGCCTGCTTGCTGAGCCCCAGGCTCTCAAGGCCCTTGGCGAGCTTTTCGACGATCTTGTCCATCACGCCAGTCTCGTTGAGCACCTGGCACCCGATCGCGATCGCCGCGCCGATGACCGGACCGACTGCGAGGCCGCCTGTAGCGACGCACGCGACTACTGCCGCGACGACCGCGAGAGCCGTCATCAGCCAGCCGAAGATCTTGCTCGCCAGACGGGACTTCGCCGCCTTGTCCATGTCCTTGAGGGACTTCTCGATCTTCTCGGAGCGGTTGTTGCGCTCCGCGTCGAGTGCGTCCTTCTGCATGTCGATGCGCTCCTTGGCCATCGCCGTCTGACGCTCCTCGTTGTCCATCTGGATGTACGAGAGGAGTTTCTCGAGGTTCTGCTCGAGCTGCTTGATGTCGGCGGGGTTGTCAAGGGCCGGAACGCCCGTAGAGCCAGTCGGACTGCCGGTTTCGGCGCCGTCGGCGCGCGGGTTCGTGTTGACGCTGACGTTGCGTCCGCCGAGAAGCGCCGCGATATTCTTGATGGTCTCGGTCGCCTTGTCGGAAAGGCCAAGCCCCTTCGCGAAATCGGCCGTCTGGTCTATCGTGCTCGGCATCTTGCCCGCCGGAATGCTGTTGATTTCTCCTGCCATTGGTCGGATCCTTTCGTTGTTGTTTTGAAAGTCTGAATGTTTGTGGTTGTTGCCCTGTTCGCCCTGTATACACTTAAGTCGGCACAAGGTTACAAACTTTTTTCACCCATTCAACTTTCAACTATTCTTCAACCTTAAACTCATCCTCGCCGATCGCCTTGCGGAGCTCGGCGGCCTTGGCGCGGTATTCGCGTCCGAGGTCCGTGTTCGCCGGGCAGTAGTGCTCGAGCGCCATTATCGCGCTCGCCGCGTTCCCCTTGTCGCCGAGCGCGAGATAGCACTCCGCCGCGTGCAGCTGCGGCTTCGGGTTCTCGAGATCGAGGAACGAGGAGTATCCGTACGAGGCGATCGCCTTCTGGTAGTCCTTCTGGGCCTGCTGAACCGCGCCGAGCGCGAACCAGTACTTCGTGCTCAGGTGGTCGAAGAGGACAAGGAACTCGAAGAGCTTCTGCGCTTCCTCGAACTTGCCTGTCGTGTAATAGCCGAAGCCGAGGGAGTAGACCGCCTCGAGCTCGTCGTTGGTGATGCCGCGCACTTCCTTGAGAGTCGCTCCGTTGGCAAACGACTTGGCGGCTGCAGCAATCTTCTCTTCGGTTATCTTGTCCATGTTTCTCTCCTTTTGTGGTTTTAGATATATCTTAATTTTTGATTATCTGCCGCAAAGATCGCAAAGAACACAAAGCCTTTGCGAACTATGCGTTCTTTGCGGCTCTACATATTTTACACCGTTTCTATCCGGTTCTGCTGGATCGTGTCGGTGAGCTCGCGCTCGATCTTGTCGAGCGAGTCGCGTATCGCGTTGAGCGGATCGTTCGCGGCGAGTTTCTCCGCCTCCTTGCGCGCTTCCGCAGCGCTCTCCGCCTTCTCCTGGGGCGTCAGCGTCGTAAGCTCGCTCGCGATCGTCTTGAGCGTGTTCTCGCCGACCGAATTCACGATGGCCGATATCTTGCCCTTCACTTCGGCTATCTCGTTCTTCGTCTTGGCTATCTTGCCCTGGATGTCGTCCATCGTCTTTTCCTTGGCGACAAGCTCCTCGCGCACGAGCTTCTGCTCCTCCACCATCTTGTTGTGATCCTTGCCGTCCTTCACGGCCTGCTCGATCATCTTTTTAAGCTGGTCGATCTTCGCCTCCAGGATAAGCATTTCCCCTCTGGTCTTGGACGCATCGTCCGTGTAGCCCTTGAGATTCCCCTCCAGTTCGCCCAGCTTCTCCGCGAGCGCCAGTCCCGACTCGAGCGCGGATTTCTGCGCCTCGTCCAGCGACTGTCCGATGGAAGTAAGCGACGTCATCAGCATAAGGAACCTCGTGCGCTCGCTGTCGCTCTTGAGCTTGGCGACAAGCGCCTCGAGGTCGGACATCGATCCGTCCGTGACCGTTACGGATTTCCCGCCGAGCAGCGCTGCGAGGGCCTTCCCCTGTTCTGTGGGCGCGGGAAGATCTGGCGCGGACATCTGGATAGAGCCCGCGAGTCTTGTTGTGTCAAGTTGTATGCTCATGGTTTTTCCTTTCTGCATTGTATACACGCCAAATCCGAAAAGGTTACATCGTCGATGATATTATACTAAATTTTACCTCTTTGTGGTGAAAATATCATTCAAGTGCAAAAATATCTTCCTGCCTGATGTCGTCGATGGAGAACTCTGGCGTCTTGTTGCCGAGTTCCTCGTCGGAGGCGTTCTTGATCGTCATCGTGACGGTCACCTTCGTCTCGCCCAGGACAAGTCCGTCGTAGGACGTTCCCTTGAAATCCGGCGGATTGAACATGCCGTCATTCCCAAGCAAGTTGGTCACCTTGTTCCTGACTTGGTACGTCATGGTGATCGTAACATCCCCGTTGTCGGCGATTTCGAGGTTGTATTTGTCGCCGGGAAGGCGGTCGGCGGCAACAACGACCGTTCCTTTTTCGCCGAGGCTCGTGCGCGGCACGCCCCTCAGATTGCTGTTCTCCCCGCCGTGGTTGACGAGATGGTCGATCACCCCGTAGAGCCCATCTGCCTGTCCGCAGACAAACGACACGAGCTGCCTCATCTTCTTGTGCCTGTTGTCGAACGTCTTCTCGAGAAACTCCGCATAGCCTTTCTGCGCCGGGTAGTCCTTTTCGCTGGTCTTGATTAGCTGGGGGTACGGTGTGCCAAGCTGCGCATTGGGGATGTTCCGTCCGTCGATCGTAACGTATCCGGTTCTGTATTCGCGCAGGGACTGGATCATCAACCCGGTGGAAAGGCTTCGGGCCTGCGTCACATCGGTTATCTTGAGGCATTCCTTGAGGTCGTCGGCGAGCTTCTTCTTGAGGGTGTTCTTGACGGTCGCGACATCCTCTTCCGTATCGAGCCTGAACCCGGCTTCGAGCGCGCCGAGGACCTCGGGGTTGGCCTGCAAATGCTTGACGACCATCTCCGGACGCGGCGTCTTCGCCTTGCCGAAGTCGAACGGATCGTTGAGCTGCTCGGCGAAGAACGACGTCTCGAAGCGGTCTATGAGGCGGTTGAGCATCTTCTCCGCCTTCGCCCCCTTGCCGAACGTCTGCTCGACAAGCGCCTTGAGGGCGGCCTTCTGGTCGTTGTTGAAGCGAAGCGCCGAATCGCCGTACTTTTCGAGTCTGTCGCAAAGTTTGTTGATGTTGTCGAAGCGGTCGAAGGGAGCCTTTTCTATGATGCCTTCGAGGTTGTCCATGATCGCCGGCGGAATCACGACCTGCCTGCCGGAGTTCATCCCGGCCGTGTGCGCCGCGCCGAGAAGCCGGGACCTGGCGGAAGCCGCCATGTCTTTCGCAAGGGCTTCCTTGTAGGTGTCGTAGAGTTCGTCGCAGTCTTCGCCGAGCGACTTGACGAGGCCGAAGACTTGGTCGCGGAACTCGGCGATCGCCGGATTCGACTTCGCGGCCTCTCTCAGCGGGTCCATGATCGAATCCCTCACGATGTCCGACAGTCCGCCGACTTTCTTGTTCATGAACAGCTGTTGGCATATCTTCTGCCTGTCCGTCAGCTCGTTGGTGGAAAGCTTGCCCTCAAGAGCGGTCATGTTGCCGGCGAGATCGTTCATGGCCTTGCGCAGCTCGTCGAGGGTGTCGTCGGGAAGATTCGCGGCCTTGCGCAGCTCCTCCGCATCGTTGAGGATGTTCCTGAACTTGAACGCGAGGTTCTCGGCGATCTTGGCGAGCTGGGATGTCATCGCCTGTCCTGGGAAGTTCTTGGCGAGGGTCTTGTTCCGCGTGTCGTTGTTGGCGATCTCACGGCGGACGTTGAAGTCCTTGAGGAACGAGGCAGAGTCCTTCATGTAGAGCGAGCCCGCGTTCATCGTGCGGTTTGCGGCGGATCCCTTCGTGATAACCTGATTAAAGGCATCCTCAAGCGATATCCTCAACCCCTGTGAGCACAGGTTGGCCGCAGTGTTGAGCTTTCCAAAGTCAAGGCGCGTGTATCCGGCGGCGAATGCCTTGTTCGCCAGCTCTCCGTCCGGGTCGTGCTTGTTGTCGAACACGTTTTCGCGCTCGAGGTTCGCTATTGCGTCCCTCACCGCAATGATCCGGCGCGCGGTGAGGGGCTTGCCGCACCCGTAGTCCTTGAGGAGCATCGCGTCCTTGACGCTCTGCGGAATGTTCTTCTCGCCGCCGAACATGTCGGCGACGCACTTTTTGAAAATGTCGCGCACCGCGTTGTTGTCGTTGCGTGCGCCCTTCCAGCGTAGAAAGCTCAAGGATACCCAGTCGAACCTGCTGGACGTCTTGATATTGCGCTCCTCGAGCGTGGTGCCGCCGGCGGCTGCAATGTCGCCCTTCGACGCGATGGCCGTCTTCTTGCCAGCGGCCATCCGCCCCTCGGCGAAGCTGACGAACCTGCTGAACTGCTCGTTTACTGCGTTTATCATGGCTCTGTTCCTTTTAGAGTTTTCCAGATGTAATTATTCGCCCTGTATACACTCAGAAACGCAAAAGGTTACAATTCAATAACCTCATGTCGTACTGTACTTCTGTTTAACTATCAAAACAGCCAAATTATAGCATATTTTCACGCTTTATGCCTACACCAACGCAATTACATAGAAGGGCCCCTTTTTGCCAGTGAAGTTGTTCATCTCGGGGACAGGCCCCACGAATGCCCCTATTATATTGGCCGTCATCGCCTCTCCTTCTTTCACGCTGCCCTTTCCGCCGCCTTCGCGAGCCGCCAGCCGTGCGTCGCGTAGCCAAGCTCCCCCACCTCCCGCGCCGCGACACTCCGCGCTCGGAACCGGTCACCCAGCGCAAACGCTGTCGCTGTCACGAACGCGAGGCTCCCAAATATCTTCCCCGCCCCTATCTGCGCCACCCTCCTCATCAGCCTCTCGTCGGGGACAGACCCCGCGAAAGTGCCGTCGGACGTGGCGATCCAGCTCCAGGCATAGTCGGCCGC
>CACZHC010000008.1 GCA_902780865.1 uncultured bacterium
GACTACTACGACTGCCTGATCAACACGATGGCCGATTTCCTCCTCGAGATGGCGGACGCGGCGAAGCAGGCGTTCCCGGGACGCCTTGTCGGCGCCTACTACGGCTATCTCTACGACGACCATCCGCCGGAGGGCGCGACGTCGCTTCTCGACAAGGTCCTCTCGAGCCCGAACGTCGACATCCTTTCCTGCCCCGCGTACTACAGCAAGGACGGGCGCCGCGCGGGCGGCAGCTATGTGACGCGGACGATTCCGTCGCTCTTCCGCCGCTACGGCAAGCTTGCGCTCCTCGAGGACGACAGCCGCTTCCACCACATCCGTGACTGGCTGCAGAGCCAGAACGACGGGCAGGGCATGTGCACGGAGACACCGCGCGAGACGGAGATGTGCATGCGCCGCAACATGCTCAACCCGTTCTTCGACGGCGGCGGCATCCAGCTCAACGATCCGATCACGCAGTCCGGCTCGCGTCCGCACGCCTTCGACGATCCTGCCGTGTTCCGGGCGATAACGGACACGCGTGCCGCGCTCGTGAAGGCGGGGAACGCGCCGGCCGAATCAGGCAACGAGGTTGCGGTCATCTTCAGTACGCGCGAGGCCATCCGCCGCGACGGCGGCAAGGCGTCGTACTTCACCTGGAACCTCTACCAGACCTCGCTTCTCTACTTGAACCGCTCGGGCATTCCGTTCGACCTTCTTTCCCTCGAGGACTACATCGACAACCCCCGCGACTACAAGGTCGTCATGTTCCTTAACGCATTTTATCTCACGCCCGACGAACGCAGAGCGCTTGTTCAGAGGACACGCAGGCCTGGCATGACGGCGATCTGGATCGGTCCCGCGGGCGGCGTGACGGACAACGGTTTCGACGACGCGGCGATGTCGGCGCTCACTGGCGTTACCGCGACCGGCGTCGCGCGCCGTTCGACCATCGTCTGTTCAGATTCCGCGGCGAGTCGGTACTACACGGCTCACGGCCTTTACTACGTGAAGACTCTCGACGGCGGGGCGCGCAGCATCATCGTGCCCGAGATGCCGGCGGGTTCCGACGGTTCCGGTCCCGGAGAGTACGCGAAGATCCTGAAGGCGGCAGGCGCCCACCAGTACACGCCGGAGGGGAACTATATCCGCCGTCACGGCGACGTATATATGTACCACACGGGAACGAACGGAACGCACACGATCACGCTGCCTGACAACGTCGTGAAGGTCCGCGAGCTCTTCACCGGTACGGAATACAACTCAAACGTGATCACGTTGCAATCCGACGGGCCGAACACATGGCTCTTCCGCGCGGCGACAGCGGGCATCTGGCCGGTTGGCGACGACGTCATAGCGGCGCTGAATGCAGACGGAACACTTTCCATTGACGGAACGGGAGCAATGGATGATTTCGCCACTGCGGCGGATCTGCCGTGGGATCCCTCGACGGTCAAGAGCGTAACGATTGGCGACGGCGTGGTTATCGGAGAGAATGCGCTGGCGGGGCTTCCCGACTCGGCGACGGTGAATGGCATGAACGTCGGGCAGTACAGAAAGCTCTTCGGCGGACTCGGGATGTCCGGTGTTCCCGAAGGATCGGTTGTCGTCTCGCGCACCGAGCTCGAGGCCGCGCAGGCGGCGACGCTTGAAATCGCCGACGGAACGGCGCTTCTCGGCATCAGCGTCTGCACCAATTCCGACCTCACTGCGCCAACTGCCACATGGGCTCCTGTTTCGTTCAGGAAGTCCGATCTCGAAGTCAGCGCAGACGGAACGAAGATACTTGCGCCGGTTCCAGCGAATGCGGAGAAGGGCTTCATGGTCCTGCGTTCTGGCAACTGAATCTTGGGCATTATGCGTAATAATTTTTCCCAAGTATGTCGAGGTGCACTTGTAAGCTCAGCGGATATGTGTTAAAATCTCTCCATCCACTAATTAAAGGAGTCATTCCTCGCGGAATGTAGTCGCCATATGAAAGCAAACATGAATCGTCGTGATTTCCTCAAGGGAACTGCCTGGATGGGCGCTGCGGCCATGGCCGCCGGCTGCCAGATGAACCGCTTCGGCTTCGGCCAGGGCGGACAGATGCAGGACTACGCATACCAGAAACTCAAGGGCAGAAACGTCCGCGTCGGCTTTATCGGCGTGGGGCAGCGCGGCACTGCTGCCGTCCATCGCGTTTCGATGATTCCCGGCGTCGAGATCGTCGCGCTCTGCGACAAGAACCCTGCCGCGGTAGAGCGCAATCTCAAGTGGCTCGCCGACAGCAAGTACAAGATCGTTCCGAAGAAGTATGTCGGCGACGAGGCGTACAAGGAGCTCTGCGACTTCGGCGAGTGCGACGTCGTGTACTGCGCGACGCCCTGGGCGCTCCACCAGCCGGTCGCCTTGCGCGGACTTCTCGGCGGCAAGGTCGCTCTCGTCGAGGTCACGAGCGCGCTTACGGTCGACGAGTGCTGGGAGCTCGTCGAGGCCTCGGAGAAGTGGCAGATCCCCTGCATGCAGCTCGAAAACTGCGTGTACGGCGAGATCGAACTCCTCGAGCTCAACCTCGCGCGCCTCGGGATGTTCGGTCAGATCAACCACGTTGAGGGCGCGTACATCCACGACCTCCGCGAGATCATACCGTCGGTCAACAACAACATGAACCTCGAGTACCAGTGGCGCTACGACGAGAACATGGCCCACAAGGGCGACCGCTACCCGACGCACGGGCTCGTGCCGCTCTGCCAGACCCTCGGCGTCAACCGCGGCGACCGCCTCGACTACCTCGTCTCGCTTGGCAGCAACGACTACTCGGTGAACTACGAGTACTTCAAGAAGGAGTACCTGCCTGACTCCGATCCGCGCAAGAAGGACCCGCCCGCGGCGATGAACGACATGACGACGACGCTCTTCAAGACGGTGAACGGCGTCTCCATCATGCTGCAGCACGACGTCAGCTCGCCTCGCCCGTACAACCGCCGCGCGCTCATCTCCGGCACGAAGGGCATAATGGCGGACTATCCGTTCCGCTGCGCGTTCGAGGACAAGTGCTTCGACCGCAAGGCGCACAGCTGGTACTCCGCCGCTGATGCCGACAAGGTGCGCACGAAGTACATGCACCCGATGTGGCGCGACGTCTCGGACATGGCGAAGAAGGTCGGCGGCCACGGCGGTATGGACTTCATCATGGACCTCCGCTGGGCGTGGTGCCTGCAGAACGGCGAGCCGCTCGACATGGACGTATACGACCTCGCTGCGACGAGCTGTGTCTGCGAGCTTACCGAAACTTCCATCCGGAAGGGCTCGAAGCCGGTGTCGATCCCCGACTTCACCCGCGGCAACTGGAGGAACGTCAAGCCCTGGGGAGTCGTGAATGTCGACCTCAAGAAAATGGGCCTCGATTCCGGCGGAGTCAAGAAGGATGACGCGGCGCTAAGCGTCTGATTCCGGGAAGTCGAACGACAAATAGAATGCAGCCCCAGCTTCGCGGCGGGGCTGCATTTTCTTGCTTCGCCACCTTGTCGTTTTCTGCTGCCCCGCAGGCACAGAAAATATGATATAATATACAAATTCTGTCAAAGTAGGGCAAAGAAGAGATGAGCGAAGAGGCGGAGAAGAATCTGATCGAAATGGCCGCGCGCATACGCGAAATGCGCGAGATCATCGGGTATTCTGTTGAGCAGATGGCGGAGAAGACCGAAGTCTCCGTCGAGGACTACAAGGCGGTCGAGGCGGGGAAGCTCGACCCGACATTCAACTTTCTCCACCAGTGCGCGATTACCTTTGGTGTCGACATCAACGCGCTTTTGAAGGGCCATAGCGCCCACCTTTCCGGCTACGAAGTGACGCGCGCGGGGCAGGGGCCTCTTACGGCGCACGAGACGCACATGGACATCCGCAACCAGGCAGCGATGTTTCAGAACCGTCTCGGCACTCCCTACTGGGTCACCTATAAGTACGACCCCGCGCTCATGGACAAGCCCATCTCCACGACGACCCATGCGGGGCAGGAGTTCGACATTGTCCTCAAGGGCTCGATGAAGATTCGCGTCGGCGAGCATATTGAGGAGCTTCACGAGGGCGACTCGATCTACTACCGCTCGTCCACGCCGCACGGCATGCTCGCGACCGACCCAAACGGCGTCACGTTCCTCGCGATGGTGATGGCGGGAGAAGGCGGCGACACGCACCTCGGCCTCGAGACTGTGCGTCCGCGCCACGAGAAGGTGCCGCTTGTCGTCGACAAGTTCGTCGAGTGCGAAGAGAACGCGTCGGGCCATCTTGAGCACGTCAAGTTCAAGAATACCGAGTGCTTCAACTTCGCGTTCGACATAATCGACGAAATCGCCAACCGCTATCCCGAAAAGCTTGCGCTCCTGCACGTTAGTGACCATTTTACCGAGCGCCGATTCACTTTCCGCGAGATAAGCGACATCTCGAACCAGATGGCGAACTACTTTAGGTCGGTCGGCATCGGGAAGGGCGACAAGGTTCTCTTCATCCTGAAGCGCCACTGGCAGTACTGGCCGGCGGTTCTCGCGCTCCACAAGGTCGGCGCGATAGTGATTCCCGCAGTGAGCCAGCTCAAGGACCACGATCTCGTCTACCGCTTCAAGGCGGCCGATGTGAAGGCACTCGTCTGCACCGCCGACGGCGATGTTGCGCACGAGGCCGAGCTCGCGGAGGCCGAGATCGCGAAGGAGAAGCCCGGATACTCCCTCATCAAGATGATCGTCAACGGCGACCGCGAGGGTTGGAAGAGCTTCGACCGCGAATACGTCGGCTTCTCGCGCGTCTTTGGACGCGGGCCAGACGCTCCAGGCGGCAAAGACCCGATGCTCATGTTCTTCACGTCTGGCACGACCGGCTACCCCAAGATGGCGCTCCACAGCCACCTCTACGGCCTCGGCCACTTCGTGACCGCGAAGTACTGGCACCAGGTCGAGCGCGACGGGCTGCACCTAACGATTTCCGAGACGGGCTGGGCCAAGGCGAGCTGGGGCAAGCTCTACGGCCAGTGGATGTGCGAAGGGGCTCTTTTCGTCTACGACTTCGCCCGCTTCCACGCCGAGCAGATTCTCCCGATGTTCGCGAAGTACGGAATTACGACTTTCTGCGCTCCGCCGACGATGTACCGCATGCTTATTAAAGAGGACATCTCGAAGTACGACTTCTCGTCGGTGCATCACGCGACTACGGCGGGTGAGGCGCTGAACCCCGAGGTGTTCACGCAGTTCAAGCGCGCGACTGGTCTTTCGATCTACGAGGGCTTCGGCCAGACGGAGACGACTTGTGCGCTCGGCACGCTCTTCGGCGACGAGATCAAGCCGGGCGCGATGGGTAAGCCGATTCCAGACTACGGCATCGACCTCGTCGACCCCGAGGGGCACTCCGTTCCAGCCGGCGAACACGGCGAGATCGTCGTCAGGACTCCGCGCTCGAACCCTCACCCCGGTATCTTCGTCGGCTACTACAAAGACGAGGAGAAGACGGCCGAGGCGTGGCGCCACGGATGCTACCACACTGGCGACCTCGCGTGGAAGGACGAGGACGGATATTACCACTATGTTGGCCGTGCGGACGACGTAATCAAGTCGTCGGGCTACCGCATCGGGCCGTTTGAGATCGAGAACGTAATCATGGAACTCCCCTACGTCGTCGAGTGCGGCGTATCTGCCGCGCCCGATCCCGTGCGCGGACAGGTCGTAAAGGCGACGATCAAGCTCGTGAAGGGCAAGGAGGGGACCGAGGAGCTCAAGAAGGAGATTCAGGAGTACGTGAAGACCCACACGGCTCCCTACAAGTATCCTCGCATCGTCGTCTTCCGCGACGAGCTTCCGAAGACCGTCTCTGGCAAGATCCAGCGCAACAAGCTGTAAGACAATGGAAAAGAAACGCTACCTCGGCATCGACATCGGCTCGACGACTTTCAAGGCCGTCCTCCTCGGCGAAGACGGCAAGGTGGAGCGCACTGTCTACAAGCGCACCCAGCCCATCGACTCGGGCAAAGTCGCCTGCACAGGCCATTGCTCGGGGTGCGGCGCTTGCGGCGGCGGCGCCTCGAAGCGCCTTGCGCTCGAGTTCTTGAAGGTTGCGGGAATAACTTCCTTCAAAGATGTCGCGGCGATTGTCGTGACGGGCAGCCAGATCGTCGAGGACACGCGCAAGTTCATTCCGTTCGACTTCCAGGTCAGCGAAGTGACGGCGCACGTTGCGGGCGCGAAGTTCCTCCATCCCGACGTCGACGCCATCATCGACTGCGGCGGTCAGGACTCGAAGTGCATGGTGTACAACCCGACGATGAAGCTCTGGACGAGCATGATGTCGGGCGTTTGCGCCGCCGGAACGGGCAGCTTTCTCGACTCAGTCGCGGCAAAGCTCGGCGTCAAGATCGAGGACGTCGCGGACAAGGTCAACTACGATTCCGACACCGAGTTCAGCTCGGTCTGCGCCGTTCTTTCCGCGACGTCGATCAACAAGTTCAAGAACCGCGTTCCTATCGGCGACCTGCTCGCGGGTGCATGCAAGGCCCAGGCGCGCACGATCCTCAACTCCGTCGGCCAGCTCCTCCTTAACGCGCCTGGCCGCAAGATCCTTTTCCAAGGCGGCGTCGCGTTCAACAGCGCCGTTGCGTTCTTCCTCAAGAAGCTCACCGGCAGCGAGATCGTCATCCCGCAGTACCACGAGGTGATGGGGGCGCTCGGTGCCGCGGTCATCGCGCGCCAGCTCCACGACCTCCGCGACGCCGGCAAGCTCGATCTCGCGAAGGTCGAGTACGAGCCGACGCGCGGCAAGTCAGTCCTGCTCAGAATCAAGTCGACGAAGCGCGATTTCTTCTCTACGGACAAGTCGAAGCCGCTCGTCTGGCGCAACCTCTTCTTCCCGACCGAGATCCTGAACGCGATGGACTGCCGTGTCCGCACGCTCGAGACGTACGCCGCGCTCTTCGGGCGCAAGGCCGACAAGGTCAAGGAAGCGCTTGGCAAGGCCGCGCAGAAGGGCTTTGACGGCCAGACTTGCTCGTTCCTCCGCATGCTCGAGGGCATGGATCTCGAGAAGCCCGACTACATCGTCTCGACGATGCAGCCCTGCCAGCAGGCCGAGCGTGTGTTCGCCGACCTTGCGCGCGAATACAAGATTCCTGATCGCCTCTACTCTCTCCAGACGCCGATCAACGGCCAGAGCCGCGCCGCGATCGAGACGATTGCCGACGGCCTTGCCGAGTCCGTCTCGCTTATGGAGAAGGCGTTTGGCCGCAAGCTCGACCAAGGCCGTCTCGAAGAGGCGTGTGTCCTCTCGAACGAGGCCGCAGAGCTCGCGCGTCAGTGCACGCACCTCAGGTTTACGTCGCCGCCTCTCGTCCGCGGCAGCGAAGCGATCTACAACGCAATAGTGTTTTCGCAGCTCTGGGGTACACAAGATCTTGTGGATATCCAGACGGCTTACCGCGACGAGCTCATACAGAAGAAGCTTTGGGCCGAGAAGCGCTACTCTATTGACGACACGCACCGTCTTCTCTGGCTTCATCTGCCGCCTTTCTACGACACGAAACACCTCACGTTCCTCGAGACGACGTGCAACGCTCCGATAGTATTTGAAGAGACGAATTTCGTCGGTTGGGAGCCGCTTGACCCGAAGGATCCCTACCGCTCGCTTGCCCGCAAGCTTCTTCAGTCGGGCTTCCTCGATCCAGCGCAGCGCGTTGAATACGTGAAGAAGGCGATTCCCGAAGGCAAGTTCAACGGCGTAGTTCTCTATACTCACGGCTTCGGGCGCTGCTCGCTCGCGGACCGCGCGTTTTCGAAACTCCTCCGCGAGACGCTTGATTCGATCGGATGTCCGCTCCTTGCGCTCGAGGGCGATTGCATGGACGCGTCCATCGATCCGTGCTCGACGGTTACGAAGATATCGTCGTTTGTCGAGGCGCTGAACCTCAGCCGCTACGGTAATATCTTCGGCAAAACCGCGCCATAACGTGTTTCATCGGCGCGTCGGAACTATTGCAAAAAAAATTAATTTTTTTCAAATACCCCCTTGACGCCTTCCCCCATATGGGGGTATAATATGTGCGAAAATCTTTTTAAGGAGGATTAGATGAAAGCAAAGAAACTTATGGGGGTGATTGCGTGCGCGGGCGCGTGCGTGTCTCTTTCCGCTCTTGCTAACACTACTAATGGCTGGTTCGGCGTGTCGGTCAATGACACTGCGGTCAATGCTGGGTCTTGCTCGGTGACGACAAACAGTGTCGCAGTCACTTCGACCGAAACTGCGGGCAAGATTGTGCTCGATAATGATATTGAGTCAGCGCTGACGATTGCTCCAGTCGCGGGAACTGCCGCGCTGAGCGACGGTCTCGTTACCATAACTTCTACGGCCGTCCTCACGCCGAGCGATGCTTCTGAGCTGGGTGCTGTAACTGGCGGCGCTCAAGCGGGTTTCGCCGTGGCGGTTGACGGCAATGAAACCAACTTCTACGGCTATGCGTCGGCTGGCGGCGAGGGCGGCGCGCCTGACTGGATCCAGTTCACCACCGGGCCTGCCAATCCAGAGGAGGCTACGACGTTCACCATCGCCATCAACTACAGGGACAAGAAGGTCAGTTTCTATAACGGCACAACTCTTCTTGTTGATGACGAGTCGCATTCGGAGTTCTCTATTTCCAACGAGTTCGCGAATCTGTCCAACGTTGCGGCATACGGCTCTGGCTCGATCAGCTCCGTCACGAGCCAGTACGAAGTCGCGGTTGCGGCGTATGGAGACAATAAGTATGGTTCCGGTGCTGAAGCTGTCAAGGCGAAAGGCAGTGGCGCCGGTGAAATTAAGGATATCGCCTCGGATGGGTCTATCGCGGAAAATCCGCTGGCAGCAAATGGACTTTACGCGTGGGAGTGCGATGTTCTTGGTGTCGCGAAAGATGCCAAGGTTCCGTTCAAGCCTGCGGCGACGGTCAATGGGAGCATAACGCTTCAGATCGCCTCTGAAATCGAGGAGGGAATTGCCGCGACATTCAAGGTTTCGGGAGATAATGGCGAGACGTGGAGTGAATCGTATCCATCAGGTGCCATTCAGATTCCTCAAGCGCAGGGGAAGTACCTGATCAAGCCCGATCAGATCACGGTCGCTCAGTAACCTCTTAACAAGGAAGCAGAAAATGAAAAAGACAATTGCAGTTCTCTTCGCGATTGCGTCGGCGGTCGTGTTCGCCGGCATGAACGATGTGCTGGTCTCCTTTAATTCTCTCTACACGCCAGACACTGATAAATATGCTGACGGCACCACTGTCCTTGACGGCGAGTGGTATGCGCTTGTTTGCATAAAGGACGGCAAGGCGGATATTGTGGATGCCGCGTCTCTTGCCAAGGATGGCCGTTGCCCTCGTTACGTCTTTACGATTGATGAATCCAAGCTTGATGCATGTGCGGGGGGTGTGCTTGGGGTCTATCTCCTTGACACTCGCGATTTTTCCGCCGATCCTTCTGGTAAGAAGCGGACCGAGAACCTTGGTGAGAACGGATATCCGGTGTATAATGCGATGGCGGCCACGAAGGGCGAAATGAAAAGGACTGGCAATTTTGCCTCTGCCACAGCAGGAACCTCGGTGTCGGCAGGTTCGTATGATCTTGCATCCGCGGGAGTTAAGTCACCCAAGGTGACAAGCATTGATGTCAGTGGCGACGAGGTTGTCGTGACGGTCAGTGATACGGTTCCTTTTGTTGGATACACGCTCGAGTCTGGAGACGGTGCGTTTAACTTCATGGTTCTTCCAGGCGCTGATACTTCTAACGGGAACGCTACAGGCGTGATTACGCTTAAGGCGCCCAAGAAGGATGGCGCACAGTTCTTCAAGGTTTCCTCTATCAAGTAATTTTAGGAGTCGTCAAAATGAAAAAACTTCTCTTGATTGCAGGCGTGGCAGTTGCCCTCGCAGCTTCGGCTGAGTATACCAGCCAGACGATAGGCGTCACAAAGATTACGACGACGAATCGCAACACGATTGTCGCTGTCCCGTTTGCGTCCCTTACAAATGGAACGGCGGCTATTTCTGCGAACGATCTTGTTTGCACAAATGGTTTGCCTATTGGGACGACGACGGCAACGACACAGCTTCTCGTGTTCAAGAATGATGGATATCTTACATGGGAGCTGGCTCCGGAGGGCTGGGTGCCTGTTCCAAATGGGTCTCATACGGCGGACTATGTCAGCGCGAACAGCACCATAGCAAGTGGCGGGGCGATTTGGGTTGTCCTTCCGAGTGCGCCGAATCCTTCTCAGGACATTTATATCTATGGTGATTTCACCACAGAGCCGACTCAGTCGAGCATTGCGCCTGGTGTTGCCAATCTTATAGCAAACCCGTTGCAGTCTGATGCCACAGTTGCATTGTCGGGGACGCCTGCCAAGGGTGATGTAATCATCATCCCCACTGATGGCGCCGCTGAAAGCTACTCTTACGGCAGAGGCGGTTGGGTAAATAACGGTGTTTCCTTTGATCTTGCATCCATTACTGTCAAGGTTGGGCAGGGTTTCTGGTATGTGAGCAAGTCCACTACCGGTGTTACTAAGGTTACTTGGAGTGCCAAGTCCAACTAAGTGTAATGCTATATCTTAAAAGAAAGAGAATGCTTATGAAAAAATCAATTGTAGCGGCACTTGTGTTTTCGGTGGCTCTTGCTGCCTCTGCCGATGTCCTCTACTGGATGGTAGGCGATAGCATTGCAAACACGGCAACGCAGAGCGATTCAAGCAGTTTCGCAGCGCTTTATGTGTCTGGCGGTGGCGTGGATCCAGATCCAACGGCGTTAATGACCGTTACTGGAGGACAAGTTTACAATATGTATGACCCGGACGGCGGAACGGTTGCATTTTCGTATTCTGGGATAGATGCTTTTAGTTCGGGAGATTATAAATTCTACGTTGAGATCTTGGCAGATGGTGACTATAAAGGCAGTCAGACCTCCAAGATGTCATACACTGATCTCGCGCCATATATTTATGCTGGCACGGGTCAGCCAACGAGCACAATGCTGGCTGGTTTTGGTGGCGCAAATACCTCCTACAACGTTCCGGAACCGACGAGCGGGTTGCTGTTCCTCATTGGCGGGATGCTGCTCGGTCTGAAGCGCCGTCGCCAGGCTTGAGCATAGTCTGCTGACGCAATGCGAAGTGCAAGAAGCCGACAAGGTTTCTTGCACTTTTCATTTCCCCATCTGCCTTCTTCGGTGTAGTCGTGACCCCTACTTCGGTGGGGGTTGCTGGAAGATGAAGGCGTTTGGTATAATGCAACAAGACAGCGAAAGGATCCTGCGATGAAAGTCACAACCCCGTATCGCCTTTTGATGCTCGTGTTTGCATTTGCGTTGCTTTGCGTCGGTTCCGCCCAGGCGTCATTCCTAGTCGATCTCGCGACGAATGCGAACAAGGTCGCCTCGTCGCCCTACGCGACTGGCGGCGATGTAATCCTGCACCTGCAGGGCGTCGGCTATGACGACTACGTCCATGTCTTCACGAACACGGCGTCCGCCGGTGCCTTCACTCCGTCTCAGGCTCTGACCGCCCGCCTCCTTCTCGTTGCAGGAGGAGGTGGCGGCGGAAACAAGTCCAACAAGCCGGGCGGCGGCGGTGCGGGCGGCATGATTGAAGTGGCGCGTGAGGCGCTGTCTGCCGATACGGTCTATGCGGTCACGGTCGGATCCGGTAGTGTGGGCACGTCGCAGAACAAAGGCACGACGGCCGGGGATTCATCGTTCGTGGGCGGGTCGGTTTCGTACGTGGCCGTAGGCGGCGGACGAGGCTCGGATTATGCCACGGCCGGATTCATGTCCGGCGGCAGCGGCGGCGGCGCGGGATCGAACAACAGCCCGTGGTCTGGCGGCTCCGGAACGCCAGGCCAGGGACATGACGGCGGTTCCGTCGCGCAGTTCTCATCGGGCAACGGCGGTGCCGGCGGCGGAGGCGGCGCGGGTGCGCCGGGCGGGGCGCTGTGTTCGTATGTCGGCTCGTCGCCTCTCGGTCTTCATGCCGGAATCGGCGGCGACGGCCTGCCGTCCGATATCCTCGGCTTCTCGCAGTATTTTGCGGGCGGCGGCGGTGGCTATGCGAACTTGTCGTCGGCTAATGGTTATGTTCGCGCACCTGGTGGACTCGGCGGCGGCGGCAGCGGCGGCATTGGCGGCGATCCCGTCGGAGAAGACGGCGAAGACGGACTCGGCGGCGGTGGTGGTGGCGGACTCGGGGACTACCCCACCGGTCGGGGCGGCAGCGGCATCGTCGCTGTTCGCTATCTGGTCTGGACATCTAACGCGCCGCTCCTGCGGCCTTCGTCGGCCGTCACGGAGGGCGGGACGTTCGTGGCCGTGACCGGCGCGGTTGGCGCATTTGGCGCAGGCGAATCGTCCGCCTTGGTGAAGATGCGCTACTGGAAGACCTCCACGCCAGCCGATACGACGACCATCGACTTGGTCGAAATCGTCGGCGAGGGCAATCTCGATGTCGCATTCAGCAAGACAGTCGGCGGCTTCGACGCCAAGACCGAATACGGCTATGCCATCTACGCGGCAGGCGCGAACGGCGCTTCGGCCGAGCAGACCGGAACGTTCACGACTTTCGCCGCGACGCTCGGTGGATCGGGTGGAGCAATCCTGACCAATGGCTTCTACCGTATCCATGTCTTTGACGACCCCCGTGCGCCCGCGACCTTCACGACTGTTGATGACGGCTATGTTGACATCCTCGTGGTCGGCGGCGGCGGCGCGGGCGGCTATGGCGCCGCATCCGGCGGTGGCGGCGGTGGCGGCGTCGTCTACTCGAACCATGTCTATCTCGCGGCCGGTGCCTACGCCGTTACGGTAGGCACAAACGGGACGATGCTTTCGGGCGGGACGAGCGCCAAACATCCCGGCGGCAACTCGTCATTCGCCGACATCATCGCCTATGGCGGCGGATGCGGCGTCGGCTGGGACGACAACAAGGCCACTGGATCAAGCGGCGGTTCTGGCGGCGGCGGCTCGCGCAATGTAAACGGAAGCCAAGCGGGTTGCGTCTACGGCCAGGGGCATCAGGGAGGCAATGTCCTGGGCTATCCCAACTACAAGGCTGGCGGCGGCGGCGGCGCAGGGGGCCGTGGCGCCGATGGCTCAACAGAAGGTCCAGGCGCGGGCGGACCTGGATATGCATGCTCCATCACTGGCGAGACGGTCGTCTACGGTTCGGGCGGAGGCGGCGGCGCAAGAATCGCC
Organism: uncultured bacterium; assembly: GCA_902780865.1. Classification (GTDB taxonomy): domain Bacteria; phylum Verrucomicrobiota; class Kiritimatiellia; order RFP12; family UBA1067; genus UBA1067. The sequence continues at coordinate 13,203 of CACZHC010000008.1, forward strand.
ACCGACGCGATGGCACCGGGCGGGGAGAACGGCGGCCATGGCGCCTGCTGGACCATCGCCGCGACTTCGGGCGTTGACGGTACGGGCGGCGGCGGCGGAGGTGGCTGCGGCGTTTTCAAGCAGAGCGGAAATGGCGGTTGCGGCACCGTCATAGTCCGCTACATCGACTGCACGCTCTTGGGCGACGATCCGGCCATCGCGGTCGAAGTCGCGGAAACGACACCTGTCTCCGCCGTTGTCGAGGTCTCGGTTCCCCATGCGGGGGCGTCTGCGACCGTCACGCTTTCGGTCGCGGTCTCCTACGAGGAGGGAGGCGCGGCGATCGCCGCGCTTTCGCGGACGGTTCCGGACTTCATCGGCCCGCTGACGATTCCCCTCGCCGGGCTTTCGCCGGGACGCACCTACTTCGTGGCCGCGACGGCGGACAACGGAACGAAGACGGCGACCGCAACGACTTCGTTCACCACGGATCCGATGTTCACCAAGGCGCTTTCCCTCTCAACGGCTGGCGGCGTCCTCTCCTACACCATGGACGGCGCTTCGGACGGGACGCAGACTCTCGAGCTGTGGGTTGGGCCTGACGAGGCGTTGATGACGAATCTCGCGACGTATGCGGATGCGTCCCTTATGACGGCAGGATCACATACGATCACGCCGTTCACGGTAGATTTTCTCGACGAGACGATGGCCATCATGCTCCGCCATGTCGCCGTGGCGAAGGGTCATTCGTTCACGAACGACTCGGCCGTGCTGACCGCGACGCTCCGGGACGGCGCCACCTACACGTGGAATAGCGAAGTCTCCGAGGGCGACTGGTGCGACGCCGCGAACTGGATCGCCTCCGACGGCATGCGCGGCTGGCCGGCGGCAGGATCGACGGCGAAGTTCCCGGCCATGACTGCGACTGCACGCGTCGACCGCGCCGTTTCGTTTTCGACAGCGAAATTCACTTCCGGAGGCGCGTGGTCTTTTGCAGGAACGACGTCCAGTGCCTCGCTCTCATTCGCCGGATCGGGCGACGCGGCGCTTGACGATGGATCCTATGTCTTCGACGCGCTCGCGGTGCACGTCTCGGCCGGACAGAACGGCTGGCTCGGCAACAATCAGAGGATTGTCCTCGAAAACGGCGCGGAACTCGTCTCCTCGAAGAACCTCTGCCTGCGTGCGTCGGGCGGTTCGCTCCTCGTCGGCGCGGGCTGCTCCTTCTCGGGGACGGGCCTTGGCGGCAGCAAGGGCGCGTCGCTTGTCGTGAGCAACGGCACGGCGACCGTCTCGGGCGCGGTCAATCTCTCCGAACGCGGGAGCGCGACGGACCTCCCCGCGTCGCTTTCGATCTGCGGCGCCGACGCCCGCATTTTCTGTAGCGGCTTCTACTCGCAGTACACCAATGCGACCGTGACGATCAAGCTGGAAGGGACGTATTCTCAGGCGGAGGCGCTTATCCGCGAGACGGGGACGACCGCGATGGCGGCGTCGGGCGGCACTCTGACTTTCGATGTTCCGAGGACGCGCGCTTCGAAGAGCGTTGCAAAATGCGACATCCTCGTCGCGGACTGGTCGAAGAAGAGCATCAACACGGCGCTTGTCGCCTTTGGCGAACATGAAGAAGACGACTACTCATACTTCTTCTTCACGGAATCGGCCGACCTCTCGTCGGCGACACGGCGCTACACAAGCGCGGAGGAGGTCGCCGACGCAGGCGCGACCGTGAAGTGTCTCTGGTACCACCACAAAGGTCCAGGAGGTTTCCATCTGTCTGTCAGATGAAAAGGGGCGTTATTGACGAGATTGACCAAATATGGGATAATACTCTGCAAAGGTAAGATTGACATCTATGGACAACAAATCTTTTGCGGGTGATCGCCTGAGAAAGCGGGACTTTGGCCTCGCGCTGATTTCTGGCATTGCCTTTTTCTTTGTCTATTTCATTTTCGCCCCTCGCGGGCTCGATCCGTCGCTTTGGGACGAAATGACTGTTGCCGCTGGCATGAGGCCGCCGCAGACTGTTTTTGCTGGTGTCTGGCGGCTTTTTACGGCATGGATGCTTTCGCTTTTTGGGCATGCGTACATCGTTCAGGCGCTGAGGCTCGTCGGCGCAGTCGTCGGTGGAATTTCGGCTGTCTGTGTGTACTTGGTATTGCGGCAGATACTTGCCTGCCTCTCTCGGGTCAAGAGCTTCGAGCGTTGGGAATGGATTGCCCCGCTGTTCACGACGATTGCGACGGTGTGCTTCTGCGCCGGCGACGCGATGTTCCGCATAACGGCCCCGGTCGCCCCTGGCGCGTTCCGATTCCTCGCGCTCATACTGTCTCTTCATCTATTCCTTCGGTTTTTGAAGAATGGCGGGCTTTTGCGCATTCTTCTTTCGATGGCCTTTGCCGGCATGCTCGCGGCGGAGACTCTGGTGGGATTTATCCTCCCCGCCGTCTACTATGTCGCGCATCGGCTCGCGCTCGCCGAGGCGCTGAACGAGAAGCAGCAGGTCGACTCCGATCCCGGGCATCTTGCCTTTATGCCGCGCTGGAGGATGTTCTTCTCGTTCGTGTTCGGCCTTGTCCTGCTTGTCGGGGTGAACATTGCGACCTTCGTGTCGTTCGGCGGGCTTGAGGCGAACGGCTGGAGCGGCTTTGACGTCGCTTTTCACTATGTCGTGAGATACTACGGTTTTCTTGTGTCTGCGGCCTCTCCGATCGGCTGGTTGCTTGCCATAACATTCTCTCTCCTTCCCTTGGTGGTGACGCTTGTCCTTTTCCCGATGCTTTGCCGCGATACCGAGCCCCTGCGATTCAGGCTCGGGCTGATTGTCCTTTTCGCAGGCGTGCTCGCGCTTGTCCAGTGCGGCATACTCCCATATACGCGTCTATGGTCTTTCTCCTCCGGTGCCGTCGAGATAAACTCCGACTTCCTCGAATGCGTATTCATGCTGATGACGGCTGTCACGCTCGCGCTTGCCGCCTCGTGCTTCACGCTTGGCTGCCAGGAGATATTCTTCTTCGACGAGGACGACGGCTCGTTCAAGGTCGCAGAGCCGCGTGGCCCGGTTATGCGCAATCTTGTCCAGGCGATTGTCATTGTATGCGTTCTGCCGACTGTGTTCCGCGTATACCGTCCCGTCGAGACGGAGCTGAGGTCCATCGTCCATGACGCGATTGTCGAGACCGTGCGCGAGTGCGGCGACGCCAAGTTCGTATTTACAGACGGACGGCTCGATTCCGGTATCGAGCTGATCGCCTCCATGATGGGCTCGCAGGTGAAGCCGCTGAACATGATGAGCGGGCCTTCGCCATGGGAGAAGTACATTCGCACGAGGAACTTCGAGGAGGGCTCGCCCGACCACGCCTCCGCCGAAGTAGGCGTTCCCGTCCTTCTGCGAGTCTGGGCCGGCGAGATGACGAACGGCATGGACAATGCCGCGGTCCAGCTCGGCTTCGAGTTCTGGAAAAGGGCGAGGAAGCCGCTCCCGAGGAGCTCCGGCTTCGTTGCGCGCGAGAAGGGCCTTTCCGACGCCGAGGTCGAGCGCGGCATATCTGCCGCGAATGCCATAGCCGCGAGGATCATCAGGATCGCAAAGGAGAATCCCCACATGGCCGTCTCGCCTGCTTTGCGAAGCGCCGTCTCGTCGGTCTCCTGGCGCATCTCTCGTTTCGCCCGCATGAGAGACGACGAGCAGCTAGCGAACGAGCTTGACGAGTGGAACGACGCCGTCAAGCACCTGATGCGGCTCATCGACTACGAGCGCATGCGCACGTTCATGCAGATGACGCCCTACGAGGGACTTCGGCTCTCCCTCCGGCGCGCAGACTTCGTCGAGGCACGCAAGTACGGCGCGACTGTCCTGCAGATCGACCCGGAGGATCCCGAGGCGAACTTCGGCACAGGCATGGCGTTTCTCATGGAGGAGAAGTACAAGGAGGCCGAGTTCTATCTCGCGCGCACTCTCGTGAAGCGCCCCGACGAACCGGCGGTCCTCAACAACCTCTCGATAATCTTCCGAAAGACGAACCGCCTCGAAAAGGCGCTTGAGTACGTCAAGAAGGCGCATGAGCTCGCTCCCGAGAACGAGGAGATAGCTCGCACCTTGAAGGACACCGAGCGTGCCATAACGAAGCGCAACGAGACGCTCAAGTCGGCGTTTTCGAGGTAGTGGCTCCAAGGGGAGGGGGATATGAAGAGATTGCGCTTTGTTTTGCCTGTCGCCGTGCTGGTGTCGGCATTTGCATGGAAGGGGCTTTCGGCCGAGACCGTACGTGTCGTCGACTGCGTTCGGGATGCGTCGCTCGACGTCTGGGCCGCGCCCGACGTGCGATACGCGCACGAGGTTATGGAGGAGGTCTTCAAGACCGCCGGCCTCGAACCGTCGTGGGGTGTCCCTGGAAATGACGCCTCGCTTCCAGACGACGAGGCTGACGTGATTTGCTCCGCCTTCAGAACGCCCGAGCTCCTCGAGAAGTACGACTTCCCGCTCCAGCCGATGAGCCGCATGCACTTCGCGCTCTACGCCGCGCCGGAGCGCGCCAAGGAAATGCTTTCCACGAAGATAACCGATTGGCCTAATATGCGTGTCGGGTATTCGCCTGTTTCTCAGGGTCATAATGACGACAGGATCAAGTACTTCGAGCACGTGAGGCTCTCGCCGGAATACGTGGAGTTCCCGCGCAGCGCCGACGCGGTGCGGGCGCTCCACAAGGGCAACGTGGACGTGCTCTTTCTCTACACGCCCTACAGCCGTCGTCCGAAGGACGTCGTGGAGGTCGTCCCGATTGGCGCGCGAAACGCGTACTTTGCCGTCAAGAAGGGAAAGCCCGAACTCCTCGCCAAGCTTACCAAGGCGTACCGCGACTTCTACATCGACCGCATCGACAGGGTGGACGAGCTGCGTGAGCGGCATTTCGGCATGCAGAAGCCCGCGAACCGCGTCCGCATCGCGGCATACAGCCGCGGCGACATCTTCAGCGTATCGCCGGACGGCGATCATTCTGGCGACCTGGAGACCTGGCTCAAGGCCATCTGCTCGACAGCGCAGTGGGAGCTCGACTATGTCTACGGCGGATACGAGGAGAGCATCGCGGACGTCAAGAAAGGGCGTCTCGACATCATCGGCGGGCTCAGTTTCGACGTTACGCGGCGCGGGAGCTTCCTCTATCCGCACACGCCCATCGGCATGCTTCGCGTCTATCTCTGGACGCACAAGAGCCTTCCGTACGAGCCGGGCAACCCGCAGACATGGCGGGGGATGAAGGTCGGTCTCTTGACGGGAACAGTGAGCTCCCAGCGCGTGAAGCGGAATCTCGAGTCGGAGTCGATTGGGGTGACCTTCAGGGAATACTCGTCGGACCGCGAGATGCTGCGCGCCTACTTTGATGGCGAAATCGACGCATGCGTCGACGTCGAGATGCCCGAGCTCGCGCACGAGACGGCCCTGCACCTTTGCATCGCGCATCCAATGTACATCTGTGCGGCTTTGGACAGGACGGAGATATTCGCGGCCCTTGAAAATGCGCTTGACGAGTTGTGCGACGACTTGCCCAAGTACATGCGGATGATCCGCGACCACCACTACGGCTCGCGGAGCGAGGTGGCGACGCTCACGCTCAAGGAGTCGGAGTGGCTCAACGCCAGGGTCAAGACGGGGGAGCCGGTGTATGTCGACTTCTCCCCGTGGCCATTCAGCATAAGGGACAAGTCTGGGCGCGCGCTGGGCCTCGCGCTTCTCCTCCAGTCCGAGGTCAAGCGCCGCACGGGGCTTGAGATACGCCCGCAGGTGCAGACCGGCATCTACACCGCGCAGGCGAAGTTCATGCGCGGGGAGACGATGTTCTGGATTCCCTATCCGGAGAAGGCCGGAGACGCCGCGTTCGAGGCGAAGTCGGTGTTCTCCATTCCGGTTCCGACGATGGTCGCGGAATTTTACGGTGCGGAGGACGACATGCTCGAATTCGAGATGCTCGCGAATCCGTCCGCTCCGCCCGAACTCGTCTCGATCCTGAGGAAGACGGTAACGAGCATTGACGCCGTGCGCCTCCAGGAGATGTTCATGAGCGCGGCGGCGGAGCGCAAGGTCGTGCACAAGGTGTTCGGACTCACCGGCGACCAGTTGCTCAAGGTAATCGTCGCCGTGGTGCTTCTCGTGCTGCTTGCGATCGTGATCTACAGCGCGTACATGGTGAGGCTCCTCAAGCGCGAGGCGGTGAAGGCCAACACCGCGGCAGCCGCAGCCGAGGAGCACGCCAAGGCGAAGACTCGCTTCCTCGCGATGATGTCGCACGAGCTCCGGACGCCCCTCAACGCCGTCATTGGTTTTGCCGAGTTCCTCACTCGCAAGGACGTCGACAGCGACAGGCGCCAGGAGTACACGGACGGCATACTCATGAGCGCGAACGCGCTTCTCGACCTCATCAACGACATCCTCGACCTCTCCAAGCTCGAGGCCGGCGCGACTGACATGCGCGCAGGCGAGTGCGACATCAAGAAGCTTCTCGACGAACTCCCCGCCATATTCGGCTACCGCATCAGGCGGCACGGGGTCAAGCTCCTGGTCTCGATAGAGGGCGACAGGATTCCCGTGGTCGGGCTTTCGCAGCAGGGCATGCGCCAGATACTGATCAACCTCGTCGGCAACGCGGCGAAGTTCACAAAGTCGGGGTCGATAACGGTCAAGGCCGCGTGGCGCTCCGAGACGAATGCGCTGCACATCGAGGTTGCGGACACGGGATGCGGCATGTCGGACGAGAAGATGGCGAAGCTGTTCGACCCCTTCGTGCAGGACATCGCGAGCCGCATGGAAAGGACCGCGAACGACGCGAAGGGCACCGGGCTCGGGCTTCCGATCGTGAAGCGCATGGTGGACAACGCGCGCGGCACCGTGACGGCAAGGAGCTGTCTCGGGAAGGGAACCGTGTTCTGCATCGACATACCGGAGCTCGAGGTGGTGAGGCACTCAGAGACCCTCTCCAAGCCGGCGGAGCCCGTGCTTCCCGCCTTGCCCGCAAGAGTGCTTGTGGTGGATGACATGGAGACCAACCGCAGGATACTCAGGATACACCTGAAGAACCTCGATGTTGCCGAGGTGCGCACGGCCGAGAACGGCGAGGACGCGCTGGCGATCATGGCAGACTGGACTCCCGACGTCGTGCTTACCGACATGTGGATGCCGAAGATGGACGGCGCCCAGCTTGCCGAGGCGATGAGAAACGACAGTCGTTTCGCCGACGTCCCGATCGTCGCCGTCACCGCCGACGTGGACGTGGGGTCGACCTTCGACATCAGTCTTTTCGCGAAGGTGCTCGCCAAGCCCGTTACGACGGAAAAGCTCCAGAGCCTTTTCGGCGAGATCTAGCGAGAGCCGCCGCTTTATTTCTTCGGGCCGAAGAGCCGCGAGAAAATGGACGGCTTCTGCTCTTCCTTTTGCTCTGGCGGCGGTGGCTGCTGGCCGCCGGCGCCTGGCAGGATAAGCCCGTCGACGTTTGCGCGCGAAAGCAAGTCGGCGACGACGCTTGTCGACATTGGGCGGTCCTCCGGCTTCGGCGCGCACATGAGCGAGAGGACGTACGCCACTGAAGTCGACACTTCCGGGCGCATCTTGCGCACGTCGGGCAGCGGTTCTCCCTTTATGGCCTTGGTGAGGAGTCCCATCAAGGTGCTGCCGGCGTTTGGCTTCCTGCCGGTCAGCATCTCGTAGAGAACGACGCCGAGCGAGTATATGTCGGCGCGAGCGTCGATGTGATGGGAGTCCATCATCTGCTCGGGCGCCATGTAGGCTGGCGTGCCGAGGATGTGGCCTTTCATGGTGAGAGTGGAGTTCTGGGTGTCGCTGAGGAACTTGGCTATTCCGAGGTCGGCCAGCTTTGGGACGCCGTCCGCGGTGAACAGGATGTTGTCCGGCTTGATGTCGCGGTGTATCACGCCGTTGCGGTGCGCGAGCGCGAGAGCGTATGCGATCTGGGATACGTAGGAAATCGCCTGCTCTATCGGAAGCGCGCCTACTTTCTCGATCATGTCCTTTAGGCTTCCGCCGGGCATGTATTCCATCAGGATGTAGCAGAGGCCTTTTTCCGGCTCTTCGCCCGCGTCGCGCACCTCGACGAGGTTGCGGTGGCGTATCGTCATCGCGAACTCGGCTTCGTTCAGGAAGCGGCGCTTCATGCCCGTGTTGTGCCGCGCAAATTCGGGATGCAGGATCTTGAGCGCGTATTGCCTCCCGTTGGGGGCCTGCGCGAGGTAGACCTGGCCCATCGCGCCAGACCCGAGCAGGCTCACGATCGTGCAGTCGCCGAATCTGTCGCCAATTCCAAGCACCAGTTCCCCATGGCGTTGAGGTTCGTTTTCCCCGGGCTCCTCGTTGCCCGGCTGGTTGTTCTCTTGATCCTGTTTCATCTGATACAACAACGTTGCTTATCTGATGTTAAAAATATAATACCACATTCCCCATTCGAGCGCAAGAGGTACGCTGGCACGACTTTCGCTGCGCGGTTGACCGGCGGTGAAGTGTATGGTAAAATTTTTTTCCATGAACAAATCAGCCGTGTTGGGATTGGCCGCCGTGATGGCGACGGCTTTTGCATGGAAGGGCCCTTGTGCCGAGACTGTTCGCGTCGTCGATTGCGTGAGGGATCCCTCGCTTGACGTCTGGACCGCTAGCGACGTGCGATACGCCCACTCCGTAATGACGGAGGTCTTCAAGAGGGCGGGGATTGTTCCCGAATGGACCACTCCCGGCACCAGGGCGTCGACGCCCGAGAACGACGCAGACGTGATATGCTCCGCCTTCAGGACGCCAGAGCTCCTCGAAAAGTACGACTTCCCGCTTCAGCCGATGAACAAGATGCGCTTCGCGCTGTACGCTGACCCCAAGCGCGCGAAGGACATGATCGCGACGAAGCTGACGGACTGGGACTGGCCGAACATGAAGGTCGGCTACTCGCCGGTGGCGCAGGGCCAGAGCGACGACCGGACGCGATACTTCGAGCGTGCGCGGCTGTCGCCGGGCGGCTACGTCGAGTTTCCGACGAGCGCAGGCGCGGTGCAGGCGCTTCTCGGCGGGGACATCGACGCGATCTTCCTGTACACGACCGGGACCTGCATCCCGGACCGGCTCGCGCAGATCGTCCCGATCGGCACGCGCAATGCCTACTTCGCTGTCAAGAAGGGCAAGCCCGAGCTGCTTGCCGCGCTCGTCAAGGCGTATCGCGACTTCTACATAGACGACATCGAGAAGATCGACGCGCTTCGCGAGAAGCACCTCATGCTGCCGAAGCCCGCGAAACGCGTGCGCGTCGCCGCGTACAGCCGCGGCGACATCTTCAGGGTGTCGCCCGACGGAGTCCATTCGGGCTCGCTTGAAAAGTGGCTGAACGCCGTGTCCTCCTTGACGCGCTGGGACCTCGACTACGTGTATGGCGGTTTTGACGAGAGCATCGAGGACGTCAAGCGCGGGCGCCTCGATATCGTCGGCGGTCTCAAGTTCGACGACTCGAGGCGCGAGCGCATGCTTTTCCCGCGCACGCCCATCGGGATGCTGCGACTATACCTCTGGACGCACAAGGGCAATGCTTACAAGCCAGGCGACCCCGGTTCTTGGCGCGGCATGAAGGTCGGGCTTCTTGCGGGTTCGCTGGGCGGCGCGGGCATGAAGCGCAAGCACGACGCCGAGACTCTCGGCATAGAGTATCGCGAGTATGCGTCGGACAAGGAGATGCTGAGCGCGTATTTCCGGGGCGAGGTTGACGCCTGTGTCGACGTCGAGATGCCGGAGTTCGCCGGCGAGGTTGCCTTGCATCTCTACTCGTCGCACCCCATGTTCATCTGCGTCGCGAAGGACAGGCAGGACTTGTTCGACGGGCTTGAGAAGGCCCTCCACGAGACTAGCGACGACCTTGCCAAGTACGTGCGCCTCATAAGCGAACACCACTACGGCACGAGAAGCGAGATGGCGGCCCTGACGCTCAAGGAGACCGAGTGGCTTAACAAGTGGCGCGAGTCCGGGAAGCCCGTGTACGTCGACTTCTCGCCGTGGCCATTCAAGATAAGGGACAAGTCGGGGAAGGCGCTCGAGCTCGCGCTTATGCTGCAGGCCGAGGTGAAACGCCGCACGGGGCTCGTGCTGCAGCCGCAGGAGCAGACGGAACTCCAGACCGCCGAGGCGAAGTTCATGCGCGGCGAGACGATGTTCTGGATCCCCTATCCCGCGAAGCCATCGGCCGATGCGACCTTTGGCGCGACGTCAGTCTTCTCGATACCGGTGCCGGCTACCGTGGCCGAGTTCTACGGGGTGAAGAACGGCATCCTCGAGTTCGAGATGTTCGCGAATCCGTCGGCGCCGCCGGAACTCGTGTCGATCATCGCAAAGGCGGTGACGGGCATCGACGCCGCGCGACTGCAGGAAATGTTCATGAGCGCGGCTGCGGAGCGCAAGGTCGTGCACAAGGTGTTCGGCCTTACCGGCGGACAGCTTCTGAAGGTGCTCGCGGGAATCTTCGTCGCGATACTTCTCGTGGTGGCGGTCTACAGCGCGTACATGGCGCGTCTCCTCAGACGCGAGGCGGCAGTGGCGGAGGAGCACGCGATGGCAAAGACGCGCTTCCTCGCGATGATGTCGCACGAGCTGAGGACGCCGCTCAACGCCGTCATCGGCTTTGCGGAGTTCCTCGCCCGCCCCGACGTCGACAACGACAGGCGCGGCGAGTACACGGCGGGCATCCTGACTAGCGCCAACGCGCTCCTCGGCCTCATCAACGACATCCTCGACCTCTCCAAGCTCGAGGCCGGCGCGACTGACATGCGCTCCGGCGAGTGCGACGTCAAGAAGCTACTCGACGAGCTCCCCGCCATATTCGGCTACCGCGTGCGCCGCCATGGCGTCGGGCTTTCCGTCTCGATCGAGGGCGGCGCGAACGCGATCCCCGTCGTCTCCCTTTCGCAGCAGGGCATGAGGCAGATACTGATCAACCTCGTCGGCAACGCGGCGAAGTTCACCAAGGCGGGAACGATATCCATCAAGGCCGCGTGGCGTCCCGAGTCCAACACGCTGCACATCGAGGTCGCGGACACTGGATGCGGGATCTCGGACGAAAAGCTGTCGAAGCTGTTCGATCCCTTCGTCCAGGACATCGCGAGCCGCATGGAGCGGACAGAGAAGGACGCGAAGGGCACGGGGCTCGGGCTTCCGATAGTGAAGCGCATGGTCGACAACGCGCGCGGCACCGTCACCGCGCGCAGCAAGCTCGGCGCGGGCACGGTGTTCGTCATCGACATTCCGAATCTCGACGTGGTGAGACGAACGGCCGTGTCCGCGAAGAGCGCCGCCGCCGTTTCGACCTCCACGCCGCGCCGCGTGCTAATCGTCGACGACATAGAGACGAACCGCAGGATACTCGGCATACACCTCAGGAACCTCGGCGTAGCGGAGACGCGCGGCGCGGAGAACGGGGAAGAGGCTCTTGCCGTCATGGACGACTGGATGCCGGACCTCGTGCTGACAGACATGTGGATGCCGAAGATGGACGGCGCGCAGCTTGTCGCCGCCATGCGCGGGAACAGCCGCCTGTCGCGGATACCAGTCGTGGCGGTAACGGCGGATGTCGACGTTGGGTCAACTTTCGACATAAGGCTTTTCGCGAAAGTGATCGCGAAGCCGGTGACGACAATGAAGCTTCAGCGCCTGTTCGGCGAAATCTAGGGCATCACGAGCAGGAAGAGCAGGGCGAAGGCGACGACTGCGCCAATTGCCACGGCAATCGCTATTGCGAGCCACGGAAATTTGGATCGGCGTGCGGGAGCTGGGCCGTCGTCTTCTGCGGGGATGTTCCCGTATTTCGCGAGAAGGGCGTCCATCGACTCCTCGTTCTCCTCTGCGGCCGCCTTCCTGCCGCTGTTGATTTTCGCCGTGTGCCCGACTTTCGCGAATTCCTCGATCACGGCGTCGGCCGACTGCAGCCGATCCGCGGCCTTCTTTGTGCACATGCGGCGCAAAATGTCGGCAGTCTCGGCGGAAACGGAAGGGGCCAGGGTGCGGATGTCGGGAATCTCCGCCGGGTCCATGACCTCCATCATTATCTCGACAGGCGATTTCCCTGTCCACGGCGTACGCCCTGCAAGCATCTCGAACAGCATGATGCCGAGACTGTACACGTCGGCGCTCGGGCTGACTGCGCTCGAGTCGGCCGCTTGCTCGGGGGCTATGTAGCTGGGCGTGCCGAACACGGTGTTTGCCATCGTGACAAGCGAGTCGAGGCGTTCCGTGGCCTTTGCGATTCCGAAGTCAAGCAGCATCGCCGAGCCATCTCGCGTGATAATGACGTTCTCCGGCTTGAGGTCGCGGTGCACCATGCCGAAGCGCCCGGCGAGGGCGAGAACGTCGCAGACCTGTAGTATGATGTCCACTGCGTGGCTTTCCTCCATGGGGCCGCCGAGCGCGATTGCCGTGCGCAGTGTGTCGCCCTCCACGTAGTCCATCACGAGGTAGTAGAGCCCGCGTTCGGGGTCGTAGCCCGCGTCATGCACTTCCGCGAGGTTTGGGTGCTTTATGCGGCTTGCGAGCTTCGCCTCGCGCACAAAGCGTTTTGCGCGCTCGTTCCTTCCTTCCCCAGGGCCGGCGTCCATCGTCTTCAGGGCGAAGAGGGTGTCGAGAAACTCGTGGCGGACGAGCCACACCGTTCCCGATGCGCCGCTGCCAAGGACTTTTTCCACTACATAGCCCTTGAAGACATCGCCTGGATTGAATAGCGGAACTTGCGTCATGTTGCTCCTTTCCCCCGTCCGAAGAGTCTCGAGAAGAATGACGGCTTAGCGTCCTTTTGCGGTTTGTCGCTGCCGTCCGGAAGGATCAGCCCGCCGACCTCCGCGCGCGAAAGCAGGTCTACGACGACGCTCGGGGATTCGGGGCGGTCGTCCGGCTTCGGCGCGCACATAAGCGAGAGGACGTATGCGACCGACATTGAGACTTCGGGACGCAGCGTCCGCACGTCTGGCAGCGGCTCGCCCTTGATGGCCTTCGCCAGGAGACCCATCACCGTGCTGCCCTCGTTGGGCCTGTTGCCGGTAAGCATCTCGTAGAGCACGACGCCGAGCGAGTAAATGTCGGCGCGTGCGTCGATGTGGTGGGAGTCCATCATCTGCTCGGGCGCCATGTAGGCGGGCGTGCCGAGCAAGTGTCCGTCCATCGTAAGCTTTGCGTCTGCGGAATCGTCGAAGAACTTGGCTACGCCGAGGTCGGTGAGCTTAGGGACGCCATCTGCCGTGAAGAGGATGTTGTCCGGCTTGATGTCGCGGTGTATGACGCCCTGCTTGTGCGCCACGGAGAGCGCGTCGGCCGTCTGGGAAACGTAGGAAATCGCCGTGTCGACTGGCAGCCGTCCGTTTTTCGCGATCATGTCGCCTAGACTGCCGCCGGGCAGGTATTCCATGAGGATGTAGCAGAGGCCTATTTCCTTGTCCTCGCCCGCGTCGAAGACCTCGACGAGGTTGCGGTGGCGGATCGTCATCAGGAACTCGGCTTCGTGTAGAAACCGGCGTTTCACGTCGTCGCTGCGGTGCCCGAGTTCAGGATGAAGCAGCTTGAGCGCATACTGCATGCCGTCTGGCGCGGAAGCGAGGTAGACCTGTCCCATTCCGCCGGACCCGAGCGGGCGCACAATCGTGCAGTCGCCAAACCTGTCGCCCTCCGCGAGCGCCAGTTTCCCGCGTTTTCGTGCTTCGTCCCCGTGCGTATCGCCGGGATGATCTGATTCTGAAGGGACCATTAGGACAATATGTTATTAAGAAATATAATATCATAATCCATGCCCAGCGTGCAATAGGCGAGGTGCCGTGTTTATGGTATAATGTGCCGCATGATGTCCAAGGTCCTCAAATGCGGTCGATAATATGAAGGCACTTGTCCAGCGCGTTGCCGAGGCGAGCGTGACGATTGACGGCGAAGTCGTAGCCGAGATCGGCAAGGGCTATCTCGTCCTTTTCGGCGTGACCCACGGCGACACCGAGGCGATGGCCGACAAGCTCGCCTCGCGCATCGTCAAGCTGAGGATTTTCGAAGACAACAGCGGCAAGACGAACAAGTCCATCGAGGATGTCGCCGGTTCCATCATCGTCGTTTCGCAGTTCACTCTCTACGCCGACACCGACCACGGCAACCGTCCCGGCTTTTCCAATGCCGCGCGGCCCGATCTCGCGATTCCGCTCTACGAGCGCTTTGTGGCCGACCTTCGCGCGGCGCTTGGCCCCGAGCGCGTCGGCACAGGACGTTTCGGCGCCGACATGAAAGTCCGTCTCCTCAACGACGGCCCGTTTACCGTCGAGCTCTCCGAGCAGGCGCGGAAAATGGTATAATACTGGAAAATTTCAAGGAGGTAACATGGCTCTAAACATAGTAACTGAAATCGACGGCAGGGTGCAGGTAAAGAACGTCCTCATGAGCGTGAGCGACAAGACGGGGCTTGAGACCTTCGTCCCCGCACTCGTCAAGGCATGCCCCGGCGTAAAGATCTACTCCACTGGCGGCACCTACACCAAGGTGAAGGAAATCCTCGGCGACAAGGCGGGCGATACTCTCGTCGCCGTTTCCGACTACACCGGCCAGCCCGAGATGCAGGGCGGTCTCGTTAAGACGCTCGACTTCAAGATCTACCTCGGCCTCCTTTCCGAGACCTACAACGACGCCCACCAGGCGGACTTGAAGCGCCTCTCCGCGCTCCCGATCGACATGGTGGTCGTCAACCTCTATCCTTTCCAGCAGACTGTCGCCAAGGCGGGCGTCACTCCCGAAATGGCGAGGACGAACATTGACATCGGCGGCCCCTGCATGGTCCGCGCGTCGGCGAAGAACTACCTGCGTGTCGCGTCCGTGACCGATCCGCTCGACTACCCTAACATCGTTCAGGAGCTCGAGTCGCACGGCGGTTCGCTTGGCCTCGACACGCGCTTCAAGCTCATGAAGAAGGCGTTCACGCACACCGCCGAGTACGACACGGCGATTTCCAAGTTCTTCACTACGCGCACGTGGGAAGAGGTCGAGAAGACCTACAACCTCCACTGATCTGCATGAAGTTCCTCAAGAGCTGGTTTTCGGGCCCCGCGCTCTGGTTCGCCGGAGTCGCGGCGCTTCTCGTCACTTGGGTCGTCATGGAGCCCGCGGCGCTCGTTCATGCCTTCGATCAGGACGGCTACTCCCCGTTCGAGCTCGCGACGCTGCCGTTCTTCGCGGCAATCGTTCCGCTCGTGTGGTGGAAATGTCCGTTCACCGGCTCGAAGCGCCGCCGCGTAATCCTCTGCCTCGCCGTCTCGCTCGTCGCGCTGATGGCGATCGTGAAGGAGATGGATCTCCACAACATGGCGCTCCACGCGCTCTGCCCCGACTATGTAGGCGAGGACGGGAAGATCATACCGGGCGTCCTTTTCAAGCCGAACGGACAGCCGCTCACAGGAACGCCGTTCAAGGCGCGGTTCCTCACAAACGGCGCGGTGCCGTTTGGCGCAAAGGCGTTCGTCGTCCTCTACTTCGCGGCGTTCTTCGGCGTGTTCGCGGCGGGGATGCTCTATTTTGCGGTGCCGTTCGTAAAGGGAGTGTTCTCGCTCAATCCCGTCGCGTGGTCGTTTGGATGCTTCGGCGGTTCCGGCGTTCTCGTGCAGGTTGCTGACCGACTCCCCTCGTGGCTCGGCCACGCTCATGGGCTCGAGAAGTCAGAAGGCGCGGTGACAGCCGCCCAGTCGCTGTGCACGGCGCTTGAGGAGGGCGGCGAGATGATGATCGCCGTCTTCGCGCTTCTCGCAATATACCAGTCCTGGCTCATCCACAACAAAGAGAATGCCTAAGCGAGTCCTTTTCTGGGGTCGGTTCGACCACGGCTATTCCAAGACGCGCGTAAACGCCGCGGCGTTTCGCGCGCTTGGCTGGGAGGTCGACTACTTCGACGTGAAGTGGTGCTGCCGTTTTGGCGACGTCGAGGCGTTCTTCCGCGGGCTTGACCGCCGGCCGAGGCCCGACCTCGTGCTCGTTCCCGTCTGCCGCCAGCGCGACATAGCGGCTGCGTGCCGCTGGGCGCACAAGCGCGGCATCAAGGTTCTCTTCGACCCGATGATCTCGGCGTGGGACAAGAAAGTTCTCGAGCAGAAGAAGTGGAAGGCCGAGGAGCGCCGCGCGAAGCGGCTTCTCGCCTGGGAGAAGAAGCTCATGGCGATGCCCGACTTCATCACGTGGGACACTTCCTGCCATGTCGATTTTGCCGCGGAATATCTCGACGTGCCGCGCGAGAAGATGACGCCGCTTTTCACTGGCACGGACGAGGAAGTCTTCAAGCCGGTTGCTGAAGATGTTGGCCGTGTAGAACGTGTAGATCGTGCAGATGGGGTATTCAAGGTGCTCTACCATGGCGCGTATTTGCCGCTTCATGGAACCGAGGTCATTGTCGAGGCGGCTCGCATGACGCAGGATTTGCCGATACAGTGGGATTTCCTTGGCTGGGGCGCGTACAAGGCCTCCACCGAGGCGAAGGCGGCTGGGCTAAAGAACGTCCGCTTCCTCGAGAAGGTTCCATACGTCAAGGTGCCCGAGGTGATCTGCGCCCACGACATAGTTCTCGGCGTGTTCGGCACTACTGCGAAGGCGGCGCGCGTCATCGGCAACAAGGTCTACGAGTGCATGGCGTGCGCAAGGCCCACGATCAACGAGTTCTGCACTGGCTATCCGCCGAGCGCGAAGGACTGCAAGGCGATAAAGTTCATCCCGCCGGGCGACCCTGCCGCGCTCGTCAAGGCCGTAGAGGAGTATCGCGCCGACTGGGCGAACAAGGAGATGTATTTCCGCGAGGCGCGTGCGTTCTTCGAACGCGAGCTATCGATGAAGGTCGTTACGGCCCAGCTCGCTGACATCCTCAAGCGAATGGGGCTAGGTTGAGGAGGTTTAGAAGATGTCCAAGAAGAGAGATCAGCTTAGGCCAATCAAGTTCGTCAGGAATTTCACGAAGCACGCCGCGGGTAGCGTTCTTGTCAAGTGGGGCGACACGTGGGTCCTTTGCACCGCGAGCGTCGAAGAGAAGGTGCCTCCGTTTCTCAAGGGGACCGGCAAGGGCTGGGTCACGGCGGAGTACTCTATGCTTCCCTCTTCGACCGGCGGCGGTCGCAAGGACCGCGACATCAAGAAGCTTAAGCAAGACGCGCGCTCGACCGAGATCCAGCGCCTTATCGGACGTTCTCTTCGCGCGGCAGTCGACATGTCGAAGCTCGGCGAGCGCCAAATAACGATCGACTGCGACGTCCTGCAGGCAGACGGCGGCACGAGGTGTGCGTCGATCACGGGCGGCATGGTCGCGCTCGAAGACGCCGTGCGCAAGCTTCTCGCGGCGGGCGTCATTACCGAGAATCCCATAGTCCACCGCATCGCGGCGGTGTCGGTCGGCGTGTGCGACGGAAAGCCGACGCTCGACCTCGACTATGCCCATGACTCGACCGCCGAGGTCGATCTAAACGTCGTGATGACCGACGACGGACGCTATGTCGAGCTTCAGGGAACGGCAGAGCACAAGCCGTTTACAGAAGAGTCGCTTGACGCCCTTCGCGCACTCGCGAGGAAGGGGCTCAAGCGCATTTTCGCGCTAACGCGCTGAAAGGGGATGCCATGAAGGGAAGCGTAATAACTCGCAGGGGTTTCCTTGGAGCGTCTGCCGCGTTTGCGGCGCTTGCGGAGAGGTCGGTTTCGGCGGAAGACGCGCCGGTGGCATCGGAAGGGGGAATCCGAGTCCTCTTCCTCGGCACGGGCGCCTCTGGGTGGGATCCGAAGTGGGCCGAGGAAAATGAGAACGCGCGCCGCCAGTCGAGTGTGCTTCTCGAAGGCAAGGTGCTTATCGACTTCACGCAGTGCTCGTTCGACAAGCTTCCAAAGGATTGCCATCCCGAAGTCCTTTTCCAGACACACTCACACGGCGACCACTACAGCCCGAGGGCGGCCGTCAAGTCGGGTGTCAAGCGCATGTACGTGAACGAAACGTGGGCGGCGGCCGCGAAACGCGGCGTCGAAAAGGCGGCTGAGGCGCTGTCGCTGCCTGCGCCCGAGGTCATTGCGCTGCCGTTCGGCAAGGCGGTCGAGGAGTGCGGGCTCAAGATAACGGGCGTTCCCGCGAACCACAGCACATCACGAGTGACCGACGGCGTGCTTGAGCGCACTTCCCTCTATCTCGTCGAGAAGGGCCCTGCGCGGCTTCTCTACGCGACCGACACCGCCGGGATTCCTGGCGATGCGGCGAGGATGATCGGCATAGACCCGCACATCTACCCCGACAACTACAAGTACTACCGCGACTCGGCGCCGTTCGTGCACGAGCCCGCGCCGCTCACGGCGATCATCATGGAGGCGACGAACGGTGATCTCGACGAGGACTTCCGCATGTTCGTCCATTCGGGCGTCCAGCTTGTCTCGCGCACCGTCAATATGCTGAAGAAGACCGGCCGCTACAAGCCGCCGGCCGGTCAAAAGGCGTATCTGACCCATCTTGCAATCAAGTACCGCGATTGGCCTGCGGAGAAGATCAACGCCGAACTTCCCGAATCCCTTGCGGCCGCCTACGACGGACTTGAGTTGACGCTTGGCTGAGGCGACAGCGTCTATTTTGTCGTTTTCGTTCCCTGAAGCCGACCCTGCGCGTCGCGGTAGGTAGTTTTGCCGTTCTTGTCGGTAGTCGCCGTGCCCTGGAGGCGCCCCATCGAGTCGCGCCAAGTCGTCTTGCCGCTGCTGTCGGTCGTAGTCGTGCCCTGGAGCCGCCCCATTGAGTCGCGGTAGGTGGTCTTCCCGCTCTTGTCGGTGGTCGCAGTACCCTGAAGGCGTCCCATCGAGTCGCGCCAGGTCGTCTTGCCGCTGCTGTCGGTCGTAGTCGTGCCCTGGAGCCGCCCCATCGAGTCGCGGTAGGTGGTCTTCCCGCTCGTGGTAGTCGTTTTCGTGCCCTGAAGCCGTCCTTGCGCGTCGCGGTAGGTCGTCTTGGTGTCGGCAAGGCATGTTCCTGCGAGCGCGAGGCACGCGATTGCCGTAGCGAGAATTTTCGTGGTCTTGTTCATGCCGCACCTTGCCTTTCTGCGTTGTCGCATGTGTATTTTTTGTGCTTGTGCCAAGTAAGGAAGGCGAAAAGTGTGTTTCTGACAGAATTTTTTTTCATGGACTAAAAGAAACATGTCGGGTTGCATGTGGTATAATGTTGCCGATGAGAAACGGACGGATCGCAGTGGAACCATCCAAGGGAGGCGAGAATGCTTGATGACATGATAAAGGCGGTGCGAGGCGCGAAGTGCGTTGCGGCGATGACAGGCGCAGGCGTTAGCACGCTTTGCGGAATACCGGACTTTCGCGGTCCGAAGGGTCTCTACAAGAACCCGGACGCGGAACGTATCTTCGACATCGACTGGTTCGACCGCGATCCGTCTGTCTACTATCGCGGGTGCAGCGAGCTCGTCTACGGACTTGGCGCGTTTGAGCCGGGGCCGGTCCATCGCGCGCTTAAGCGCCTCGAGGACGCCGGGCATCTCGACGGAATCATCACGCAGAACATCGACATGCTCCACCAGAAGGCGGGCTCGTCGAACGTCTACGAGGTGCATGGTTCGCCAATCGTCCACCATTGCCGCCTCTGCGGGGACGAGAAGAGTTTTGGCGAGATCATGGCGATGGTCAATGCGAACGGCGGAGCCGAGAAGCTTGGCGCGCCGTATGTGCCGCGCTGCAAGTGCGGCGGTGCGTACAAGCCGGACATCACGTTCTTCGGCGAGCAGCTGCCGGAGGTCGCGTTCATGAAGTCGCAGGAGCTGGCGATGCGGGCGGATGTGATGCTTGTTCTTGGCACTTCGCTCACCGTGTTTCCCGCGGCGGGGATTCCTCGGCTTACGCTCCAGAAGGGCGGCAAGGTCTTTATCGTGAACGCGCAGCCGACTTCGCTCGACAAGTACGTCGCGGGGTGCTTCCCCGACCTCGCGGAATTCTCCGCCGCCATCGAGGCGGCCACATAACTCCTTTTCTTACGACCCTACTTGACAAACGCCCTGCGCCTTTTGTAATATGGATAATGTAAAGTGTGAAAGGAAAATGTAGGCGCAATGGGCAAGAAGCTGTTGATAGTCGAGTCTCCCGCGAAGGCGAAGACGATAGGCAAGTATCTCGGGCCGGAATTCACGGTCAAGAGTTCCGTCGGCCACATACGCGATCTCCCGAAGGAGAACGGCGCGATAAGGATCGACAAGACGGGCGACGAACGCTGGACGTTCACTCCGAAGTACGAAATCTCCGAAGGCAAGGAGAAGGTCGTCTCGGAACTCAAGTCCGCCGTCAAGTCGTCGAGCGAAGTCTATCTCGCAAGCGATCCCGACCGCGAAGGAGAGGCGATCGCGTGGCATCTCAGGGAAGTGCTGGAGCCCGTCGCCGGCAAGAAGCCGTTCCTCCGCGTCACCTACAACGAGATCACGAAGAACGCCGTTCTCAAGGCCGTCGCAGAGCCGCGCGACATCAACATGCCGCTCGTCGACGCGCAGCAGGCGCGCAGGATTCTCGACCGCATCGTCGGCTACAAGGTGTCGCCGCTCCTCTGGAAGAACATCGCGTGCGCCAACAACCGCTCGCTCTCCGCAGGGCGCGTCCAGTCTGTCGCGCTGCGGCTCCTCGTCGAGCGCCAGCGCGAGATAGAGGCATTCAAGCCCGAGACCTACTTCCTCATGGGCGTCGAGGCGAAGAAGCGCGGCACCGCGAACGGCAAGTTCGTCGCCAAGCTCGCTCGCATCGACGGCGAGAAGCCGAACGTGCGCGACCGCCAGACTGCCGACACCACGCTTCTCGACCTCGCCGATGCGGAGCTCGAAGTCGTCGACCTGAAGGCCCAGCCGAAGATGCGCCACGCGCTGCCGCCGTTCACCACGTCGACGATGCAGCAGGCGGCGTCGAGCGTCCTCTCCTTCTCTCCCGGCAAGACTATGAAGCTCGCGCAGTCGCTCTACGAACAGGGGCGCATCACCTACATGCGAACCGACTCGGTGAACGTCTCCGAGCAGGCGCGTGCGGCGGCGAAGGAATACGTGACCGCGACCTTCGGCGCGGAGTTCTACCCGGAAAGCCCCAACTTCTTCAAGTCCAAGGCCGACGCGCAGGGCGCGCACGAGGCGATACGCCCGACCGACGTCATGCTGACGCCCGAGCGCGCTGCCGAGAACGGCATGGACGCGGCGGAGCTCAAGCTCTACGGACTCGTGTGGAAGCGCTTCGTGGCGAGCCAGATGGCCGATGCGAAGACGACGGTCCGCACCGTCTCGCTTGCCGCGAGAAAGCCCGCGCTCGCGCACGACTACCTCTTTACCGCAAGCGCGACGGAAGTCGACTTCGAGGGCTTCCTCAAGGTGATGAACCTCTCGCTCAAGAAGAAGCGCGCGGACGGCGAGGAAGACGACGATACCGACGAGGTCGCGGCGCTTCCGCCGCTTTCCAGGGGCGAGACTCTCGACGCCGTCCGCTGGCTTGCCGACGAGAAGCAGACCAAGGGCCCGTCTCACTATTCCGAGGCGTCGCTCATCAAGGCGCTTGAGGAGAACGGCGTCGGCCGTCCGTCGACATACGCGGCGACGATAGAGACCTTGAAGGCGCGCGAATACGCGAAGACGGAGAAGAAGAAACTTGTGCCGCTTGAGCGCGGCATCCTCGTCTGCGACTGGCTCGTGAAGAAGCTCGACTCGCTATTCAGCGTCGGGTACACCGCGAAGATGGAAGCCGAGCTCGACAAGGTGGAGTCGGACGGCGAGCCGATGGACGCGATGCTCAGCGAGTTCTACGCGAAGTTCCTCAAGGCCGTAGAGTCCTGCAAGGAGCCGGCTCCCGACAAGGAGAAGTTCGAGATCGTCTTTTCGCTTCTCGACCAGGTGAAGGAGTGGAAGGAACCGAAGACCGTCGGCAAGAGGACTTACGACGACAAGGCGTTCGTCGAGTCGGTGCGCACGCAGTTCGACACCGGCAAGCCCCTCTCCTCGCGTCAGCTCGAGTATCTCGTTCGCATGGCTCTCATGTATTCGTCGCAGATCCCGAACTGCGAGGCGACGTTGAAGGAGCACGGCATTGCGGGTTCCCAGGCGCAGAAGCAGGAGACGGTGGACCCCGAACTCGTGAAGTGGTGCTTCGAAACGGCAGACAGGATCGTCGGCCTCATGCGCAACCCGTTCCTCAAAAGCCTCAGGGACCAGACCGAGCGCGGGCGCGGACTCTCGCAGAAGCAGTTCGCCATACTCGTGAAGTCCGTCGGCGAGAATGCCGCGGGGCTCGAAGACTGCGATGCGATACGCGCGAAGCTTTCTGAATATGTCTCCGGCGGCTTTTCGCCGATACAGCGCGAAGGGGAATCGGTCGTGCCGCGTCTCATCGCGCTCATCGGAAAGGTGACGGAGTGGCGGCCTTCCTCCAAGAAGGGGCGCAAGACCTACGACGACAAGGCGTTCGTCCAGTCGCTTGTAGACCAGTACGAGCGCCGCAGGTCGCTTTCGCCGCGGCAGGTCATGGCCCTCAGGCGCGTCATCGTCGCCTACAAGGACAAGATCCCCGGCTATGCCGAAGTCGCGGGGCCGCTTGGCCTCGACGACATTCCGTCGAGCCGCGACAAGAAGGCCAAGGTGATAGATGGTCCCGGCGACTAATCCGCGCACGGCGGAAGACCCCCGGGTGCGGCGCTTCGAGACGAACCTCCTTGCGGAGCGCGGCGTTTCGCCAAACACATGGGAGGGCTATTCCGCCGACATCGCTCAGTTCGCCGCGTTCGTGTGGGGGCGCGACGCGGCGCCGCCGTTTCCGTGGAGTGAGGTGAGCGATGCGGCTGCCAGGGCCTTCCTCTCCGCTTTCGGGTCGGCGGGCGCGCAGGCCACGACCGTTCGCCGCAAGCTCGCGGCGCTCCGCGCGTTCTACAGGCATCTCCAGCGCGAAGGCGCAGTGACCGACAATCCTTTTTCCTCGCTTCGCGGACCGCGCAAGGCGAAGACCTTGCCGAAAGTGCTTTCGGTCGGCGACGTCGAGGCGTTTCTCGCGCGGCCGGGCAAGGACTTTTCCGAGGGGCGACTTTCCGAACGCGAGTTTCTGCGCGACTCGGCGCTCTTCGAGACGCTGTACTCGACCGGTTGCCGAATCGGCGAGATCACGCCGCTCAGGTGGCGCGACATCGACTTCGCGCGCGGCACGGCGATAGTGACTGGCAAGGGCTCGAAGGACCGTCTCGTCATCCTCGGGTCTAAGGCGCTCGACGCCCTCGGTCGGCTGCGCGGCGCATCTGCCGCGGACGACGGCGACGCGGTGTTCCAGTCTGTCGGCGGGAAGGCGGTCTCGTCGCGCTTCATAGAGAGGCGCATGAAGAAGTACCTCGCGGAGGCTGGTCTCTCGCCCGACCTTACGCCCCACAAGCTGCGCCACAGCTTTGCGACGCACCTTTTGGACGCGGGCGCGGATTTGAGGAGCGTCCAGGAAATGCTCGGCCACTCGTCTCTTTCCACGACCCAGGTCTACACGCATGTTTCCGTGGAGAGATTGAAAGACGCATATTTTTCATCACACCCGCGCGCCTAATTGTGGTATAATACAACATCATAAACCAAAAAAAGAGGTGAGTTATCGCACAGTTCACTCGTGTCAACTTCAAGATTCGCGTTCCGCAGGTTCGCGTTCTTGATGCCCAGGGAAACATGCTCGGCGTAATGCCGACACGCGACGCACAGCGTCTCGCGGACCAGAGGGGGCTCGATCTCGTCGAGATCACGCCCAATGCACAGCCGCCCGTCTGCAAGATCATGGACTACGGAAAGTTCAAGTACGAAGAGTCCATAAGGGAGAAGCAGGCGCGGAAAGCCCAGAAGGTGCAGAAGGTGAAGGAAATCAAGTTCCATCCCGGCACCGACACGAACGACTTCAACTACAAGCTCAACCAGATCCGGGGATTCCTCGAGAGCGGCTGCAAGGTGAAGCTCACGCTTCAGTACCGCGGGCGCGAGAACGCGCACCGCGAGCTTGGCGAGGACGTGATCAACCGGGTTCTCGAGGAGCTCAAGGACGAGTGCTTCGTCGAACAGGCCCCCAAGACGCTTGGACGCGTCCTCGGCGCGCTTATCGGCCCGCCGCGCAAGAACGGCCCGAAGCCGCAGCCGCGTCCGGCGGCTCCTGCACAGCCGGGCGAGATTCGCATATCCGTCAGCTGAGAAAATCGCGATGGGAAGGTTCCGGTTGAGAGGCAGAAGGCGTCGTGACCGTGCGCACAAGATGCGCGCGGACATGATACCGCTGCGCATCATCGTTCCCAACCTCGTCACTTCTATGGCCGCCTGCGCCGGCATCACGTCCATCTCGCTTTCGAGCGAGGGGCGGTTTCTCCATGCGCTTATCGCGCTTCTCGTAGCCTGCGTATGCGACGGCATGGACGGGCGCATCGCGCGGCTCCTGAAGGCGAGCTCCAAGCTCGGCGCCGAACTCGACTCGCTCGCGGACTTCGTGAACTTCGGCGTCGCCCCGGCGATGTTCATGTTTTTCTGGCTCACTGGCGGTCCGGCGCACGAGGGCTACTCGCCGCAGATGGTTCGGCTCGTCCTCGGGTGCTCGCTCTTCTACGCGCTCTGCGACTGCTTCCGCCTCGCCCGGTTCAACACGATGCTCGAGCAGCCGACGCTCCCCTACTGGAAGCACTTCTTCACCGGGGTCCCCGCGCCAGGTGGATGCTGGATGGTGCTCACGCCCGCAGTCCTCGCGCTTGCGCTTGACGCGAAGGATAAGTATCCCGCGCTTCAGGGCGCGCTTCATAACCCGTACTTCGGCATGTTCATGCTCCTTTTCGTAGGCGCGCTGATGGCCTCGCGGCTTCCGACGATTTCGCTCAAGTCCGTCCATATCAGCAGGAAGTACCAGCTCCCGGTGATGGCGGCGCTGCTGCTTGTCGTCGCTCTCTTGATATCGAATTTCTGGATGACCGTCGGCGTGATGGGCGTTCTATACGTTCTCACGGTGCCTGTCACCGGTCTTGTTTTTCTGCGCGTCCGTGCCCGTGCACTTGACGAGACGGCCGCGAAAGTGTAAAATTCACCCATTCTTTCCACAACAAAGGAGAAGTCAAAAAATGAAGAACATGAAGCTTGCACTTGCGACCGCTGCAATCGCGGCCACAGTAACCGTCTTTGCCGCCGAGAGCGCGGCCGACAATGGCACCGAGGGACAGGGCGTAGGGGCAGTTGGCTGGACTCCCGTCCAGGTGGGCATTTTCGCGCCCGTGTCGATTCCCTGGGGTTTTGACTGGGACGTCAAGGGCTTCGACCTCGATCTCTTCTACATTGAGACTGTCAAGCTCCAGGGCCTTGGCATCTCGGGCATTGCATCGCGTACCCGCGACAACCAGGACGGGCTCCTCATTTCCGGTGCCTGCAACTGGAACGACGCAGACGTCCACGGCCTCGGCATCACGCTCGGCGCGAACCTTGGCTTCGGCGACGTCTACGGCGTCGATATCGCGACGTTCGGCATGCGCAACCTCATGAAGGGCATGGACGTCAACCTGCTCGCCTCCTATCAAAAGGATTTCGTCGGCTGGCAGACTTCGGGCGTCTGCAACTTCACCGAGGGCACCTGCGTCGGCGCCAGCTTTGCGCTTGCTCTCAACATGGCGAAGATCGAGAAGGGCCTGCAGGTCGCGACGATCAACAGCGCGGAAGAGCTCCATGGCGTGCAGATCGGCGCGATCAACGTCGCGCACGAGTGCCCCTGGGGTCTCCAGATTGGTGTCATCAACATCATCCTCGACAACAAGGTCAAGATCCTTCCGATTGTCAACGGTTACTTTGGCGGCAGCGAAGAGTGAGCAAGCCGGGTAATCCATTTCGTCTTCGTCGCTTCCTCCGCCGGCCGTAGCCCCCGTCAGGGTCGAGTCAAGGCCGGTGGCGCAGCAGGGTGCGCCGCTCGAGCTGAACATCCTCGACATCGAGCGCAGCCCCTACCAGCCGCGCCGCGATTTTAAGGAGGAGGAGCTGAAGGAGCTTGCCGAGTCGCTGAAGAACAGCGGCCTCGTGCAGCCTCCGACCGTGCGCAAGAACGCCGCCGGTCGATACGAGCTGATTTCCGGCGAGCGCCGCCTCCGTGCCGCGCAGCTCGCAGGGTGGAAGAAGATTCGCGTCACGCTCGTCGAGGCAGACGACCTCACGGCTGCCGCGATGACGACTTCCGAGAACCTCCAGCGCGAGGATCTCAACCCGATCGAGGAGGCCGTAAGCTACAAGACGCTGCAGGACAAGTTCCACCTGACGCAGGCCGATGTTGCCGAAAAGGTCGGCAAGGGCCGTGCTACCGTTGCAAACTCGGTCAGGCTTCTGGAGCTTCCCGACGAGGTGAAGGAGCTTGTGCAGTCGCGGCTCCTTTCCGTCGGCCACGCGAAAGTTTTGCTTTCCGTCGATTCCGAAAAGGACCGCATCCTTCTCGCCCGCGACAGCGTGAACGACCAGCTCACGGTGCGTGCGCTCGAGAAGAAGGTCGCGCGCCTCCACGCGCCGGTTCCCGCGCGTTCCACCGGCGTGCCCGATCTCCCCGACGCTTACGTCCGCAACCTTTCCGACAAGCTTAAGCGCCATCTCGGGTGTGCCGTGCGCGTGACGAGCGGAGTCACTCACGCCAACGGCAAGCACACGAAGGGCGTCCTCGAGATCGACTTCTTCGACAACGACGACCTCGACCGCGTCATCCGCATGATCGGCGTGGAGATCGACTGACGATGGTCTCTGCGCTGCTCGCGGCGTCTCTTGTTTTTTCTCCGGCGGACGCAAGTCTCGCCTGTACCACTGCAGTACAGCTCGTCGAAAGGCACACCCCGCGCGATTCCGGCACGACGCGCAGCATGCTTGCCGCCAACTTTCTCCTTGACGCGGCGAGCGCTGCCGGCGCAGACGTCAGGCGCGACATGTTCGTCGCGAAGACGCCGAAGGGCGAACGCAGGTTCACGAATCTCGTCGCCACGTTCAAGGTCTCTCCAGGCGCGCCATGGGTCGTCCTCGTCTCCCACTACGACACGAAGCCAGGCGTTGACTGTCCTGGCGCGAACGACGGTGCTTCCACTTCGGGGCTTCTTGTCGCGCTCGCCGGCATACTGCGTTCGCAGCGGTCGCTGCGCGACAACGTGATGCTGATATGGACCGACGGCGAGGAGTGCATGACCGCATACATGGAGGACGACGGGCTATGGGGCTCGCGGCACGCGGCGAAGGCGCTCAAGGAGAGCGGCGCGAACGTCAAGGCCGTGATATGCGTCGACATGCTCGGAGACAGGGACCTGCACATATCGATTCCAAGGAACTCAAGTCCCGCGCTTTCGAAGATTGCGCTTCTCGCGGCGAAGAGGGCGGGTATCGCGGGCAAGGTCTCGCGCCTTGATCTGCTCGTCAAGGACGACCATGTGCCGTTCATCGATGAGGGCTTCAAGTCGATCGACCTCATAGACTTCGAGTACGGCAGCGCACCCGGACTCAACGACTACTGGCACACTGCGAAGGACACGCCCGACAAGATATCGGAAGATTCGCTTCTTATAGCTGGGAAACTTGTCGTGGAAATGCTAAATATCCTTCTTTGAGAGCAGCCCCGCTTTTCTTGGCTGAAGGGGTTTTCGCGTTTTTCGCCAAGCCAACTGCAATTTTTGTAAGCGGCGCAGTAGTGCCATTTATGATATAATATACGCATAAAATGATATCACAACGGACTACACCCGCCGCATGAAGATTCTACAGGTTCTTCCGGCGCTCGAACAGGGCGGCGTCGAACGCGGCACGCTTGAAATCGCCGCCGCGCTGACGGCTGCCGGCATCCCCAATGCCGTCGCAAGCGCGGGCGGACGGCTCGTCCACGCGCTCGACGAATTGGGCGTGGAGCATCTTCCGCTGCCTTTGGACAGGAAAAACCCCATTACCTTGCGTTGTTGCGCTGCTGCCCTCGCCGAATACTGCAGGGAAGAGGGCGTGACCCTGATGCACGTCAGGAGCCGTGCGCCGGCGTGGGCCGTAAAGTGGGCGTCGAAGAGGTGCGGCGTCAAGTGGATGGCGACTTTCCACGGCGTATACGGCACAAGCCCGAAGTTTCTTAAAGTCCCCTACAACCGCGTGATGCTCAAGGGCGAGCGGACTATTGCCGTTTCAAACTACGTGCGTCAGCACATCCTCGCCACCTACAAGGGCGTCGATCCCGAAAAGGTCGTGCTTGTCCACCGTGGCGCGGATACAAAAGTCTTTCGTCCAGATGCGGTGCCCCCGGACGTCGCAGAGGCGAAGAAGACGAAGCAGTACGGCTTTGAGAAGGACTATCCCGTAATCACGCTCCCGGGACGCCTCACCCGCTGGAAAGGACAGGAGATATTCATCGAGGCTCTTGGTATGATGCGCAATCATCGCTATGGGGTCTTGATCCTCGGCTCCGACCAAGGGCGCACGGACTATTCCGACCATCTTCGCACAATTGCAGGGAGGCTCCCCGACGAAACGCGCGTCGTCTTCCGTTCGCATACTTCGGAGATCCCGGTCGTATACGCGATGAGCGACATCGTCGTGAACGCATCATCCGCTCAGCCCGAGGCGTTTGGGCGCACGATTCCCGAGGCGCAGGCTTCTGGCTGTCTTGTCCTCGCGACCGCACACGGCGGCGCGTGCGAGACCATCAAGGACGGCGAGACGGGTTTTCTCGTTCCGCCGGGCGACGCAAAGGCGATGGCCGCAAAGCTCGACGAGATGCTCGAGATGTCGGCCGAGGCCAAGTCTAAAATGCGCGTCGCGGCGGTAGAGTCCGTCCGCGCCGACTTCTCGACGGCGAAGATGTGCGAAAAGACCCTTGCAATATATCGCGAACTTCATGGAGAAATGCCGAAATGAAGAAATCGCCTCGAATCCTTTTCGTCGGGAACTTCCTGATTCGCCACTGGGGAAACGGGCGGAGCGGAATCGACATGCGCTTGGCGGCGGGGGCGATCAGGAACGGTTGGCAGGTCCTAACCTTTTCAGAGCGCGACATTGCGCGCTTCCTCGCGCCGCTTGGATTTATGCGCAGCGTCGGCGCGAAGATGATGAACGACCGGCTTCTAAAGACGGTGCGCAACTGGCGGCCCGACTTCGTCTTCGTCGCGCACTGCGACTACATTGCGAACGAGACGCTTTTCGCCATGCGCGAGGCGGCGCCAGGCGTCAGGATCGTACACATCAACTGCGACCCTGTCGAGACCGAACACTGCTGCGCGCAGATTCGACGGCGCATGGACTCGTGCGACGCGATCTTCGTCACTACGGCCGGCGACAAGCTAAGGGAGTGGACGACGGGGAAGAACGTCGTAGGATTCTACCCCAATCCGAGCGATCCTTCTTTCGAGGTCGAAGACAATTCCGCCAAGACGGATTTCGAGTACGACCTTTTCTTCGCGGGGCGGCCAGCAGACGCGGACCAGCGCAAGGCGCTTCTTGGAGACCTTCTCCCCAAGATCGACCCGAAGGTGCGTCTCGGCTTCTTCGGCATGGGCCGCCCGCTTGTCGTGGGCCGCGCGTACGAGGAGGCGCTCGCCGCGTCGAAGATGGGCCTTTCCATCAACCGCTTCGAGGGCTGGAAGTGGTATGCGTCCGATCGCATTACGCACCTCATGGCGAACGGCATCCTGACCTTCCAGTATGACGGCAATTCGATGCAGGACTTCTTCACTAAGGACGAGACCGTGTTTTTCCACGCGCCTGACGATCTTGCGGAGAGGATATCCTGGTACAACGTCCACGATGAGACGCGGCGCGTTGTTGCGGCGGCAGGGATGCGGAAGTACCGCCGGCTCTTCGACGCAAAGCGCGTCGTCAAGTACCTCGTCGAGACGTCGGCGGGCGAATCCCATCCCGAGAAATACGAGTGGGCTAAGGAGGTCTACTCGTGATCTTCGAGGCGTTTAGGAAGTTTCGCTTAGAGCGGCCAAACGCCCCGGCGTTTCTTGTCGCGTCTGGCGACAGGTCGGTGCCGATTTCGTGGAAGCAGTTCACCGACGACATCGCGGCCGTCGTGTGGGCGATCGGGAAGTACTGCCCCCGCGCGAAGATCGGGATTCTCGGCGAAAACTCCTACCAGTGGATTGTCGCCCATGCCGCGTGCATTCTCTCTGGCTCGTGCGCCGTTCCGCTTGACGTGAACCTTTCGGCTGACGAGATATGCGAGCGGCTCGCTTTCGTCGACGCGAAGACGCTTGCCCATTCGTCGCTTCACGGCGACAAGGCGCTCGAGGCCTCGCGCCGGATGCCTAACATCTTGCGCGTCGGGTTCAGCTCGCTTGCCGCCGACAGCTTCATGGAGGGCGGTCATACCGACGAGGCGTTTGCGCTTTGGGACGGTTCCGGCCCGCAGCGGACCGAGGAGGACGGCTCCCCGACTGTCGCGACGATGGTCTTTACGAGCGGGACGACGACCGTTCCGCGCGGCGCTGAGCTTACGCTTGCGGCGATAGAGTCGTTCGCGGAGTCCGGCAGCAAGGTGTTCCAGATGGGCATGACCGACCGTTCGCTCATGCTCCTGCCGCTCCACCACATCTTCGGTATCGCTTCGACTTACTTGATGCTTGTGAACGGCGTCGCGCTTGGCGTCTGCCCCGACTTCAGGCGCATATACGACGCGGTGAACCGATTCCGCGTGGACTTTGCGTTTCTTGTTCCCGCGCTTGCAGACATCCTCGCGACGAAGTGCGAGCAGCATGGCGTCAGGGGGCTGAAGTGGGTGCTTGTCGGCGGTGCGCCGATTTCGCCGCGCACGGACGACCGGCTTGCTGCACTCGGCATTCGCGTGCTGACGGGATACGGCCTCACCGAGACATCTGCGTTATTTTCGCTTGCGCCGTACGGCGAGCCCTCTCGCCGCGGAAGCGCGGGAAAGGTTTCGCCTCTCCCGAGCGTCGAGACGAAGGTGTCGGAGAAGGGCGAGCTGATGGTGCGCGGGCCGAATGTAATGCTGCGCTACCATCGTGCGCCCGATGAGACTGTCGCCGTCCTGTCGCCGGACGGCTGGTTCAAGACGGGCGATCTCGGTCGCATAGACGCTGACGGCTATGTCTGGATCACTGGCCGTGCAAAGCGCACGATCGTCCTCTCGTCTGGCAAGAAGATCGCGCCAGAGGAGCTTGAGGGACTTCTGCTGTCATGCCCCGGGATACTTGAGGCCGTAGTGACTGGCGAGTCGGAGAGCCGCACGATAACGGCCGAGATATTCGCGGACATCCCGGAAGTCGAGGTCCGCGGCGTAGTTGCCGCGGTAAACCGGACGCTTCCCCTATATAAGCGCATCAAGCGCGTTGTCGTGCGCGGCGCGCCTTTCCCGCGCACGTCGTCCGGAAAGATACGGCTTCCCGTCGCGCCACTGCCGAAATCGCGGCAGAAGGGCCGCCATGCGCTGCCTGTCCCGCGCGGTTGGTGGCTTGCGCTTGCGCTTCTTGCCGTCGTTGCGCTTGCGCTTGTCGTAATCGCCGTATGCTTTATCGTCCATCTTTCGGCGGGGATCGACTGATGCATCGCAGAGAGAAGAGGATTTTTAGGGCCTTGCGCCGCCCGTTCGAGTGGGCGGGCGTCTTTATCGGCTACATCGTCCTCTCGAACCTGCCTCGCCGCGCAATGCTTGCCGTGTGCGACTTCGCCGCCGGTGTGATGTATTTCTTCGACAGGCGTGGCCGCGCGCTTGCGCTAACCAACCTGCGCGTCATCTATGGTCGCGACATCCCGGGAGCCGAGAAAATCGTGCGTCGTTCCTACCGCAGCATGGCGAGGACCGTCGGGCACGCGTTCTGGACATGTCGCAACGCGAAGGCGCGTGCGGCCGCCGCTGGCGAGATGAGCGACGAGGGGAAGGCATTTCTCGCGGCAAATCGCCCCGCCGTCACCGTGTCGGCGCATCTTGGCTGCTGGGAGATACTTTCGCAGCTTGCGTTTCTCGAGGGCCACCGGATGATGTCGGTCGCAAAGGACATCGGCACAAGCGGCATGACGCGGCTTCTCATGAAGGCGCGGCGTTCGATCGGGCAGGAGATCGTCCACGCAGACGGCGCGTTTCGCCCGCTGATGCAGGGGCTGAAGGACGGAAAATCCCTCGGTCTTCTCGTGGACCAGGTGGTGAAGCCGAGGAACGGCGGCGTGTGGGTTAGGTTCTTCGGCCGTCCTGTTCCCGTCTCCGCCGCGCCTGCGTTCTTCGCGGCGAAGGGCAAGGCGCCTGTGGTCATCGCGTGGAGCCGTCCGCTGAAGGACGGGCGCTGGCGTTGCGAAATTGTCAGTTCCTATCGTCCGGAAGACGCACGCGACATCTGGGGTTTCACTCAAGGGTGCATACGCGACTTGGAGCGCGTGATACGCCGCCATCCGTCGTGCTGGGTGCTCAACTATCGGTACTTCCGCAAGACGCCCACAGCCGACGAGCTCGCGCAGCTCGAGGCCCGAGAGTCAAAGGCGAAGGAGTCGTCGTGACGGATAGCCGCAACGTATTCCTTTTCGTCATCTGGTCAAAGGCGTGCGCGCACGAGGCGAAGATTGCCGAGGAGATCGCCGACAGGTTCCATGTGCTGCGTGATTTCAGGGTTTCGTGGCCGAAGCGGCATTTCGCCGAAAACCTTGCGGCGTTCTACGGTTGGCGAAGCTGGCACATCTGGCGCAACAAGGCAAGAAAATGCGGGACTGGGCCGTTTCGGGTCATAGTTGTCGAGGATCCGTCGCCTGTGTGGAAGCGCGAGCGCGACACGTACGGGCACGAGCTTGTGGTAGATGCGAACGTATATGCGCTCAAGCAGTCGTTTCGCGCTCTCACAGGCCGCTCCAACGTGGTTCATTCGTCGGTGACTCCGGAAGAGACGGAGCACCAGCTTGCGGCACTGGACTCTCCGAGCGTAGATCCGATACCGTTTCGTCCCATGCGATATGGCGACGATTCGCGTGTTCGCGCAGCCCGCCGCCGAGTGTGGCTCGGCATTGCCCTTGACGTCTTCATCCCGCTCCTCGCAGCGGTCTTGTCTGGCGCCGCAGTCTGGGCGGACATCTTCGTGTTTGGCACGGCGTGCGCGGAAAACGGCCTTGTCGAATGCGCGGGACTTGTGCTCGCTGTTGTGTGCGGTGCGCTCATGACTGTTTGCGCAATTAGATTGAAGCCGGGGCGCGGCGCACACGCGCTCGCGGCGGCATTCTTCCTGGACATGGCCATCCGCGAGGCAGACTTTATACTTGACAGAGCGTTTGG
This sequence comes from uncultured bacterium, assembly GCA_902780865.1. GTDB lineage: Bacteria > Verrucomicrobiota > Kiritimatiellia > RFP12 > UBA1067 > UBA1067. The sequence continues at coordinate 46,417 of CACZHC010000008.1, forward strand.
CGCGTGCGTATGGCCTTGGGCGCTTACAGGCGTAACTGTCACGTTCGTGGCAGTGACAGTGCGATACGCGAAGACTGTCTATCCCGGCTTAAGGACCATGCGGCGCTCGCGGCGTTTCCCGCTCTTTGCCTGTGGCGTGGCGCTGCTGCTCTTTGTCTCGCAGTCGCTTGGACGAGCCGCCGTATGGCAGACGCTTGGCGTAGCAGACGCCATCGGTTTTGGCCATTTCATTGAGGAAAGTGTGGAGCTCTTTGGCTATTTGCTTATGTTCGTATGGGCTGCCCCCCATGCTTTTCGAGCATTACGTAGGCGTAACTATTTGGTATAATATTCGGCAATGGACATGAAAACTGAGGAAACGACCTATGATTTTGTCGTCAGTCTCGGCTATGACTGCCATTGTGCGACGATGCTCAGGAAGTGCGGCTTAAGGTCGTGCTCGTCGCCTCTCGATTGGCTTACCGCAGCTCCGCTCGAGACGCGCCTCAAGCTCGTCGAGACCCGCTTCGCCGGCTTTCTCGAGAAGGGCAACATGAAGAAGCTCGAGAAGGAGCCTGGCGCCCCCGGAAAGGGCAACGACCACTACGAAGACACGGCGACGGGGCTGAGGTTCTTCCATGACTTCCGCGAGACGCTTCCCTTTGACGAGTCGTATTCGCAGGTGAAGGCGAAATATGACCGTCGCATCGCTCGTCTGTACGACAATGTCGGGAAGTCGAAAAAGACTCTTTTCGTCTGGTGCGACCCTATGCGCCCGCTTTCCGAGGATGACCGTGCCGTTGCCGAATCGCGTCTTCGCGCGGCGTTTCCCGGCAAGGACGTCGGGCTCCTCTCTGTTTCCTCGGACGAGGATTTCAGCCACATCAAAAGCCCGCTTGCGGAGGCGATGCACCGCCGCACGGAGCGCCTGCGCCTCCTGATACGCTGTCTCACCTGGCCGCACCTTACGCGCGCAGGCCGCAGCGCGGCGCGTCGTCGGCTCGAAAAGAAATGGGGGCTCGAATGACCGAGATCGGCAAGGGCTCCCGCCGCGTCTGCCTTCGGCTGCCTGATGCGCCGCTGTGTGTAAAGCGCTATCGCGACGATGGCGAAGTGGGCGAGACTGTGCGCAAGGAGATAGAGCGCTGCAAGTTCGATCGCAGGCGCAACACGTGTGCCCAGGAATACGACTACATTCGCTCCATTTCCGCAAGAATTCCGCCCGAGGTCTTCGCCGTGTTCCCCGAGACGATGGAACTCAAGGAGGATCCCGTCCACGGCTGGCATCTCGTAGAGAGCCTCGTCCTCAACGGCGACGGTTCGACGCCGGAGAGGTTTTCGCGCACGTGCCGTGCGGCGGACGCGAACATGCGCAGGCGGCTTCTTGCCGCGTTCCGCAATTTAGCTCATGCTTTTGAGGCCGCGGCCGTCAGGTTCTACGATCCGCAGAACGTCCTCGTCCAGTGGTCGGGAAAGCCGTTCGAAAGCGATTTCCGGCTCAGAATCGTGGACTTTGAGCCGGCGTCGAGGGCGTTTCTCCCGATAGATCTCGCATGCCCTGCGCTCCGCCGCATGAAGCTGCGCCGCCGCGTGAAGCGCTATCTCTGGCAGCATGTGGCCGCAAAGTACAACCCGCTTCCTTGGCGCAAGCGCGCCGCATGGGATGCGCTCGTCAAAGAAGAGGGCGCGAAGATCGGTCTTTCCCGCTGCTGCGCCTTTCTTGAGAACAAGCTTGTCAACGACATCTTCTACGAGGGCGATTTCAAGGGGCGGCCCTGCGTCGTAAAGTGCTCCTCACGCGCGCCGGAGTCGATAGAAAACGAATACAAGCTCGCCTCGCGCCTCCACGCGCTCGATCCTGTGCATTTCCCCGAGGTCTACGCTTTCTCGCCGGGGCCGATGGCCTTTGTCGTGACCGAGAGGATTGAAGGCGGCAAGACGCTTGCCGACGAGCCAGACGACAAGTACGCTGACGAGGTGCTCGCGATCATTGACTCTCTCTACGAGGCGAAGGTCGTCTACCGCGACATCCTGCCTGCCAACTTTCTTGTCGCGCCCGACGGTCATCTCAAGCTCATAGACTTCCAGTTTGCCGTCGATTGGAACGACAGGCGCATCGACCCGTGGCTCGCCCGCCACCCTGCCTACCATTACACGGTGTTCGCCGGTGTCCTTCAAAAAGGCGTCGCGTGGTGGGACGACGCAGATTTTTCTACGTTGCTTTTGCCGTCCTTGGACAAGAGCGCGAGATCGCGAATCGGCCGTCTTAGGCTTGAGATCCCGCTTTCGGCAGGCGTTCGCGCGAGACTCGCGCTTATTGCGTTCGGGATGCGGCTTCAGCGTATTTTCACTCGCCGTGGCTCGCGCAAACGGCAGTCCATCGACCGCAGATTGGAAAGGTTCTCATGGTTAAGTTCTTCGTAAAAATCGTAGTGCAGTTCTTCTTCTGGAAGCCCAGCAACTGGCGCAAGGGCTTCAAGGCGAAGCTTACCTCGCAGCTCTACTCCTTGGCGATTCGTCGCCGCGCAAAGTCGTGCGGAAGGAATCTTCTCGTCCTCGGTCCCGGTGTCAGCGTCACCGGCAACACGACGATAGGCGACGGCGCGGGATTCGGCAAGCGGGTCAAGATATTCGGCGACGGCCCTGTGTCGATCGGTCGCCGCGCCGTGCTCGCCGAGGACAGCGTGGTGTACACGCAGGTGCACGACTACGACCATTCGGACGTCCTGCCGTTTGGCTGGGGGTTCACGTATCCGGAGACGAGCATCGGCGACTACGCGTGGATTGGGATAAAGTGCATAGTGCTTCCTGGCGCCCGCATAGGCGAAGGCGCGATTGTCCAGGCGGGAAGCGTCGTAATGGGCGTCGTGCCGCCTTGCGCGATTGTCGCCGGCAACCCGGCGAAGGTGATCGGCTGGCGCGACATCGAACATTACAACAAGCTCAAGGTGGCGGCTGGGGAGACGCCCGTTGCGGTGCCTGGGACCGGTGACGACAAGGGGGCAGGAGTCAGTGACGCGAGACTTGACGACATCTTCTGCAGCGTGTTTTCCGTGACTCCCGAAGAGGCTCGCACCATGACCTACAAGGGGCATCCCGCATGGGATTCCGCAGGGCAGATGGCGCTTGCCTCCGCGATTGAGCGCGAATTTGGCCGTGCGCTCTCGCCTGCGGAAATCTACCGCCTCAGGTCCTATGCCGATGCGGTTGCTCTTTTAACGCAGAGGCGCAGAGGCGCAGAGAATGGCGATGCCGGCCTTGTATTCAACCTCGATCGCGATGGAATCGCTGTGATAGACGAAGGGCGGGAAGTCTCGTACCGCGAACTCGCCTCGCTTGCGTCTCGTGCGGCGGATGGCCTTGCCCCTCATACCGTCAAGATCGTGCGTAACAAGCAGGACATGGACACGGTCGCGCTTTTCGTCGGTTGCGTCAACCGTGGCGTTGTTCCGCTGATGCTTCCAGACACGATGGACAGCGGGCTTTTCGAGCGGCTCCGCTCCACCTACGAAGGAAAGCCAACCGACCCGGCCCTCGGGCTCTTGCTCACCACGAGCGGCTCGACGGGAAGTCCCAAGCTCGTCCGCATAAGCCGCGCCAACCTCGTGGCTGACAACAAGATGAGCGAAGTGCTTTTCGGCTTTGACACCTCGACGCGGATGACGATGATCCTCCCGATATGCTACGCGTGGGGGCTTTCTGTCGCCTGCTCCGTTCTCGAGGCCGGGGGAACGCTCGTCATGACGCGCAAGACGGTAATGGACCCGGAACTCGCGGATGTCATGCGCTCTGCTTGCGCAACGCATGTCGCGGGCGTTCCGTACATGTACGAGGCGCTCGACAGGTTCCGCTTCTTCGAGGGGGATTTCCCGTCGCTAAAGGGGTTGCTCGTCTCCGGCGGCGCTCTTGCCCCCGCCCTAAGGCGCAAGTACGCGGAGTTCGCGAAGGGGCGCGGCATCGCGTTCTGCGAGGGATACGGGCAGACCGAGACGACCGGAGTGATGACGACTATCAGGACGGACGTGCATCTCGACCTGATCGGCTCTATAGGAAAGTCCGAAAACGGCGGCATGTTCCGCGTAGAGGACGGCGAACTCGTCTACGAGGGGCCGATCGTCGCGATGGGGTACGCCGTATGCGCGGAGGATCTCATGAAGGGCGACGAGTGGAAGGGCGTCAGGCGGACTGGCGACATGGCGAAGATCGATGCCGACGGCTATGTCACGCTCACTGGGCGTGCGTCGCGGTTTCTCAAGATCTTCGGCAACCGCGTCTCGCTTGAGGAGGTGGAGAACCTGGTGAAGGACGGCTTCGCTGGCTCAGGATGCGCGGCGACAGGCGCAGACAACGACTTGCATGTCTTCGTCTGCGGCGTTTCTGCCGCGGACGTCGAGAAGTTCATAGTCGCGAAACTCCACTTCAACGCGACGGTGGTGAAGGTTCATGTCTTGGATTCCATCCCGCTCAACGCGAACGGGAAGACCGACTATCCGAAATTGAAGGGGATGTGTGGCAAATGAGCAGCGAGCTGACAGACGAGGAGCGTCGCAGCATCGAGACGCGCGAATGGGAGAAGGTCGTTGCCGGCGGCGGCTGCCACCGCAAGGGCAACGTGCGGCTTTTCGGAGACGTCAGGCTTCTCAGGTTCAAGCTTTCCAAGGGCCCGAAGAGGTTTCTTACCTTCCATCCGAAGGAGACTCCGCTTGCGACGTTCAAGCTTGGCCGTACGGCGTGGGCCGTCGTGAGGCAGGACGGCGAACTTGAGGAAAGGCAGGTCCCGATCGCGAGCGAAGCCAATGCCCTCGTCCGCGTGAAGCTCGCCGTTTCGCGCGTCCTGCAACTGTGAGCTCGCCTACCGCTTCGTCAGGGCCAACGGATTCCTCGACTCCACTTTTTTCGCGTGGGCGAGCGCAGGCGACTGCAAGGATCTCGTGGCGGCTCTCCGCCGCTTCGACGACATTTTCGCCGGGGAGATGACCTTCGACCCGACTGCGAACGACATATTCATGTGCTCCAATACCGGCACCGTCGCGCATTCGCGCTACTCGCCGAAGGGCGGCGGCGCGAAGCCCGAGAGGAAGGCGTCGGACATCGAGTCTGAGAAGGCCGAGTTGCGTTCGCGCATGAACCACCTCCGCGAGAAGTTCCGCCGCCAGCTCAGGGACGACGAGTCGACCCTCGTCGTCGTCAAGCTGCGCCCGGAGGAATGTCCCGAGGGCGACGCCCGCATCAAGGCGCTTGACGCGCAGCTTCGCGAGATGGGCGGGCGCAACTACTCGATCCTCGCCGTCTGCCGCAAGGCCGACGCCGTGCATTTTCCGAAGGAGCATCCCGGCTATTACCTGCGCACCGTCTCCAGCTACAATCCCGAGTGGAAGGCCGCGACGGAACAGCTCGGCGACAGGGCGGGATGGACCGTCATCTGGCGCGAGTTCGCGCCGATGAAGAAACTCGTCCAGCACAAGACGTACAAGTTCGAGGAAGGGCATTGATGATACCGAAGACGATACACTACGTCTGGGTGGGCGATGCGCCGAAGCCGCGGCAGGTCCTCGACTGCATCGAGAGCTGGCGCCGCTTCTGCCCCGGCTGGGAGATACGCGAATGGGGAAACGACTTCGCCTCGACGGTCGGCAACCGGTATGTTCGCGAGGCCCTTGCCCATCGCAAGTGGGCCTTTGTCGCAGACTGGGTGCGGCTCTACGCACTTGTGCATCACGGCGGGTTCTATCTCGACACCGACATGGAGATGGAGAAGCCGTTCGACGATTTCCTCGGCGAGAAGTTCGTCATCAGCTGGGAGAGGATGAACGGCCGCACGAACTTCAACTGCGGCGTGATCGGCTGCGAGCCGGAGAACGAAGTCGCCAAGGGGCTTCTCGCCCTCTACGACGACCTGCCGTTCGTCAAGCCCGACGGAGAGCTCGACCAGACGCCGAACACCGTCCGGTTCCTTGCGCATTTCGAGTCGGTGTGGAAGGTGCATCCGTCGGCCGACGGAATGGACACCGTCCGCTTCGGCGACGGCGGAGTCGTCTATCCGTGGACGTACTTCCTCCCTGGCGGCGGCTACACTCGCCATCTCTACGAGGCGTCATGGCTCGACCCGTGGCTTCGCAAGGTGTGGCTGAAGGCGGGGAAGTACAAGCTTGTTCGCTTCAAGCGCCGCAAGGAAGTCTCGGCGTCTGCGCCAGTCGCGCTGATGGACGGGGAACGTCGTGTCGCGTCGCTCCCGATTGGAAGCCGCAAGCGCGTCGTGCTTGTAAGGACGGAGGTGCCGCATGGCTGATGGAAGCGACTGCTCCGGCTGCGTCTTCGTCGCAGTTGTGCGCGACCACGACATGTATGCGCGGCTCGTGAAGGACAACCCAAACAACGCTGGCGGCGAGTTCGTCGCGTTCGACAACCTCGTTGAAAACCTTTCGGTCACGGCGCGGTACAACTCTTTTCTCGAATCGTGGGACTATTCGCGCGAGGCGTGGTTTGTCTTCGTCCATGAGGACTACGAGTTCCTCGAGCCGGTCGGGCCGCTTCTCGCAAAAGCGGACCGCAAAAGCATATACGGCACCTGCGGAGCGCGCTCGACGCATCCGGGCGACGACATCGTGTGGGCGCTCAACTCCAATCGCGACGGGACTAACCTCGGCGTCTACGGTCGTCCGTTCCGCGGACAGCCGACTGTCCTGACGTCCGACTGCAACTGCCTCATGGTCCATTCGTCGCTTGTCCGCGAGTACTCGCTCAGGTTCGACGAGAAGCTGACGTTCGACCTCTATGCAGAAGACTTCGAGATCGCGGCGTTCGAGCGTTTCGGGATCCCGACTAAGATACTCGGAGTAGCAAACCACCACTATTCGTTCGGTAGCATCGCGCCGCGCTTTTTCGTCCAGAGGCGGTATTTGATGGACAAGTACAGGGATGCGAGCCGCGTCTACGCTCGTTCTTGCGGCGAAGAGGGCGAACCGCCGGCTTAAGCGCCTTGGCTGGCTGCGTCGCGTCGGCCGGTTCTTCTGGTACCGCAAGTACTCTCGCGACGGGTATATGCGTCTGCGCGTCCTGGGCCTTCCTCTTAAGTTCGCCGCCGCCGGCAAGTATTCGGCCTTTCTTGTAAAGTGACGGCTCAGAAGCGCGTTAGCCGCGGCGAGAGACGTGTCGCTCTTGCCGCGAAAACGCTTTTAAGCCCCGCGACGGAGAAATCTCCTTCCGCCTCGGTCCACACACGGGCGACATCTTCTGCGTTGTGCGCGTCCGACGAGCGCGTGACGGCGTAGTCGCCGATTTTGGGAAGCCAAATCGCTTCGTCCGCAGTGCGCGAGAGTTCCACTGCGTCATAGAACCGTCCGCCGTCTGGCTGCCGCTCCGAGTCGACCATTGGCTCTGGTATCGCCCCGAGGGCGCCTATGACGGAGTGGTTTGCGCGGTCTACGTGCGCAGCTATGAAAAGGCCGCCGAGCTCGTGGACCTTCGTCGCCGTTTCTGGAATTGTGCGGCGGCAGCCCATGGCGAGGATTCGCCACTCCATCTCTACAATGTCGTCGTCCCATGTCACGACAGGCTGGTCGCCGAACGTCTCTGGGTCGTTCACGCGCTTTGGCATTGCGGCATAGACCCACTCCGTCATTTCAAGTGCCTGTTCCACGGTGTCGAAGATGGCAAGCGAGTGGACTTCCTCGGCGGTCTGCACCTCCATGCCGAAAAGGCACTTGATTCCAGCGCGCCGCGCGCATTCGGCTATTGCCGGCGTGTTTCTCGCCGACTGGTGGTCGGTGAGCGCGATGCCGTCCATCCCCGCGGAAAGGGCGCGCGCGACAATTTCGGACGGCGCCATTTCGAGGTTCGCGCAGGGCGAAAGGCAGCTGTGGATGTGCAGGTCGAATTTCACGATGCTCGTATTATAGCAAATTGGCGGATGGTTTTTGCAGATAAACAGGCTACCCCCCTTGCGCGGTTGGTAAGAATAATGTATAATATCCGCTCAATTTCGCAAAGGGAAAGAAAAGACATGAAGAAAGACATCCACCCGAACTACGGCGAGGCCACGATCACCTGCGCTTGCGGCAACGTCATCAAGACCCGTTCCACCAAGAAGGAGATGACGGTCAACACCTGCTCCGCTTGCCACCCCTACTTCACCGGGCAGAAGACGATGGTCGATACCGAGGGCCGCGTCGACTCCTTCAAGAAGCGCTACGCGAAGTTCGCGAAGTAAGCTTTTGGTCGACAAAGAACAGATCGAGAGCGTACTGGGTCGCCTGCCGTCCGTCGAGGCGGAAATGGGCGACCCCGCTGTTTTATCGGACAGAAAGCGCTACCGCGCTGTCCTGGACGAATACTCTTTCCTCAAGAAACTCGACTACGCATGGACCGCGTATCAGCTTGAGGAGGCGACCGAGCAGGAAGTGCTCGCGGCGCTTTTGCCGCCAGACCCGCTCGAGCGCCGCAACGCCGTGATGGAAATCCGTGCCGGAACTGGCGGCGAGGAGGCGGCGCTTTTCGCGGGAGATCTCTTCCGCATGTATTCCCGCTACTGCGAGACGCAGGGCTGGAAGGTCGTCGTGATGAGCTCCAACGCGACTTCGCTCGACGGCTACAAGGAAATCGTCTTCACGGTCAAGGGCGAGGACGCATACGGGCGGTTCCGGTTTGAGTCAGGCGCGCATCGCGTCCAGCGCGTTCCCGAGACCGAAGCGCAGGGCCGCATCCACACTTCCGCCGCGACAGTAGTCGTGTTCCCTGAGGCCGAAGAGGAAGACGAGATCGAGATTCCAGAGAAGGACTTAAGGATCGACCTTTTCTGCGCGGGCGGCGCAGGCGGGCAGCATGTCAACAAGACCGAGTCCGCCGTCCGCATGACGCACATCCCGACCGGGCTTGTAGCCGTATGCCAGGACGAGCGCTCGCAGATTCGCAACCGCGAGAAGTGCCTTGCGACGCTGAAGGCGCGCATTCTCGACTTCCGCCGCCGCGAGGAAGAGGCGAAGATCGGCGCCGACCGTCTTACGCTGCGCGGCTCTGGCGACAGGTCCGACAAGATTCGCACTTACAATTTTCCGCAGAACCGCCTTACCGACCACCGCATTGGGCTTACGATTTACTCGCTCGACAGGATCATCGACGGCGATCTTGGGGCTGTTCTCGACGCTCTTCACGCACACGACGTTGAAGAGCGCATAAAGGCGGCGCTGGAGAGCAGGTGACCACCATGAACAAGATCATCGTCATAGCTGCAGGCGGGGAATATCCGCGGCTTCTCGTCGAGGGAGCAAAGCGCGCGGGCGTCGCGACAGTCGACGTCATGGCCGTGAAGGGGTCTTGCGAGCGCGCCACGATGCGCGCCGCCGACCACGTCTTTCCGTTTGCCGTGAGCGAGAGCGACAAGGCGATACGCTGGACGGCCGAGCAGGGCTACGACGGCGCGGTGCTTGCGGGGCAGGTGAGCCCCATGTCGCTTTTCCGCGGCAAGTTCGGGCCTGTCGTCCTCGGCTGGCTCAAGGAAATGCCTGTCAAGAACGCGCACACGATTTTTGGGAAGCTCGTCTCCGAGTTCGAGAAGGCGGGCGTCAGGATGATTCCCGCGAGCTCCTACATGGACGGGAATCTCCCGGGCGTCGGAGTCCTTACGAAGCGCGGGTTTACCGAACTTGAAAAGACAGACGCTGAGCGCGGCTTCCAGGTTGCTGCCGACGTTGGCCGCCACGATGTCGGCCAGACGGTGCTCGTCAAGTCAGGCATGGTTCTCGCGGTCGAGGCGTTCGAGGGCACTAACGCCGCCATAAAGCGCGCGGGGAAGCTCGGCAAGGGCTCGGTTCTCTGCAAGGCGGCGAGGGAAGGGCACGACTGGCGGTTCGACATTCCGGTCGTGGGCTTGAAGACGCTCAAGAACATGAAGAAGGCCGGTGTCACTGCGCTTGCGTTTCAGGCGGGTCGGCTTCTCCTTCTCGACCGCAAGAAGGTTGTGGATTTCGCCGACCGCAACAACATCGCAATCGTCGGCATTGATTCCGGGCTTCCGCCCGCGCCGACGCGCCCATGACATTTTCAATCGATATGTCGGCGATTGCCATTCCAGCGTTTTTTTGATAAAATACCAAAACTTAAAGGCAAACAAGGAACTGCTGAATGGCGAAAGAAGAAGACCAGGCGATTGAAGTCACCGGGACGGTGACCAAGGTCCTGCCTGCAACAATGTACAAGGTGAAGCTCGAAAACGGGCACGAAGTGCTCGCGCACATCTCGGGGAAGATGCGCAAGTTTTTCATCAAGATCGCGATTGGCGACAAGGTCACCGTCGAGATCTCGCCCTACGACCTCGGCAAGGGGCGCATCACCTACCGCCACAAGGCATGATTTTGGGCGTACGACGCTGTTTCAAACTAACACTCAAAAAATAAGGACAAACCATGTCAGGTCACAGCCACTGGGCGACAATCAAGCGCGCGAAAGGCGCGGCAGACGCGAAGAAGGGCAAAATCTTCTCGAAACTCGGCAAGGAAATCACCGACAACAACCCGACGCTCCGCACTCTCATCGCCAAGGCGAAGGCGGCGCAGATGCCGAACGACAACATCGAGCGCGCGATCAAGAAGGGCACCGGAGAACTCGAGTCGGCCGAAATGGTCGACGCCCAGTACGAGGGCATCAAGGGCGGCACCGCCGTCGTCGTGCGCGTCCTTACCGACAACAAGAACCGCGCCGCGGCGGAAGTCTCGAACGTCTTCAAGAAGAACGGTCTCGAGCTCGCGAAGCCCGGGAGCGCCTCGCGCCTCTTCGACCGCATGGGCCAGATCATGATTCCCGCAGCCGACGGCGTCACCGAGGACAAGGTGATGGAAGTCGCGCTCGAGGCGGGCGCGGAAGACGTCCTTTCCGAGGACGGCGGCTTCACCGTCAAGTGCCAGCCGAACGATTTCACGACCGTCATCGAGGCGATCAAGGCCGGCGGAATCAATGTCGACGAGGAGAGCTCGAGTGTCGGGCTCGTCCCCAACATGACGAATCCCGTCTCCGACGTGAACGTCGCCAAGGCGATCAACAAGTTCGTCGAAATGCTCGAGGATCTCGAGGACGTCCAGGACGTCTACACGAACATGGAGACGACCGACGAGGTCGACGCCGCCCTTGAGGCGGAGGGCTGAGAAGCCCCCTTGACTTCGCGGCGCGTAGAATGATATACTATGCGCCGTTTTCCGATTGTGGGATACTCAAGCGGTCAACGAGGGCAGACTGTAAATCTGCTGGCTAACGCCTTCAGTGGTTCGAATGCTTGCCGCTGAGCACGAGTAGGACGCATCATCTGCGTCCTTGACTTTTATCGGGATTTTTAGGATAATTCTCGTTAACCAAGAAAGGATTACGACCAATGGTCACACGTATCATCTTGAACGAAACGTCATATCACGGCGCTGGCGCCGTGAAGTCAATCGTCGCCGAGCTCGCCGCGCGCGGGCTCAAGAACCCGATAGTGTTCTCCGACCCCGACCTCGTGAAGTTCGGCGTCACGAAGAAGGTCACCGACATTCTCGCAAAGGCGAAGGTCAGGTACACCCTCTACTCCGACATCAAGCCGAATCCCACGGTCGAGAACGTCAAGAACGGCGTGAAGGCCGCGAAGAAGGCGAAGGCCGACTGCATCGTCGCCATCGGCGGCGGCAGCTCCATGGACACCGCAAAGGCCGTCGGCATCATCATCACCAACCCGAAGTTCGCCGACGTCCGCTCGCTCGAGGGCTTCGCGCCGACGAAGAAGCCGTGCCTGCCGATTCTCGCCGTTCCGACGACCGCCGGCACCGCGGCGGAAGTGACGATCAACTACGTCATCACCGACGTCCAGAAGAAGCGCAAGTTCGTGTGCTGTGACCCCCACGACATCCCCGTCGTCGCGTTCGTTGATCCCGAGATGATGTCGACGATGCCAAAGAGTCTTACGGCGTTTACCGGCATGGACGCGCTCACTCACGCGATCGAGGGCTACATCACGAAGGGCGCGTGCCCGATGACGGACATGATGCACCTCGAGGCGATTCGCCTCATCTCCGCGAACCTCCGCGACGCCGTCGCCAACAAGCCGTCGGGACGCGCGGGCATGGCGCTCGGCCAGTACATCGCCGGCATGGGCTTCTCGAACGTCGGCCTTGGCGTCGACCACTCGATGGCGCACGGTCTCTCCGCGCTCTACAACACGCCGCACGGCATGGCCTGCGCGATTCTCCTTCCGACCGCGATGAAGTTCAACGCGCCGAAGACCGGCAAGCGCTACATCGAGATCGCGAAGGCAATGGGCGTGAAGGGCGTCGACAAGCTCACGCTCCAGGCGGCGCGCAAGGCCGCGATTGCCGCCGTTGAAAAGCTTTCGAAGGACGTCGGCATTCCGGCGAACCTGAAGGGCATCCTCAAGAAAGAGGACATCCCGTTCCTCGCGAAGAGCGCATACGCCGATGCGTGTCGGCCGGGTAACCCGCGCGACTGCACGGTGAAGGATATCGAGCGCCTCTACAAGTCGCTTGTCTGAAGCAGAGAGGGGAGAGGCCGAGCCTCTCCCCTTTTCCGTAACCAACGGCAACGTGACATTGGCTGGTTTTTTGGTATACTGCAAGGCAACCAAGGGAGAATGTCGCAATGACAGCAAAAAAAGGAATCTCTTATCGCGAGTACGCGCTTCTCGTTAGTATCGTTGCCGTCTTCGTCGCGGTTGCCGCGATTTTCTTCGGTGACGACCTCAAGGGACTCTTCGGCCCGAATGACACGCCTTTAGAAAATCTCGCACAAGCCCCCTTGCACGAAGGGAGCCAGTTTTGATATAATATTAACCACTTGACCATTCGGGCGTGGCGCAGTGGTAGCGCAGTTGACTGTTAATCAATTGGTCGCTGGTTCGAATCCAGCCGCCCGAGCCAAGTTTATGGTTCCCCATGATGGGGGTGATCCGGTTTCGACGGGACATGTTGAGGTCAGATCGCGCGTCGTGGATCCTCGTTGGCCACGTAAAAAACGAGGAAAAAAAGTAATTGCGAACAACGATTACGCTCTCGCCGCCTAATTAACGGCCGCGATGTCCGCTTGAGGGGGCTCCGCTCGCTCGCTTAAGGGTGCCGAACCGAGCGGGTGGTTGCGGATAAGCCCGGACGTCGGCGTACCGCTTCCGAGATCAAAGGCGCCATACACGCGTAGAAGTTTGGTTGATTCTGTTTCGGACAGGGGTTCGACTCCCCTCACCTCCACCAACCTTCGCTCGGCAAAGCTGAGCTTCGGCTCGGCGAGCCATCCTCCAAGCGGAGCGCTTACCAATGGCCGATGTAATTTGATATAATATTGCACGTACGGGGTGCTGCTGCGCATGGTGCGCGGCGGCTGAGATGAGACCCGCAGAACCTGATCCGGGTAATGCCGGCGGAGGAAGATAATGAAGATCAAGTACCAAGGCGAAGCCGTCGATACGACGGCGAAGACGGTTGCCGAGTTTCTCTCGGCACGAGGCGTAGATTCAGCGAAGGCGATTGTCGAATACGACGGCGAAGTGTATGCGCCAGGCGCGGACCTTGCGTCGCTTGCGCTAAAGGCAGAAGCGCCTCTCGACGTGTTTAAGCTGACGGCGGGAGGCTGAGATGGCGGCAAACACGTATCTCACTTCCGAGGAGCGGACGTTGCTCGAATCGGCGCGCGTCGGGATTGCGGGCGCAGGCGGGCTTGGCTCCAACTGCGCGATGCATCTCGTTCGTGCGGGAGTAAAACATCTCACCGTAGTGGATTTCGACGTCGTGAACGAGTCGAATCTCAACAGGCAGTTCTTCTTCCGCGACCAGATCGGGCAGAAGAAGGTCGAGGCGCTGAAGGAGAATCTTCTCAGGATCGAGCCGGATGTCGACATCAAGGCCGTCGACCTTAGGCTCGACACGGCTTCGACGCGTTCTGTCTTCGCAGACTGTGCGATCGTCGTGGAGGCGTTCGATGTCGTTGACGCGAAGGCGATGATCCTCGCCGCGCTCGTCGGCAGCGGAAAGAAGCTCGTCACGGCGAGCGGCCTTGCAGGATGGGGGCGGTCGAACGCGATACGCCTGCGCCGGATGGGGCCTGACATCGTCGCCATTGGCGACGGGGAAACGTCCGTCGGCAAGGGCGTCGCTCCGGTCTCTCCCCGTGTCGGAATCGCCGCGGCGATGCAGGCGAACGCGGTGGTCTCGCTCCTCCTGGGCTGCGAACCTTAGCCGCAACGCGGCGGTGTGTCGCATTGCCGTCCTTGCTCATTACCAAATGGTCATCTTTCGGTAATGAGTCCGTAATCCTCATTCTGTATACTGTATGCGGATATGAGGGAAGTATTGTCTATTCTTGTGGTGGTCGGCGGTGGACTCGGCACGTTCCTGCTGGGGATGAAGCATCTGTCCGAGGGACTCCAGTCCGTCAGCGGATCGGGCCTTCGCAGGTTCATGTCGCTCGCGACCACGCACCGCCTGGCCGGAATCGGCACGGGCGTCGTCTCGACGATGATCGTC
>CACZHC010000009.1 GCA_902780865.1 uncultured bacterium
CCCTTGCCGAGCAGAAGCGCATTGTGGCGAAGATCGAGGAACTGCTGCCGCTGATCGACCGCTACGAAAAGGCGTGGAGCAAGTTGGAGGACTTCAACAAGCGCTTCCCCGTGGACATGCAGAAGTCATTGCTCCAGATGGCGATTCAGGGCAAGCTCGTCGACCACCGCCCCGAAGAAGGCACCGGCGAAGAGCTGTATCGCCAAATCCAAGCCGAAAAGCAGCGCCTCGTCAAATCCGGCAAGATCAAGAAAGAAAAACCCCTGCCCGAAATCACCGAAGACGAAATCCCATTTGAGATTCCTGATAGTTGGAAGTGGGTGCGCATTGGAAATATTGGCTCTTGGTCATCTGGGGCAACTCCATCAAGAACACACGCAGAATACTACGGAGGAAATATCCCTTGGCTAAAGACAGGTGATTTGAATGATGGATATGTGTCGAGCATTCCAGAGACTATAACAGATTTAGCGTTAGAAAAGACTTCTGTGAGGCTTAATCCAATAGGCTCGGTTTTAATGGCAATGTATGGAGCTACTATCGGTAAGTTGGGCATTTTGCAGGTGGCGGCAACAACTAACCAAGCTTGTTGTGCGTGTATTCCTTATGATGGGATGTGGAACAAGTATTTGTTCTATTTTTTGATGGCAAGCCGAAGAGCTTTTATCAAGATGGGTGAAGGTGGCGCGCAACCGAATATCTCTAAAGAAAAAATCGTTAATGCAGTGATTCCTCTCCCTCCCCTTGCCGAGCAGAAGCGCATCGTCGCCAAACTTGAAGAACTCCTGCCGCTGTGCGAGCGGCTGAAATGAGAAGGGCGATCTATATGGTTTTACCAATCGAAAGACAATAGGAGGCCAGATGAAATTTAAGAACATTGTGACTTACTATCTCGATGGGAGACCAAACGGCGTCAGAAGATGCCGGATAGAAGGTTCGGTAATTGAGGCGTTGGTAATTCCTCGGGAAGCCGTCAAGGATGCGAAGGCGCTTGCTGATGTGTTGCCAAAACATGGAATATACTTTTTGATTGAAGACAAGGAAGGCATAGATTTGCCTAAGATGTATGCCGGGCAGACTACTAATGGTTTGGGGCGTCTGTATGACCATAAGGCAAATAAAGAGTTCTGGACGCTTGCTGTTATGTTTCTTTCTAAAGACGAGCATTTCCACCTTGATGTCATAAGCGCACTAGAATCTCTTGCCACTAAAGGAATTGTTGAGTCTGAGCGATACGACAGCGACAACAAGGTTGACCCTAAATTCAAGATCAGTATTTATCAACAGCAGGTGGTTGAGAACTACTTCACGGACATAAAATTTTTGATGGCCGCATTGGGTTGGAACATCGAGAAAAAGCCGGTTGGCGATAAAGGCGAGTGGCATACCAAACGTAACAAGGTCGTTGCCTATGGCCATTATGCAGAAGGCTGTTTTGATGTGTTGCCAGGTTCTTGCATCGCGATGGACAAGCCAGTGAACCTCAAGAAATACAATGATCAACGCGCGTCATTGCTGCAGAGCAAGCAAATAGTCAAAGACGGACAAGGTCGATACATCCTCAAAAAGATCGTCAGCTTCAAGACGCCAAGTGGCGCATCGGATTTTGTCCTCGGCGGCAGCACGAATGGCTGGGCCGAATGGTACAATGCAAGGGGTGAACAGCTGGACATCTTGCGCAGAGGAAAACTAACGCATGGCTCTGCAGTCAATGCATCACATCCGAGGAAGGGTTCGGCTTCATTGACTTCATAATCCCGGCGATGGCGGAGTAGGGTGACAATAGAGAAGTCGTTCGGATAGAAGGAGGAGAACTTGTTTTCTCGTTATTTAATCGAGACTTCGAAGGTCGATGCTCGGATGGTTCATCATGAGCGTTCTTCTTTGTTCGGTGATAAAGCAGGGTTGTTGGATGAATATGGTTTCTTGCGCAATCCACGATGGGTACAAGGGCTGAAAACGTTAACGGATGTGGCGAGTGAGCAAGGGGCTATCGTCATTGCCGAAAGTGGATTGGGGAAGTCATATATTGCTCGCGAGTTTGTAAGAGACAAGGGAGATGCCGCGGTTCTGTTTATTGACATTCAGGAATACAGAGGGGATTCGCAATCATTAGTTGCCGCAATAAAGGGCGCATGTGATAAGCAATATGTTTGTTTGGATGGCTTAGACGAAGCTCCTGAGCTCGCGAGTGCGATAGCGCGCGGATTTAGTTCGTTGTCGTCGTCAGTCAAGCGGATGATCTTTTCAAGGGGCATACCAGAGTTACGGCGATTTACAGACTACAATGCTTTGCCGATGTATTCGCTTTTGCCGCTAACGCAAGAAGATGTGAAGTTGCTTGCGAAGGAAGTTGATGTAGACGGAGCGTTGTTTATCAACGAAGTGGCGATTAAGAATCTTGGACCTGTTTGCGCAAAGCCGTTGGGGTGTATGGCGTTGTTAGAAATGTTCAAGACTGAAAACGGTTTGCGTGGAAGTGATGATGAGTTGCGCGAGCGTATGATTCGGCGCTTGTGCACAGAGAATGTCATGAATCCAAATCGTTATTCATCGACCGCAACGGTTTCTGCTGAGACGTGCTTTTCTTATGCGAAGAAGATTGCCTTGATACTTAAATTGTCAGGATTGAGCGTTATAAAACGGATGGATGAAATGGGATCGGTTCCCGGCGCTGTCGACTTCACGTTGTACGAGGATTTCTTTGACAAATCGCAGTTTAATAGAATCTTGTTAAGAGGGTTGTTCTTGCCGATTGGTGAAGATAGGTTCCGTTTTGCGCACATTACTTATTTTGATCATTTATCCGCTCTTGGCTTGATGGAATTTGTTGCGCAGAAGAATTGGCGAGAGGTTCTGATGAACAGGGATGGGCTTGTTTATCCACAATGGGAGAATGCTGTCGCATGGGTGGCAATAAAGGATGATGAGATTTTCAATGCCGTATTTAAGCGTCAGCCAGAACTGCTGTTGAATTCTGATGCTGCCGTCAACAAGAAGGACAGGCGCGAACTATGTAGGGCTGTGTTGCTGCGGGCGGCACAAATGGATTATTGGTCGAGGCAATCATCGGGGATTGTGTTGCAGTTCTCTAAGCTGGTCTCGTCGGACACTGTTGATGTGTTACGTGAATTTCTGTGGGCGAAGGAAGCGAATTGCCGCAAGATGGCGATTGATGTTATTAAGTATTGCGGGGTGCATGAGCTTTTGCCTGAATTAGTGAAACTCTTTTGTGCTAAATCGGTGCCACATAACATGCGTAAAAGTGCAGGGTATGCGTTGCTGTGGATGGAGCCGCCTGCTGCTAAGGTGCAGGATTGCAAAATAGTATTGCGCCAGAAAAGATGTTCGCAAGATCTGAAAGGGATTGTTTTTAGATTGTTATGGCCGTATGAATTGTCGGCTAAGGAGATGACACCTCATTTGATGCTGAAAGAGGATGCTGTCGGGGATTCGTATTCAATGTGGGTATCAGATGAATGCCCCAAACGATTCTCAGCAATGTCTTATGAAGATGCACTGGAGATGGTGCGATGGGTTGCGAAGGACGTAGAAGAAGATGATTCAATTCATACGCTTAAGGAGTTGAAACGGAAGGTCTTTACCTATTGTTTTAAGAAGTTTGACTCGGATGAAATGTATGATTCTCTTGCTTACGTGTATGAGGCCTTTTGTGAAAAGTATAGGTCGCCATTGTGTGTGAGGCATAACGACGATGAGAGTGATGACTGGATGTGCACGGAGGAAGAATTCGCTGGGCTTGTTGAAAAGCGTAGGCGGTTGGCTGAAGCCGTTATTCGTCATGGACAAGAGAAATCTGTGACGTGGGTGACGGGTTGGACTTGTGGTTTGTTAGGGCAGACAGATGTGGACTTTGTAAGAGAGAAGATTGATGCTGAAAAAGACTCGGATGTTCGTTTCCGGTGGGTAGAATGTGCAGGGCGTTTGCAATGGTGCATTAAGCTTCCGGAACAGGCTGAATATTGGGATTATTTGCATAGGCGATTTCCCAGTGTGTTTAGATATACAGCGCGAAGGGCTCTTGCGGAAAGGGAAAAGTCAGAAAGAAGACACACGAAGTATCGGCTTAAGACGCAGGCCCGAAAACTTATCCAGGAGCAGGAACGAAAGGATTCTTATGCCGCGAATTTGCAAAAAATTAGGGAGGTGATTAAGAAAGGTGACCTCGGGAGGTGCTTTTACAGTTTTGCGCATTATTGTTCTGGACAAAGAATTGAATCCGTGCACAACGAATGGGGATTCCATATTCGACATAGCCGCGTCTGGGAGAATTTGTCCCAAGGCGAGAAGGATGGAGTGGTTCTGGCCGCTGAAGATTTTTTGCTGAGCGCAAAGGCGCCGCCTCGTAAAACAGAGAACGAGATTTACCCCGCACCATTTGCATCGTTCATTTTGTTACAAGAGGTGTCGCCGCAAAAACTTAAACGGTTGCCTAAAAAGGTGTGGCATGAGTTTCGGGTTGAGATTATGCAAGGTGGAAGTTTGGATGAGTCTGAATCTGCGTTGAGTGTTCTCCAATGTTATGCTGGGTTGTTTCGAAGTGATTTTATCGATTCCCTTGTTGCGTATTTGCGACTCCATCGTGTTGAGGGTGTGTGTTTTCATTTAGGTCAATTCCGACGGGTCCTACAAGGGGATCGGGAGCTTTGCCTAACGCTATTGCAGCGTTTAGATTCCACGGAATTGAATGATGCCCAGCGGTATGAATTGTTGGATGAATTCTGGAATATGTCGGAATCTGTCACTTTAGAGTATTTGCGAAAGCACGAACTTTATCGGCGGCTTGATCTTGTAGGGCGTCCTTTATTGTCTGTATTCTCGCTTTACGCCTATCCTGAGCGTTTTGCGGAGTTGCTGATGAAACTGGATGGGAGCAGTGCTTCTGCACGAGAATGGATTGTATTAGTTGTTGGTAAAGAGTCTTATTGGCATTCTTCATTGGGATGGTTGTTGAAGATGCTTCATACGGAGGATTTGGCAAGATTTTATATAATGATTCGGAAATACTTCCCTTTGCGAGAAGAACCGATTCACACGGGAGGCTTCACGCCAGATGCAGTTGATGGAATATATACCTTTACTTCGCAATTAATTTCACGAATTTATGAGCGAAAAGAGCCAGAGCTTGTTCAGATACTTGAGCTGCTGATACGTGAGTTGCCGGATGAGCAATTTTTGCGGGATCATTTAATTCGTGCCCGCAAAGATGCATTAGCCTGGCAGTGCCCTACTTATGATGCTAAAAGCATTCATTTGTTGTTGGATGGGAATGATAGTGTATTGTTGGTGAACACCCCGGAGACATTGCTTTGTATTGTGGTTTCTGCATTGGAAAAGTATAACCTGCTTCTATCTGGGAAGAAGTCTCATCGCGCAAAGTTGTTATGGAATGTGCAAAAGCGTCCTAAAAGAGTAACGCATAAGGACGAAGAGGATCTCTCGGATGATATGCGAGATTTTTTAGATGGGGCTTTAAGAGGTTTGGTCTTAAATCGAGAAGTGCAATTGAACAGAGGTCGTCATGGGGAACCGGGGGCTCGGACGGACCTTTGGATTGAGGCAGTTGATAACAATAGTAAAGATACATTATCCCTATGTGTTGAGGTAAAGGGAAGTTGGAATAGATCGGCAAAAAATGCTATAGAGAAGCAGTTGATTCACAAGTATATGGGGGATGGCGGTGCCGATGCAGGGATATTGGCGTTGGGATGGTTCGATGCGTCAGCTCCAAACAGGGTGAAACAGAATCAGTGGGCATCCATGGAAGCGGCTAAAACTGATTTAGATTTTCAATCGGCAAAAGCACGTGCAAGAGGTAATATCGTTTCTTCTGTCGTGCTTGATTGTAGGTGGTGAATAAGGATGCTTGGAAGGGAGTGGGAGACTAAGGGTGCTAGAGCCCCCATTGATGTAGTAGAAATGGTGGAGTAGAGATTATGGCGATGCCGCAGAGAGACGACACGATTGAGGCGATCAAGCGACTTGAGCCGCCTCGCGTGTGCGCTACGGCGCGCCAAGCGCGTTGCTTGAGTATGCCGTCATGCATGGAGACGAGGAAGAGGCCGAGCGCATCCGCGCGGACCTTCGCAAGCTGACGGACGAGGTTTGACGACGGAGCGGCGCATTTGCCGCGGAGTCGTCTGTCAGCTGTGATAGCGCCGGCGAGACGCCATATCCACCGAGGCCTTTGGCCGAGCCGCGTAAGCGGGCGCTAGCGTGGCGCTTTCCCAGTCAGAGAGGGGAGGCTATTCCGTGTGGCTAAGCGAGCCGACAAGATGTCGGCGAGCGCAAAGGCTACGAAAAGAAACGCGCCACAGCGGAAGGTGAGGCAAGGGACGAGGGGGCGAGTGCCGAACTAAGCGACATGCAACGACGCGGTTCGTCGGATGCGCGGTGAGACACGTTGCAAGGCGAGGAGGCGGTATCCCGCCGACAACGCATTGCGGCGCGTATCGCCGCGAAGACGACGGGAGCGGCGGCGCAGGGAGCGGGAGAGAGGCCGAGACCCCGAGCACCGCGCCGAACTCGACCAGAGGTGCCATGCGCGGCTTTGTTTTGGGCCGCAGCCGAGCGGAACCCTTTTAGGCGAGGCGGATTGCACAGGACTCGGCCCCGAAGCCGTATATGTATACGGCGAGCGGGTCGAAGGACGGGCAAGCCGCCCGCCTCAAAGGGCGAGCACGGTTGCCCGAAACAAAGCCGCACACTGGAAGGCAAACCAGCGCGCGGCAAGTAGCGGAAACACAACACAGGCCACGGTGTTTTTTGGTAAAATATAGCACATGAGCGAGAACTCTCTTGCAAACATGATACTGAAGTCCGCCGGAATCTACTCCGACGAGCAGCTTCAGCGCATTGCCGAAAACCGCGCGGCGAACCCTGGAATGGGGCTCGCCGAGGCCGCCGTCAAGTTCGGCGGCGCGAAGGAAATCGAGTTCCTTTCGGCGGTAGGGAAGTCGCTTGGCCTTGAGACGGTCAACCTTGAGCGCCAGCAGCCGAACCCGGATGCGCTCACGAAACTCCCCGCGTCGGCAGTCTACCAGTACAACGTCCTTCCGTTCAAGACCGACGGCACTTCGCTTACAATCGTCACCTCCGACCCGTTCGATACCTCCGCGGCGGACGGCCTCCGGCTCGTCGCGGGCTGCCCTATAAAGACGGCGCTTGCGCCGAAGGAAGAAGTCGAGAAGGCCGTAAAGAAATACTACGGCGTCGGCGCGGACGCGATCGAGAAGATGATCGAGGACGGCCGCTATTCCGTCGACGAAGACATCGGCGCGATGACGAAGATCGACGTCAACGAGATGGGCGAAGAGGCGTCGATCGTCAAGTTCGTAAACCAGATCATCGCCGAAGCCGACCGCCAGGGCGCGACAGATATCCACATTGAGCCGCAGGAGACGGAGCTCCGCATCCGCTACCGCATCGACGGCATGCTCCACAAGGTCGACGTTCCGCCGCAACTGAACCGACTCAAGAGCGCGATCATCTCTCGTATCAAGGTCATGGCGAACCTCGATATCGCCGAGAAGCGCCTCCCGATGGACGGCCGCATCGGCATCCGCATCGCGGGCCAGGACATCGACATCCGCGTATCGACGATGCCCGCCGCGTACGGCGAGTCGATCTCGCTCCGACTTCTCGCGAAGAGCGGCAACTTCGTCAAGATGGACGACCTCGGCTTCAACGAGCGCGACTACGCGGTCGTGAACAAGATCATCCACCGCCCGAACGGCATCTTCCTCGTGACGGGGCCCACTGGCTCCGGCAAGTCGACGTCGCTCTACTCGTTCCTTTCGGAAGTCAACAAGATCGACGTCCGCATCATGACGGCCGAGGACCCGATAGAATACCACATGGCCGGCATCAACCAGGTGCAGATGCAGTCTGAGATCGGCATGACGTTCGCGAGGGCGCTGCGCGCGTTTCTGCGTCAGGACCCCGACATCATCATGGTCGGCGAAATCCGCGACCGCGAGACGGCCGAGATCGCGATCAACGCGTCGCTCACGGGTCACATGGTGTTTTCGACGCTGCACACCAACGACGCGGCAGGCGCGTTCCCGCGTCTTATCGACATGGGCGTTGAGCCGTTCCTCATCGCCTCTGCCGTCGCTGGCGTGATGGGCCAGCGCCTCTGCCGCCGCCTCTGCCCGCAGTGCAAGAAGGAAGTTCCGCTCGACATGAAGTACTACTCGCTCGACACGCCGCCCGAGAAGAACACTGTGTTCGAGCCCGCCGGCTGCGACGTCTGCACAAGGACCGGCTACAAGGGCCGCCGCGCTCTCTTCGAGGTGCTGGAAGTCGACGAAGACATCGAGGGCGCGATTGTCCGCCGCGAGAACGCGACTCAGATACGCAACATCTCTCTCTCGAAGGGGATGAAGACGCTGCGCGAGGACGGCTGGGCCAAGGTGTTCGCGGGCGTCACGAGCGTCAAGGAAATCTTGCGCGTCACGGAAGATCAGTGATGCCAGGTCTTTCAGGCGAGCTACGGCAGAAACTTACGCAGAGCCAGACTCTTGCGCCGCAGATGCGGCAGGGGCTTGAGCTTCTTGCGATGAGTCTTCCCGAGCTACGCCAGCGGCTTTACGAGGAGATGAGCCGCAATCCTTGCATCGAGGACATCGAGGCGACGCTCGAGAAGACGACTGTCTCGGAGAAGGTGCGCGAAATGGAGCGCGACGAGAGCGTCGACGACTCTGATTCCACTGACGAGGATTACGAGCCCGAGTTCGGTGCCGCCGCGGCGATAACGCGCGACGAGGATGCGGACGAGAGGCGCCAGCGGTTCTTCGACAGACAGACGAAGGAGGAGACGCTTGAGGAGCATCTCCTCGCGCAGCTCAAGATGTCGGACATCGACGAGAAAGACCTGCCGCTCGCGGAGATGCTGATAGGCGAGCTGAACGCAGACGGGCGTTTCATCGGTTCGATCCCAGACATCGTGATGGTCTCGGGCGAGAGCGAGGAGAAGATTGTCGCCGTCCTCAAGGAGATAATGCAGCTCGACCCTCCCGGTTGCGGCGCGAGGACGCCTCAGGAATGTCTGCTCGCGCAGTTGGACAAACTCGACGGATCGCCGTATCAGGACGAAGTACGCGCCCTTATCGAGCGCCACTTCGAGGACATGGCGGAAGGGCGCATCGCCGTCATCGAGCGCGACCTCGGCATTTCGCACGAGCGCTACGCCGACGTGCTGAGGGCGCTTCGCACGCTCGAGCCGCGCCCAGGCCGCGCGTATGACCTCGCGGGGAAGTCGATAAGCTATGTCCATCCAGAGGTGCATGTCGTCAAGACCGACGAGGGATGGAAGGCGAGGGTCGACGACAGGAGCCTCCCCGAGGTGCATATCTCGCCGAAGTACCTGAAGATGCTTGCGGATCCTAATGTCGACAAGGAGACGAAGAGCTACATACGCCAGCGCATAGCGGCGGCAAACACTCTCGTCGAGGCGGTGGAACGCCGCCAGCAGACTATCACCGACATTGCGCAGGCGATCTTCGACGCACAGCCTGGATTTTTCGAGGACGGGCTTAAGGGTTTGAGGCCGATGACGATGCAGGAGATCGCGGAAAAGGCGGGAGTCCACCACGCGACGGTGTCGCGCACCGTCCGCGACAAATACGCCTCTACGCCGAAGGGGACTGTCGAGCTTAGGAAGTTCTTCACTTCGGGAATAACGACCGATTCTGGCGAGCAGGTCACGAAAGACGCGCTTCGCGACCGTCTCGCCGCTATCATCGAAGGCGAAGACAAGGCGCATCCACTGTCGGACGACAAGCTTTCGGAAATGCTGAAAAAAGAAGGGTTCCCGGTCGCCCGCAGGACGGTAGCGAAGTACCGTGCCATTCTGGGCATCCCGGGAACTTCAGAGCGCAGGTCCTGATTTCCCCGCTATCTGGTTTCTACTTTCCATCTGCGTGCGCCTTTGACTACGGCCGTGCCGTAGCCGACTTTGTTTACGACAACGCCAGTCACCGTAGCGCGAACACGCTTCCCGTCGGAATTTCTAATTAGGTAGAGCTTGCCTTTGAACAGGCCGGAGTTCTTGTCATAACGGGGCTTCCATCCCAAGTTTTCTGCATACGAATATCCGTCGTCGGCAGCGCCCCATATCGAGATCTCTCCAAATAGGGCGTTTCCACGCAGCGCGGAATCGATGGGCAGTAGCGAGACATGGACAGGAGCGCCGTCAAGGATTGCCGTGAAGTTGACGGAAGCCCCGTCGACGGATATCTCGCCCTCTTCCGTGACGGTGAAAACTGTTGCGAATCCGCCGCGCTTCCCTGAGTATAGTTGCGCTGCGACGGGAATCTTGAACGTATCGCCATCGACAACCATCTGCGCCGATGCGGATATCTTGGTGCCGTCTGCAGAGGTTCCCGCTATGCGCACTTTGCCTTTCGCCTGTATGGCGATGGAAAGAGTCGTGTAGCCGCCGAGAAGGGGATTGTTGGAGCCGGACGTCATGAGTGCGATGGTCCAGCACTTGCCCTTGAAGGCGTTGAATATTGCCGCGTCGGACTTTGACGCCGACAGGTCTTTGACGAGTGTCAGGCCGTCGATGTTCGTAAGGTCAGCCGCATTCTTGATCTTTGTCTTCTTTGCTCCAATCTTTACGATGCTTCCGCTTGTCTTGACTACTCCTTTTCGCGTTTTACCCGTCTTCGCCGTTACAGTGCCTACGATCTTGCCGCTCTGCTCGATCCAACCAATGTAGCGGGAGTTTTCTTCGAGTTGCGAAGCGTCGCTGCTCGGCAGCCGCAGATTGGCGGACGCGGTGCCCGGTGTCGGCTTTTGCGATCCGCCTGCTTTAGACGGCACGACGCCGCTTCCCTCAAAGGCTTTTGCGCCGATGGTTTTTACCGTCGTAGGAAGGGCGAGCGTCGTGTCGTATGTCGTTGTCGTCGTAGTTTCCAGCTTGGACGTGCGTACGTAGGCATTGCCGCCTGCCCCGATGAAGCCCGTCTCGCCGGAAAGCTTCTCGGAGGTCGAGGTGGATTCGTTTGTAAAGTTGTTGTTGCATCCGTAGAACGCATGGTCAGCAATTGTGGTGATGCCTGATAGCAATGCATCAAAGGATATGTCACCGTCAATCTTCTTCGTGGTACGCGATGACGAGCCGGAGGTTGTGTTTGTTGTTATAGACGTACCGTCGTTGCCCTGGTTCCCTGCGTCCTTTAGTCCCGGTATTATCGTCACCGTCACCTTGCGGGACGAGATTTCCGTAATGACGCTGTAAGGCAGTACGAGCGAGTCTGGGACGCGCAGGAGAGTCTTTTCGTCGGCCGAGTACAGGCATCCGTTTTTCGCTTTGTAGAGGTCAGATTCGCTTTTGTACGCCTTGACGCCTGAAAGTCCGTCGAGAAGGCCAAGGTCGAGCTCGTCGATATCCAGCCCGGCTATGGTCGCAGGGATAGTGACTGTTTCCGACTCGCCAGACATCTCCGTCACGACGGCTTTTGTGCCTACGACGTCGTATGTCCAGGTAATGCCGTTTGAATCCGTAACTTGCCCGGGCTCCGGCAAGTCATCCGGATCGGGGTCGTCCTTGCTGATCTTGCGGTTCTTCCACGTTCCGTCGGTAAAGCCCGTTGCGTCGGCAGAGACGTAGCTGACGAGAGATTCCGGAGTTCCGGAGTAGATGTCGTCCGCCGCATCTGGCGCGTCTCCAAGATATGTCACTTTGGCGAGAGACTCGCAGTCGCCGAACGCGGCTTCTGCGATTATTGCAATGCTTGCTGGAATCGTCAGCGATTTGACCGATGAGCACCCTTCGAAAGCTCTTTTGCCAATCGTCTCTGTCGCAACGGGAATCTGGACGGTGGTGATGTTTTTACATCCGAGAAGGGCTTCGCTGCCTATTGTCGTCACGGAGTCCAGGAAGGAGACGGACGATCCGTCGTAATTCGCCGGAACCGCGATAACGGAGTCTTTGCGCTTGTTGTAGAGGATGTCGCCTTCGGAGTAGAAGGACGGACAGGACGAATCGACGGAAAGCGACGTAACATATGCGCATCCTGCGACAGGATTGCCGTCGGTCGAGGTCAGCGTGTACGGCAACTGCACGGTAGAGGCCTGTATGCCCTCAAATGGGCGGCGGCCAAGCTTGGTCACGCCGCGAGGAAGGTCGATGGTGTTGTCGGCGGTTCCGAAGGGGATTTGCTGGCTGTCGCCGATTGCGGAGATCGACGCGCAGCCGCTGAAGGCTCCGTCGCCGATTTCGCGGACCGAAGTCGGAATGCCTACGTAGATGAGGGCCTTGCAGCCGTCAAACGCATGGGCGCCGATCTTTGTCACTGCGTATCCGTTGATGGCGTCAGGGATCTTAAGTGCCTTGCGGGTCACTATAGAGTCTTCGCTCTCCTTGTAGGCGATTCCAGAAGTGGATGACGGACTCACGGCGGTCGTCGGGTTGCCCGAGGCGTCTTCGTTGTATATTTCCACTTCTTCGTTGACGATGCGGTAGAACCAGGTGATGCCGGTTTCGTCGGTGAAGGAGAGGATCGGCGGGTTGGCGGAGTCTAGGACCAGGACCGGGCGACCTTTCCACGTCGACATTCCATTCCACTTGTCGGACAGGGCATAGATGACGAGGTCTTCTGGCGCACCGTCGAAGATGTCGTCAGTCGCTTCTGGCGGAGGTCCGTTAAAGAAGACTGTCTTGAGTTTTGGCGTCGATTCGGGGGCGGAGAGCCCTGGCCAGATTCCGGAGACGTTGAATGCGCCCGAACCGATTGTTTCTACGGTTGCGGGGATGTTCAGGTAGGTGAGTCGGTGGCATCCGAAGAAAGCATCGGTGCAGATGTTGGTGAGCGTTCCGGGAATGGTGATGGTCCCCTCTGCGCGAGTTGGACAGGCATAGAGCTTGGTCATGTCTCGGTTGTAGAGGACTCCGTCGTCGGAATACTTGAAATGCGAGCTTTCTTCTGGTAAGTTGTCATCACGTTGATCGATGTTAATTGTCGAGGTAAAGAGTGTCCCGGCTGAGATGTTGCCACCCATGTCAAGAAGGGAGGCGGGCACCTTGATTTCAGTGATAATCGTATTTACGAACGCGCGTTCACCTATGTAACGGACCCCATATGGAATCGATATAGATTTGAATACAGGACAGTCAGCGAATGCATAAGCCCCAATCTCAAGGATGGTGTATGGAATGTCGACTGATTCGAGCCCAAGAATTCCAGAGATCGCACCGTCGGCAATTCCAGTGACTGTCCAGGTGACTGTCTCGGTTCCATTGCTTTTTATAAGTTGGCTGGCTATTTCTACGTCTGAGCCTTCATCAGAGTCGCCGAGAGCGCCTTGGACTTCCAGGAGCGTTGCGGTCCGTGGTGCTGCGTCAGTGCAATCGTAGATATACTTGACCTCGTAGGGGATTGTGGCGATATGGTGTGTATTGGTGACAACGATTATTTCGGCATATGTCGTAATCGCCGGAAGCGCCGCGGTTGCGATGGTAGCTATAAGCTTTTTCATGGCTTATTCCCCCTTTGCCTCTTTGGAGAGTTCGTCAATCAGCGAAATAGTGTCGGCGTCGAGTGCGGGCCTGTCCGCGGCGGGTTCAACCGGCGTTGCGGCCGGTTCGGCCGGTGTTTCAGGCGCGGCGGGTGTTTCAGGAGCGGCTGGCGTCTCTGGTTCGACTGTGGCTGCGGGCTCGGCAGGTGCCGCGGGTTCTGTGGCGGTGGCTGGCTCTGCTGCTTCCTCTGCAGGCATTGATGCCGGTGCCTGCTCTGTTGCCGGGATGGTCTTCGGGGCGTCGTTGACAGGGGTGATTGTCACGTGGCCACGATTGGAATCATTCTCGGCGTTCTTAGTTGATGACTTTTTCGCATGGCGTTCGTCGATGCTTGACATGTCGAGCTTAAGGACGGTCGGCGCCGATCCATTGCGATCGCCTGGCTCGAGCTCGGTGCCGCGTACGAATTCGCGGCCAAGTATTGCGTTTTTCGGAAGGCCGATGTCCTTAGGCAGATTCGAGGGATCGGCGATGCCGACGGTCACGAAGACGAGGATTTCCTTCTGGACCTTCTGGCGGCTCTTCCAGCCGAAAAGCTTCTGCCCGATGTAGGGAATCTTGCGGAGATACGGAATGCCCGAGTCGGCGTCTTCCTCGACCGACTTCGAAAGGCCGCCGATGACGGCCGTCGCGCCGTCCTTCATCGTGAACTCCGTTGTGAGGCGCTTTACCTCGATGATCGGGTACTGCGTGTAGGGCGTGTCCGTCTCCTGGCTCGAGTTGACCGTGAGGTAGCCGGTGCAGTCGCTGATAGTCGGCACGATCTCGACGGAGATAAGGCCGTCTGGCGAGATGCGAGGCGTGACGGAAAGGGATATGCCCCAGCTGAAGAACGCCTCCTTCGCGAACATGAACTTGTCTTCGCCCGGGATTGTGTCGAGCTTGGTGGAGATCGAGAGGTTCTGCGAGTTCTGGCCGGTGTAGTTCGAGTCGATCGTGACGTTCGGGTACTTTGTCGTCATATCGACCTTCGCCTCCTTGCCGTTAGAGACGATGATCTTCGGGTTTGAGAAGACCTTCGCGTCGCTCATCGTCTCAAAGGCGCTCATCGCGAGGCGGAAGTCGTCCATCGAGAGCTGGCCGGAGAAGCCGCGGGCATTGTGCCACGCCATGTCGGTGGCGTCGCGCCCAGCGCTAGTTGCGGCACCAATTGAGTTGGGTATGAGGCCTGTGTATGTTTTGGAGTCGGAGGAGCTCGTGGATGGAGAGGACGAAGAGGATGCAGACGAGCTGGTGGAGTCGCCGGAGAGCGAGGTGCTGGCGCTCTTCGAATTGGAGTCGCTGGATGATGACGAAAGAGACCGGGATGTCAGCGGCATCCCGTAGTTTGCGGCGCGCCCGTTGTTGTACTCCCAGCCGCCCGAGATGTTCCTGACCGAAGCGCCCCAGCTTTCGAGAGAGTCCCACTGCATACCGAGCTTGTGCATCGCCTCCGTGGAAAGCTCGATGAAGCGTGCTTCAATGTAGATCTGCGCAACGGCTTCGTCTACCGCCGTTATGATCGCCTCGCAGTCGGCGAGCGTCTTGTCCGTCGACGTGACGACGACGATGTTTGCGCCGGGGAAGCTGGAGGCAATCGGCGTCTTTATCTTGCCGTTCGGGTCCTTTGGCGCGTAAGTCGTGTTAAAGAGTTCGGCGAGCTCCTTGGCCGAAGCGTGGTTGAGCTTGAAGGTGCGTGTGGACACGGGGATCAGCTGGAGGTCTTCCACGACTCGGTAGATGTTGTCCCTGACTTCGACACGGAAGCCGCGCGAGCCGAGAATCGCCGTCATGCCCTGCAGCCAGGGGACGTGCTTGAGGGAGACGGATACGCGCCTGAGAAGGTTGGTGGAGTCGTCGGATATTATGTTTGCGCCTGTCGTTTTCCTGAACTGGCGCAGTATGTCGGCGAGAGTCGCGTCGTCGCAGTCTATGTCGACGAGCGACATCGTGCCTTCCGATATGTCGCCCTTTATCTGGGGCCTTTTTGCGGCGATGGCCGAGTCGTCTTCTTCGAGGTCGATTTCGTCTGTTCCCTCGTCCTGCAGCGACGTGGATGCATCTTCGGTTGCATTGGTGTGGACGTCGTAGTTGGCCGTTGGCTCCTGTGCATTCGTAGCCGCGAGCATCAGCGCGAATAGTGTTGCCAAAAAGCTTTTCATTTTGCGTTCTCCTTGGTGCTTAATTTCAGGATGTCCCTTGACTTCGTGTCTTCAATGGTCTTTGCGCGTATGCGCACGAGCTTGACCGTGTCCTTTTCGGTAAGCCCCTTGACGCGCCAGGTGAAGCGCCGCCCGTTGTGGTTTACGGACACGAGATCGCCGTCGCCGTAGGCGAGGCCGTTGAGCATTATGCACTGGCGCCTTGTGCCGTCCTGCCCCGTTACGACGGTTATCCCGCCTGTCTTCAGCGTCTTGCGCGCTTCGCTCCAATGGCGGTCGGATATCGTCTGGGACGAACGCGCGACGGCGCCTGCCGTGGCGGTGTCTTCGTCCGTCGGTGCAGTCGCGACGCTTACGTCGACTTTCGGCTCCGCGGATATGATTTCGCGTTCGCCCTCGAAGCCGATTGGCCAGAAGGGGTTTCGCACGGCAATCGCCGCGAGTATTAGCATGCAGTTCATTTGCGGGTCAGGCCTCCTTTTGCGGGCCATTCGAGAACCATGGTTACGGCCTGCGATTCCGGGATGGAGCGGGCGGTGATGTCGAGTTTTTGCAATGATACGAGCGGCATTTCCTTTTCAAGTCGCAGCAGGAACGAGACGGCCTGCTGGTAGCTGCCCGTCGCCGTGAGCTTCACCGCGACTCGCGTGTGCAGCTGGCGCGGCATCGGCGTCGGGAGCGGAAGGGCCCGGAAGGGTTCGTCGGAGTATGTCACGTCGTCGAGTCCTGCACCAAGTGCGATTGGGTCGAGGAGTGACTTTGCCCGCATGGAGTATGACTCGAGGAGAGGAACGAGCATTGCGTCGCGGAACGGCTTGAGTTCTGCTTCTAGGTCGTTGAGGTCTTTTGAGACCGTGCCGGAGCGCTTGAGGTCGATGTCGGTCCTGTACTGCTTGTCCTGCAGTTCCGCAAGGTTCCTTCGCGCGACCATGAGCTCGTCTGAGCATGGCTGGACGCAGAAAAGGTATATCACGGTGGCGATCGCGGCGAGCGTGACAGTCACGAAGAAGGATCGCTTCGCGTTGGGGGCCATGTTCTGGAAGGTTCCGCCGTTCATTTCGCAAACTTCCTCTCTGGCATGGTGTATTCGATTTCAAAGCTGAGGAGCCGCTTGCCGTCCATCTCGGTGTTGTCCTGCTTGTATGAATTGACGTTGTGTTCGCCCGTTACAAGCGTCTCAAAGCCGCTCTCAAGCGACTCCATAAGCGAGACGACTGGCGTTTCCTTCGTCGTGAGCCCCGCTATGACGAGCTTCTGCGTCTCTACGTTCTCGGTGGGGCCAAAAAGCGGGACCTTGGCACCTGGCGGCAGGAGAACCTGGGGGCGCGGAGGGGTTATGGACATTTCCTTCAGCTGCACGCGGAGAGGAACTATCTCCGCGAACTTAGCGAGCGGCGCGCCTATCGAGCGAACCCCCGACCTGTAGTATTCGAGTTGCTCTAACTGGAGTTTTAGCTCTCGCGCCAGGTCGCGCTTCTGGATTGCCTCGGCATGTGCGCTGTTTTTGGCCGCGAGGTCTTCTTCAATGCTGTGCGCCTGGGTCTTTGCAATGAAGGTCTGCGTGAAGAGAATGCCCCACCACACGAGGAGTCCGACGCAGGCGAGAATGGCGCCGACAGGGAGCATTATCCTCAGTCGCACAGGTGACGACGACAGTACTTCGTTCGTCTTGAGGAGGTTCAGGTGGAACGAGGCCGTCTTCATATAGTCGCCTCCATTCCTGCAATCGCCGCGCCAAGTGCAACGAGATGTCGTGTAGCATTGCTTGGGTCCACGCCCTTGTCGAGCACCAGCCCGTCAAACGGGTTTGGCGAGACGAGCTTCAGGCGAAGCGACTCTTCGGCGTATGTCGACCAGTGTGACGCTCCGGCGCCGACTCCCATCAGGAACGCACGGTCGAACTTGAGTCCGTGCTTGCTTGCCAGGTAGTCGAGCGACAGGGAAAGCTGGCTTAGGATTGGCCTCACAAACGGTTCTAGCGCGGGTCGCGGGTCGATGAGCGACTCGTCGAGGACGGAGTCGATCAACTCTTCGTCAAGTCCAAGCGTCGTGCGCACGGCGTCACGCATGACAATGGTCCCGCCCACGCCCGGGCAGCGTCGCCATAGGACGGGCTCGCCTTTCTTGTAGCCGGCAAGGTATGTCGCGTCTTGCCTCACAAATATTGAAAGGGCGTTGCCGCTGGCGGCGATGAAGTCGGGCTGAAGAAGGATGCTTGCCATCAGCGCGGATTCCGACACCTGTATCGACGAGGCGGTTGGGCGCTTGCCCTCTGGCATTAGCCGCGACAGCCACAGCGTCTGGAACTCCGGTAGGGATGCGCAGAGATGGAAGTTGTCCTCTGCCATCGGGCGGACGACGAATCGGCGCCCGTTTTCCGAAACGGGAGTGCCTTCGGCGGGTAGCGTGGGCTTGCGGCCGGAAGACTCGGGTTTGGCGGATGGCTTTTGTGGCTGCTGAGCTTGCTGTTCGCGCTTTATGCCGAAGCGCCTTTTGCCGTCGGAAGACGTTTTGTCGCCAGCTACGGTCTTGCTGTCCTGGGCAGAGATTCCTGCCATCATGTCAAGCACTATGGCATCGGCGGTAGACTGGGCGAACGTAGCCATCGTCGAATTTACCGCAAGTGCGGCGTGCGGCGAGGTGAATTCATGGGGCATTTCCCAAATGGGCTGATGCGGAGTGTCTTCCCAGCGCATTGGGAGTTCGCCGTTTGGCGCCTTGACAAATCCGGCTGTGGCAACATGCCACGACTTCTTTCGGTGGACGAGGCGGACTGCTGGGCAATCGACTTCAGCTGGCGAGAACAGTTCTATGCCAGTGATGTCGAGAGCGGATTTCGCGCTTCCACCAAAGGGAAGGTTGATGTCTATTGTCTTGTCTTTTGTCAGTTGCAGTTTCACGACAAGACATATTTTAGCAAATTGTGTGCCACTCGCGCTTGCCGATTGTAAAATTTTGTAGTATAATTTTCTCCATGTCGAAGATTCTGATTGTAGATGACGAGCCGCGTATCCTGCTTTTGCTGCAGAGTCTGCTTAAGGCCAATGGCTATGCCGTTGAGACTGCTCGCGACGGAAATGCCGCCCTTGACATAGTGCGAAAGGGCGGCATTGACATTGCAGTCACGGATTTGCGTATGACGCCAATGGACGGGATGGCTCTTTTCCGAGAGATTAAAGCCATCGCGCCGAATGTGCCTGTAGTGCTTTTGACCGCCTACGCGAGTGTGGAGACGGCGATAGAGGCCATGAAGAGCGGAATCTTCGACTACTTGACGAAACCGTTTAAGGTTGACGACCTTATTGCGTGTCTTAAGCGAGCTGAAGAGCAGATTTCAAAGTCTGCCACGTCTGCCGCGAATCCAGAGCATCCTGTAAGGTATCGTTTTGAGAATTTTATAGCGTCGTCTCCTTTGATGGTTAGTGTCTGCGAAACGATACAGAAGGTGGCTCCTACGGCCGCGACTGTGCTAATTATCGGCGAGAGCGGCACGGGCAAGGAGGTCATCGCCAGGACAATACACCGCAACTCCACGCGCGCAAAACGTCCATGGGTGGCCGTGAATTGTGCGGCGATTCCCGAGAATCTTCTTGAAAGCGAAATGTTTGGGCATGTAAAGGGCAGTTTCACCGGCGCTGTCGCCGACAAGGAAGGCCTTTTTGAGGCTGCCAACGGTGGGACGCTGTTCCTTGACGAGATTTCGTCGATGCCACTTCTTTTGCAGGGTAAGCTCCTGCGTGTTCTACAGGAGAAGGAGATTCGTCGCGTCGGAGGTACAAAGTCGATACCTGTTGACGTGCGGGTGATTGCAGCATCGAATGTAAACCTTGAAGAGGCGGTTGTCAAGGGGACTTTTAGAAGCGATCTATACTATCGATTTGCCGTCATAACAATCGATATTCCGCCTCTCAGAAAGCGTCCTGACGATATCATTCCCCTAGCGCGGCACTTTATCCGCGCAGAACGCGGCGGCACGGCTTCTGTTCCCGAGATTTCCGCCGATGCCGCGAAAGCGCTAGTGGCCTATGACTGGCCTGGCAATGTTCGCGAACTGGAGAATGCTATCAAGCATGCCTTGACTTTCTACCACAGTGGCGATATTACAAGTGAACTTCTGCCGCAGAAGATCCTTGAGCACAAGGCAGAGCAGAATGTTTCTTCAAGTTCGACCAATGCGTCGTTAAAGTCGTTTCTTAAGCAAAAGGAACGTGAATACATTGAGCAAATTCTCAATACTACAGGTGGGGACAAGGAGAAGGCGGCGGAGACTCTTAAGGTGAACCTATCAACGCTTTACAGGAAGCTTTCAGATGACTAATATCTTTGCAGTAATGCGAAACTTTCTTATTTATGCGAAAGAGATTGTAAAGCAATGAGGAGTCGTATGTACGCATTTCTTGCAGGAATATTGTGTTTATTGTCATATTTCTTAAATTGGCATAGGATTTGCATATAAATCTTTGTGTCGGCATGGTGTCGACACAAATAAACAAAACAAACAAAAAGGAACACAACCATGAAAAAGATGTTGAAGGGTTTTACCCTCGTAGAAATCATGATCGTGGTCGCCATCATCGCCATTTTGGCCGCTGTTGCGATCCCGAACTTCATTAAGTACCGCCGTTCGTCTCAGGCAACCGCCTGCGTTTCGAACCTCAAGCAGATTCAGGCCGCCAAGGAACAGTGCCTCATGGCGGGCAAGGAGCTTAGCACTGACAATCTGTTCGGCGCGACGGGTTACGTGAAGGTTGAGCCCCATTGCCCGGCGCAGATGACCGTGTCGTACACGATTGGCGATGCCACGACCGATCCGAGCTGCTCCTACAGCCAGACGGACGCCGATGATACGTCCACTTGGCACTCGCTGAACCGTGCGGCGACGAGCTCCGGTACTTGATAAGCTGATGCACGAAAGTGCTTGACGCCACGGGCGGTCTGAAAAGGCCGCCCGTTCGTTTTAAGGTGACAATGGATTTTGGCGAGATTTCAAAAAGACGCAACCTTCTTCTGCTTGCAGGTTGTGTTGCCTTGGTACAGGCTGCCTGCTATTATCTGGCAGGTGCCACTGTGCGCAGCGACGGCTCGCTTGCGATTGCCCAGCCGGACACTTTGCTCTACTGTCAGGCCGCGCGTAGGATAGCGGAGGGGTTCCCGTTTTCGTTTTCCGAAGGAACGGCAGTCTCAACTGGTACGACTTCAGTCGCATATCCGTTTATTCTCGCCGTTCCGTACATGCTTGGCTGCAAGGGTACCGCCCTCCTGACGGCGGGCTTTCTTCTTAATGCAGTCTTCTATCTTCTTTTTGTCGTCGGATGGGGAGCTGTCGCATGTCGCGCCTTTGATGGGCGTCCGACTTCGCGCGTCGTCTCCGTCGCGCTTCTTGCATTGTTCGGACCTTTTGCCTACTGCGCTCTTGCCCAAAGCGACATCGGTCTTTGGATGGCAGTAAGTGCATGGCTTGCATATGGTCTTTATTCAGACAGAAAATGCCTGTATGCGCCGCTTCTCCTGCTTGCACCCTGGGTAAGGCCAGAGGGAATGGTCGTCGTTGTCGCATATTGTGCGCTCTGCGCCATAGAATGCATCCGTGGCCGGCGTCTTGCAAGTGAAATCGCAATAGCCGCAGTCGCAGTCGTTTCGACATTGTGCGTTTTCGCGCTTAACTACGCGCTTACCGGGACATGTCAGTTTTCGTCTGTGGCGAACAAGGGCTATTTTACTAATTTGTCTTTTTCGTCTGCGATTTTTGCGTCGGCTATTGATGCGATGAGGATTGCAAAGGCGTATCTTCTCGGCATTCCACAGGAATCCCCACGTGATTTGTTTTATCTGCCTCTTGTTGGAGCCGCATTTCTGTGGATCGGCGTGTTTTTCCGTTCGTGGCGCGAGGTTTCTTGGCGGGAACTTGCATGGTATCTTGCCATGTCTGGAGGTGTCGCGACTGTCGCCACGAGCGGCTGGCAGAACACGAACCTCGATCGCTATCTCGCCTGGATAATGCCTGTCATTGTCCTTTATATGTCGCTTGGCGCCGATGTTGTCGCCTCTCGCCTCAAGTCTGGCATTGCAGAAAAACTCCCACATTTGGTGCTTGTCATCTTCTCGGCGGCAATGGCGATTGTGTTTGTCGGGATATTCCATGGCAGTGCGGCCCGCTCCGATCAGGACCGTCATTTTGCCGTGCGATGTGAAGCCGAGATTCCTCGTGGGTGCTCCATAGGGACTCTGAGCGTGGCTGGTCTTGCCTACGAAATGTCGCCCCGCCGTTTTGCGCATATTTCAGGCATCTATTCCCCCGAATTTCAAGCGCATTCTGCCGCTGCGAGGATTGAAATACTCAAAAACGAGCCATCGACCCGTTTCGACTACTGGTTCGTGAAGGCCGTTGAAAAGAAGTCGGTCATGTGCGACAAACCAGACG
This sequence comes from uncultured bacterium, assembly GCA_902780865.1. Taxonomy (GTDB): domain Bacteria; phylum Verrucomicrobiota; class Kiritimatiellia; order RFP12; family UBA1067; genus UBA1067. The sequence continues at coordinate 22,109 of CACZHC010000009.1, forward strand.
TGGTCGCCGGAGAGACTGTTCTGTCGTGTCCGCCTGACTTTGAGCTGCGCAAGGCCGATTGGTCTGCCTATGATGCCGCGGAGGCCGTGCCTTCGTATCTCGCGTCAAACATGACTCTCTCCGCACATGTAGACGTTGCCTATGAGAAAGACGAAAAGGCATATGACTACGAGGCGCTTTCGCGCGACGATTATCCGATCTTCGAGCCGTATCACGCCGCAGGCGAGCTTAATGGTACTAATGTCGTAGAAGGCGGTAGATTCCTCTATGGCGGCGATGCTATGACGGTTCCCTTGAAATCCGGGTGCGACGTCCATGTTGTCATGCGCACTGCGCTTAAATGCTCTGTTGCCACGAGCCGCGAACTCTGGGGAACGCGAAGCGATTTCGCGCTGAAAACCCCAATGGCGCTGAGGGTCATTGTCGACGGAGAGGACGCCGGTGATGTATCGTTCCCTGTTTCAGAGGGCGATTTTGCTGATGTGCATTTTACCGTTCCCGGGCGCTTCATCGTTTCCGACTCGACGCGTATCGCGTTTCTCGGCGAGCATGTGGCTTTCGCCTACTGGTTTTTCCAGTAGCCGATTTATGCTATAATTACCTCCATGATTTATGCGCTGCGAAAACTGATCGCCTTCGTGTTCCTCGGCGGGATGTTCTGGCTCATCTACCAGGACCTTGACAATCTCGGCAAGCCGTGGTTCATGCATGCGCTTGGCCTGATTGCGGTGGCGTTTGCGTTTTTCTGGATTTTGATACCCATGGTCGTCGTATGGCTCAGGATCAGAAGTCGTCGCGCGAAAAACCGCGAACGCCATGCACAGTGGCTCGCTGAAGGCGGCATCGAAAGTCTGAGCCCTCGGCCGGTGAAGAAGGGAGAAGGCGCGAGCAAGGGCGCAAAGGTAATGTCCATATCGTCTGACAGTCAGGTGTTCTTCCACGAGAAGGGGACGCTCTACACTGAACTGTCCGCAGAAGACATTGACTCGTCGCGCAGGGCGGGACGCCCCGTCGGGCGTCCGAGCGACGTCGCCTTCCCGGGCATGCGGAGGAAGTGCAGCGTCGCGCAGCGCACGCACTGCTACTTCACCGATCGCCGAGTCGCTTTCGCCAGCAAGGACATGGACTTCGGCATCCCGTTCGGCGAATTGAAGTCCTTTTCCGTGATGCCAGGCGGACTTGTCTTCGAGACGGGGGGCGGAACGTCTGCCGCGCGATTTGCGTTCACTTTCCACAACCCGCTTGTGGCTGCGGACATTCTGCGCTTTCTGAAGGAGAAATCATGAGCGAGTGTTCGGATATTGTTCAACTCGAAGGCGTCACCCGCGCGTTCGCCGGCGCGAAGGCGGTCGACGGGCTTTCGCTGAAGTTGAAAGCGGGGGAGGTCATGGGCTTCCTCGGCACCAACGGCGCCGGCAAAACGACGACGATAAAGATGATGCTCGGGCTTCTCGCCCCCACGTCTGGTTCAGTCAAGGTGCTTGGCGGTGATCCTTCCGATCCGCGCATCCGCGTGCACATCGGCTACATGCCCGAGGTCGCGACCTACTACCCTTATCTCAACGCACGCGAGCTTCTTGCGTTCTACGGCGGCATCTGCGGGCTCGACGCAAAGACAGTCCGCTCGCGCACCGACTCGCTTCTCGAGTCCGTCGGGCTTGCCGATGCGGCGAAGCGCCCGCTTAAGACGTATTCGAAGGGGATGCTTCAGCGCGCCGGCATCGCCCAGGCGCTTCTCAACGATCCCGACCTCCTCGTCCTTGACGAGCCGTTCACTGGACTCGACCCGCTTGCGCGAATCCATTTCCGCGAGCTTCTGCGCAATCTCAAGGAGCGTGGCAAGACGATTTTCTTCTCTTCGCACGAACTTGGCGAGACCGAGCTTCTCTGCGACCGCGTCGCGATAATGAAGAAGGGCCATTGCGTCTACCAGGGTCCTGTGAAGGACATCGCCGGCGACGGTGCGACAAATCTTGAGCGTCTTTTCCTCAAGACGCTGGGGGAGGCGAAATGAAACTCTTTGCAAGGCAGACCTGCGCTCTCGTGAAGCTCTCGTTTATCGAGCTTTGGCGCCGCAACGACATTTTCGCCCTCGTTCTTCTCGGCCTCGCGCTTATGGTGCCGCTTTCGATGGCGACGCCCTTTGGCGCAGATGGCGCGTCGCGTTACCTCGACGAGATGGCGCTTCTTCTCGTGTGGGGCTTCTCGCTCTTCATCGCACTTGGCGCGGGGCAGCGGCTCTTCCCGCCTGAATTCGAGTCGCGCACGATCTACCCGCTTCTCGCAAAGCCGATTTCGCGCGGGCGGCTCCTCGTCGGCAAGTACATCGGCGCGGTCGCGGCGTCCTGGTCGGCGCTTGCGTTCTTCTATGTCCTCTTCGTCGCGAGCGTCCTCGTGCGGGGCGGAGGGTTTCCCTCGGAGATGCCGCAGGCCATCGTGCTGCATTTCGCGTTTGTCGCGCTTGCTGTCGCAGTCTCGCTCCTTGGCTCGCTCATTGTGACGGCATCCGCGAACCTGTCGCTTTCCGCAATTGTCCTCGTCGGCATGTTTTTCTTCGGGCGCCGCCTTCCCGAATATGCGGAAGGGCTCAATCCCGCGCTTTCTTGGGTCGTGAAGACAATCTACGCGATTGCGCCGCATGCCGAGTTCTTCGACATGCGCCAGCGCCTTGTCCACGGCTGGGGCGCAGTTGACGGCGGTGTCTTCGTCGTTGTGCTTGCATATGCGGTGGTCTATATCGCCATTCTGCTTTCACTTGCATCTTTCGCGTTGGGGAGGAAGCGCCTGTGAACGCTGTCGGCAGAGTTCTTGTGACTCTCTGCGGCATCGCGCTCGTGTGGTGCCTTGTTGGTTTCTGCAGCCGAGATGTCGAACGCATGCCCCAGGTCGTGAAAGGCGAAGGCGCTCTTGCCGTCGCGTTCGGCGATGCGCGCGAGACGATCAGCCAGGCATGTGTACATAAGGCGGACTCCTACTTTCACGGCGGAATCGACATGGAGTGCGATCATCTCGGCGGCCACCATCATGACGACAATTGCAAGGATGGCTTCCACGAGCATGACCACGACGAGGACCACGATCACGATGGGGCGGAGCACGACTTCTTTGATCCCTGGCGTTGGATAAACTCGCATGTCCGCGCTCCAGACGTGCATCGGCATCTTGGCGGCGGCGAAGCCGTCGAGATGATGCCGTGGTTCTGGGCGTCTGTAAAAGCCGATCCGCACAACATCGAAGCATGGACGACGACATGGTACATCGCGAATAACATGATTAAGGACAAGGGTCTCGCGCTACGTGTTGTCGCCGAGGGGCTTGAGAAGAATCCTGACGATCCGGAACTGCTTATTTGCCGCGGACGGACAATTTACGACAATGGCCGTGGCGAATTCGCTGCGGCGCGTGAGGCGTTCTCGGCGGCAGTCGCGTCGGCAGGTCGCATGTTGCAGCGCGTCGGCTCGTCGGACGAGCACATTTTGCAGATCCGCGATTTTGCACAGGCGTATCTTGATGAAATGGCGAAGAGGGGGGCTCGCCAGTGAAATACCGTTATCTATACCAGACGAAGGACAACGAAAACAAGGAAGGCTGGATAAATGCCAAGAGCCGCGAGAATGCATACGCTGAGCTTCGCAAGGCCGGCATCAGGCCGTATCGTGTGATCGGCGACGATCCGCTGAACTGGAAGCCGTATGCTGCAGGCGCAGCCATCGTCCTTCTCGCCACAGCTCTCGCCGCCGTCCTTCTTGTTGGACGCGAGGACCGCAGGCCACATCCGCGCGCGCAACTCGTCGGCGATCGCGCCGTCATCGACGCAGGGGTCTATTCCGGGTGGACTAATGTTCTTTCCTCCGCGCTCGACCGGCAGCTCGCGCGGTATGCGCAGCCGGGTCGCTACGTCGAGCCGGAGGAGTTGACCGAGGCGGATTGCGCCGCGTTCACGGCGGAACTGGACGTGTCGGTCGCCTATGTCGCCGGCGAGCCGCCGGAGCACCGCATGCTTAAGAACATTGTCGCGAAGATGCGTGAGGATATGCGCGCATACATCGCGGATGGCGGCGATGTCGTGGGGTACTTCGACTTCCTCGACGAACGCCAGTCGCAGGAGCGCGAGTTTCGCGAGAAGGCGCTCGATACGGTCTATCGCGCCCCCGAGAGCTTGCGTGAACGTGCGTGGCTTGGCGTCAACGCCCGACTGAAGGACATGGGCATAGAGCCGCTTTCACGGCCTACGGGAATTCAGGAGCTTCCAGAGGAGAAGGAACAACAATGAGATATAGAATGGCCATTTTCGCATTAGCGACATCGCTTGCCGTATGCGACGCGGTGGCCGCTCCAGAGATTCTCGTTGGCGTCACAGGATATGGCGAAAGCCCGGAGTTCGGCGAGGTCGTGACGAACGGCGAGTGCAATCTTTTCGTCCAGTGGGGCCGTTGCGGGAATCTCATCCCCGGCGAATCGAAAATCATGGACGCGGCGCTTTTCGCGAAGGCGAAGGAGAATCGGATACGCGTGATGACGATCTATGGCCATCAGAACGGGCCGAAGACGAAAGCGTTGCGCGAGGCGTGGGGCGAGCTCTACCTCGGCAACAACATCGGCGAGTTCGCAGGGTTTCTCTACCAGGACGAGAAGAGCTATTTCAAGAGCTGGCCCAAGTGCCGCGACCTGAAGGATGCGCACGACTGGCTCGTCGGGACGATGCTCGCGGGGCCGAAGAAGGCGCAGCTTGCGCGTCCCGAGGACGAGCGCGAGCCGTGCGTCTTCTCGACGAGCGGGTCGCCCCTCGCGTGCTACGAGCTCGAAGGCGGAATCGACATGATCTGCAACGAGATGTATGCAGTCGGATGCGGAGATATCGCTTTTGCCACTGCCGAGGCGCGTGGCGCGGCGCGTAGGCACGGGCGCGACAAATGGACGGCGTGGCTCGCGCACGAATGGCAGACGTGCTGGCCGCGTGTTCCCTACGGCGTCGCGCAGAAGCAGGATTCTCTCGAAATTGGCCTCAAGGAGATGTGGGTCATGGGAACATCGATGATGGTTCTCGAGTCCGGCTCCCAGACGACGCAGGCCCACCCATACACGCCGCCGGACGGGACGATGGCGGAGTTCAAGTCGGAGAAGCAGGAGTACGACGGCGAAGTGCCGCGCGCCTACCGAAAGACCATGCGCGACTTCTACCGCTGGACGAAGGAGCATCCTCGCGCCGAAGGCGAGCCCGTAGTAGACGCCGCTTTGTTGATCGGCAACTTCGACGGATACGTTGGCATGACGTTCGACACGTTCGCAGTCTTCGGTCAGCACCACATTGCCGCGACGAACGCAAACTGGAGGTGCGGTGCGCCGGAGTTCACGTGGGAGGCCGCCATGGAAGAGTTCTTCCCGCGCCCGGTCGACGCTCTCAAACCCTTTGCAAACGGCTGGCTCGGCGGGACGCCACACGGGCAGCTGGACGTTATGAACGTCGACGACGACACGACCGTCGAGCAGCTCTCGCGCTACAAGGCCGTTGCCTTTGGCGGCTGGAACACGATGACGCCGAAGATCGCGGCTGTGCTTCAAGACTATGTTTCGGCTGGCGGCGAAGTCGTGCTTTGCGTCCCTCAGCTTTCCTCACGAGTTGATAGAGAGTTCTCGAACTATGCTGCCGACGATGTCGTGCAGGCCGTTCCAGGTGTAACCGTTAAGGCGCCTTATCTTTCAGAAGACATCCTGATTGTCGCGGCAAATGCGCCGCAGTTCCTGAAGGATGCGTACCCAGCGCATCTCTCCGCGAAGCTGCGCGTAGCCGACGCCGAACTCGGGGAGAACGCCGTCGCCGTTGCGACAATGGGGAAGAAACCGTATCTCGTGCGCGCGGCGCACGGGAAGGGCGCGTTCTGGCTGTGCCTCGCGTGGGACTATCCGGCGGCGCGGCGCGAGCGCGAGGAATTTCCGTCGTTCAGGGGTTTTCGCCTCGATTTCTGGAAGACGCTTGTCGCTGGGGTCATCGACTCCCTGCCTCGCCAGCGTCGCGTAACGGGCAAGGACTGCGACTACGTCAACTGGGCTGTATATCCAGACGGCACTCTCTATTTGCTCAACACCGACTGCGTCGGTCCTCGCTCCGTTCGTGTGAATGGAAGCGATGTGACGCTGTCGCCAAAGGAAATGAAGGAGGTTAGACCATGACGGCTATTCTTGCGACATGTGCGATATTGGCGGCGTCGTCCGTCAGCGACAGGGGCGACAAGTTCACCGACGAAGAGCCGATCGCGCTCGAGCTCGGCGGAGCGACGCGCGAAGTCGAGTCGTGGCACCAGAGCAAGTGGAACGGACAGCAGCTTTCCATCACAAACGGCACTCTCGTCTTCACGAAGTCCGTGGGTGTCCACGGCGGCAAGATAAACGTCGGGCCCGATACCACGCTCAAGTTCGCGCGCGGATGCTCGCTTGGAACCGGACTTGGGGACGCGGGAACGCGCATCTTCGACATCGCGCCTGGCTCCCGTCTCGACATGGACGGGATTCGCTGGAACATGGACCACACGCGCGTCGTTCTGCCGAAGGGCGCGGAGTGGAACGCAGACCTTGAGCACTTCGAGCTCGCGGGAGCGATGAAGGACAATCTCTGGGACATCGCAGGCCGTGCCTCCTTCCCGCGCGGCATACGCCCCGCCAAAGCCGACTGGGGCCCAGCTCTCAAAGTGGTGCTGCACGAAGGCGGCGAACTGCTTCTCGGCGGACCTGTCTCGACGAACAGCACAAAGAAGTGCCGCCTCGATGTCGTTCTCGAGGGCGGCGTAGTCACGCTTTTCTGGAATGCGCAGATAGCCCCCGGCCTCGTCCGGCTCGCTCCCGGCGCGAAGGTCGAGATTCGCGTTGCCAAGGGTGTGGACTTCGATGAGTCTGCGATTGACGTTCCCGACGACGCGACGCTTGCGGTGACGCGCGACGTTCCTGTGCCGGAGGGGCTGCCATTGCGCTATTCGCTGACTGTGAAATACGATAGGACGGGGCGTAGTTGGTGGATCTACGCCGATGCCTACAAGGACGAAATAGCCGAATGGCACGTGACATACCCGAATCCCGACATCGAGGCAGAATCAAAGACCGAGACCGCGAAGCCGACCGACACGGTTTTCCGCCGTCGCTTCCCGAAAGGCGCGGGTCCGTGGAAGGTGTTAGTTGAGATAACGAACAAGAAGGGTGACAAGGACGTACAGGCCGTCACCGTGGCGCGGCCTGAGAAGGTCGTAGTGCAGCCAGCTCCGAACGAGCTCGTGATGGTAGGGCAATGCGGCTACGGCGTCGCCACCAACTTGGTGCGCGACATCCTCAAGGACGACCTCTGCAACCTCTACGTCGGTTGGAACGGCGCTGCGAAGACGTTGCCGCGGAAGGCCCCAGAAGACATCCAGGAGGACTGGGCGCAGGCGATCAAGGACCGCAAGATGTGGTCGATGAGCATTTACGCCGGAGACGACGAGAAGCTGCAGAAGGAGATCAGCGACGCCTACGAAGGGCGCTACCTCGGCAACAACTGCGGCGAATATGCGAGCTTCATGTACCAGGGGCGCGATGTGTGCGGAATACCCATGGACCTCGACCTTGCGTCGGCGAGGGACCGTTTCGTGAACCGTTATTGCGGCAAGGCCGCCTTTGGATGGCTCGCGAAGTTCCCGTGGGTGTTCTCCACGTGCGGTGCGGCGCTTTCGTGCTACGAGCTCGCGGGCGGCATAGACTTCATCTGCAACGAGCAGTGGGCCATTGGCGCGATGAACGTCGCCCATACGTCGGCCGAGGCGCGCGGCGCGGCCCGCAAGTGGGGCCCAGAGTACTGGTGTGCGTGGAACGCCCACGAGTGGCAGACGTGCGGACTTCCATACCGCACCGAGCAGAAGTACGACTCGTGCCTCGTCGGGTTCTTGCAGGAATACGTCTTCGGCACGTCGATGATTGTGCTGGAGTCGGGTGCGCAGGGCAAGCAGGCGTGGCAGTACACCTCGGATTTCAAGGGCCAGCCGAAGGAGGAGCGCGCGAAGGAGGGGTATGACGGCTATGTCGCGCAGCACTACCGCGACGTGACGAAGAAGTTCTACGAATGGGTGAAGGCGAATCCGCGCGACAAGGGAACGCCAGAGACCAAGATCGCGATGGCGCTTGGCAACCTCGACGCATATCTTGGGCAGAACGGCGGCTTCACGGTGTGGAGCCAGCACGACAACGCCAAGACGAATGCGGCGCTTTGGAAGTACGGTGCGCCGGAGAAGACGCAGGCGCTGATCGAGGACATTTTCTTCCCGCGTCCAAAGGACCTCGTTGAGCCGTTCGGCAACAGCTGGCTCGCCGGCACGCCCTACGGACAGGCCGACGTGATGCAGATCGACGACGATTCCTCGATTGCGGACTTGAAGCGCTACGATCTGCTTGTGTTTGGCGGGTGGAATACGATGACGCCGCACGTGAAGGATCTGCTCGAGCGCTATGTCAATGCGGGCGGCACTCTCGTAATGTCGCGCCCGGAGCTCACTACGCGCCTCGACCGCGACTTCGTCGGCTATACCGACGCCGACCTAATGGCGCCGTTCGGCTTCCTGCCGCCCGAGGGTAAGGACGACGAGTTCATTGAGAAGCAGTTTGGCAAGGGACGCTATTTCCTGTTCACGGGCCGCAAGTTCCCCGCTGCGACGAAGGAAGGTCGCGCCGCGTATGAAGCGCTTGTACGGCGCCTCGCTTCCGAAGTGAAGCAGACGGTGCGCCTTTTGGGCGATGGCGATGCGCCGCCACCGGACTGCATCACCTACGCCGTCTACCAGAGCAAGATGTACTTCCTCAACATGGACACCCGCCGCGAGAGGAAGTTCTCGTACGAAATCGGCGGCAAGCGTTCCGAAATGACGCTTGCCCCCTGCGAGATCAAAGTCGTCAGCAGGGGGGAGTGATTGCATGAAGACTTTGCTGTCGGTTCTTGCTGTCGCGTGGAGCGGGGCGATTTTCGCAGGTACGCCTGTCGAATACGAGCAGTTCGGCGCGAAGGGTGACGGCAAGACCGACGACCGCGCGGCCATAATCGCCGCGCACGAGGCCGCAAACCGATTGGGCGCGAGCGTCAGGGCGAAGGACGGCGCGACCTACTACGTGGCCTCGGATGTAGGTACTGCCGTCGTGAAGACCGACGTCGACTTCGGAACGGCGAAGTTCGTCATCGACGACACGAAGGTAAAGAAGGTGTACTCGCCGCTTTTTTGCGTCGAGGCGGGGTCTCCAAAGTTCTCCGTGGAGGGCGTCAAGTCGCTGAAGAAGGGGCAGACGAATCTCGGCGTGCGGCTTCCGTCGGATTGTCTCGTGAAGGTCGTTGACGACAAGGTGAAGCGCTACATACGATTTGGCCCGAACCAGGACAACGGTCACGACCAGCAGGAGATGGCCTTGGTTTCGATGGAAGGCGAAATAGACGGGGGCACCCCGCTCGTCTGGGACTATCCCGAGATTACCGCAATCGAGGCGTTTCCGATAGACGACGCGACTTTGACGATAAAGGGCGGCGTGTTCGTCACGATTGCGAACCAGGCCGAGTCGCGGTATCGCTACCACCACCGCGGCATTGTCGTGAACCGTTCCAACGTCGTCCTCTCGGATCTTCGCCACGAGATCACCGGCGAGCTTGACCACGGCGCGCCGTACGCGGGGTTCATCGTCATCTCGCATTGCGCCAACGTTACGGTCAGGGGCTGCGTGCTGTCAGGGCACCGTACATACGAGACGATAGGGTCGGCAAACGTTTCAGTGCCGATGGGCTCCTACGACCTGAGCGTCGGCAACGCGGTCAACATCTCGTTTATCGACTCGCGTCAGATAACTGACATCAACGACTCGCGATATTGGGGCATCTTCGGCTCAAGCTACTGCAAGAACATCCTTTTCGACGGCTGCGAGTTCTCTCGGTTTGACGCCCACATGGGCGTTGCCAACGCGACGATCCGCAACTCGAAACTCGGCTACATGGGCATCCACGCGATTGGCTTCGGCACTTTCCTCGTCGAGAACACGACCGTCTCTTCAAAATGCCTTGTGGAACTGCGTTCCGACTACGGCAGCACATGGGACGGAGACTTCGTGATCAGGAACTGCACGTTCGTCCCGTATGGCGGGAAACCCAAGGCGGGCAGCGTCTTCGCAGGGTGGAACGATGGCCAGCACGACTTCGGGTACGTGTGCCGGTTGCCGAGGAAAGTCACGATCGACGGACTTTTCGTCGACGATGCGAACCATCCCGAGAAGTATGCTGGCCCGACCATCTTCGGCGCCTTCAACCCGAAGATGAAGGACGAGACTTATGTAGAGAAGTTTCCGTATGTCCCGACCGAGGAGGTCGTTCTCTCCAATATCCGCACAGCGAGCGGAAAGCCGCTTTGCGTCAGTCCAAACGAATGGATGTTCCGAAACACGAAGATTGTGCGGAAGTAGCCGTCCAGGCTTTATGCTATAATGTCATTTCAATGCAAGCAGGGCAATCACCGATGAATTCACCGAAACTGTACACACTCGCCAATGGGCTCAGGCTCGTTCTCGTGCCGTGCGAGGCCGAGAGCGCCGCCGTCGGAGTGTTCGTGTCGAGCGGTTCGCGCCACGAGACTGCGAAGACCGCCGGCATATCCCACTTCATAGAGCACATGCTCTTCAAGGGGACTCCGACGAGAAGGCCAATCGACATCACCCGCGCGATAGAGGGTCGCGGCGGCAACTTCAACGCGATGACGGGCGAAGAGGCGACGTGCTACTTCGCGCATCTTCCCGACGACTATCTCGGCGAGGCGGTCGACATACTCTCCGACATGTATCTCCGCGCGACTATTCCGGCCGACGAGTTCGCCCGCGAGAAGCAGGTCGTGATCGAGGAGATCAAGATGTATGCCGACGAGCCGGATGCCGTCGCGATGGAGAACCTGCAGCGGAACCTCTTCCCCAAGTCCATGCTCGGTTCGCCCGTTGCGGGGAGCGAAAAATCGCTCGCGCCGATGAAGCCGGGAGACCTCAAGAGCTACATAAAGTCGCACTACCGCGCGGACAACACGGTTGTCGTAATCGCGGGTAGCTTCGACGCGCAAAAGGCTCTTGCGCTCGTCGAGAAGTCCTTTAGGCCCCTAAAGGCGCGGCAAATGCGCCGCGCCGCCGCAAGCAGGGATTCCTTCGGCTCGGTCGTGCCGTCCATGACGGCGAAGAAGGACATCCACCAGACGCAGCTTGCGCTCGGCTACCGCACGTTTGGCATCCGCGACCGCCGCAAATACGCGGCAACCGTGCTTGACGCGATTCTCGGGCGCGGAATGTCCTCGCGACTTTTCCAGGAAGTACGTGAGAAGAGGGGGCTTAGCTATGACATCGCCTCGCGCATGCAGCTCTTCAAGGACGCTGGCATGTTCACCGTGACGGCTGGGCTTGACGCCTCCAAGGCGAAGCTTGCGCTTTCGACGATCGAGCGCGAGCTGAGGAAGGTGTGCGAGAAGAAGGTCTCCGCCGCAGAACTTGCCCGCGCAAAGGAATTTCTCGTCGGCAACTTCCGGCTTTCGCACGAGAGGGTTACGTCGAAGCTTTTCTTCTACGGGCAGACGATGCTCTCGTTCGGACGCCTCATGTCGCCGGACGAGCAGGTCGCTGGGATAAAGGCTGTCACCGCCGCCGACGTGCAGGCGGTCGCAAAGGCAATTTTCAGGCCGTGCAACAGGAGCATCAGCTGGGTCGTTCCCGGCGGAAGGGAATCTTCAAAATGAGATTTATGCGGATTTTTGTTGTACTTGCGGTGGCTCAGTCGCTTTCTGTTGGGCTTGCGGCTCCCTTCGGCGTTCGCCTCGGTGAGCGGATAGGGGATCCCGTCCCCGCGCTGACGGCGGAGAGTCTTGAGCTGTTTATGCTGACGAATCACATCTCAGAGTTGGATCGCCTTTCCTCCGGGCCGCGGCGTCGCCCTGCAGAAGTCGACTTGTCGCGGCCGCTGATGGGTGTCTCGAGGACTGATGTTGAAATAGACCAAGACGGCGTCGGTTATGAGTTTGCGATTCGAGGACGCTTTCGCAGAGGTCTTGCGAGGGAAGAGAGTCTTCGCAAAATTGAGGCGCTCCGCAAGGATGTTGAGCATGAATGTGGCTTCAAGTTGAACGATTATTCTTTTTCTGCTTCACGAGTTGCCTTTTTGGGAAGAGGTGGCAGACAGAGGACGCTGCCCTCGGACACTGTTGGCGGAGAAGGTCGCGGTCCAGAGTTGTGGACAGACCTTGACAGCGTTGTAGCTGATTCCGTGACGACTTGTGACGGAATGTGCGTGTCTATTTGTTGCGGCGTAAACACGTCTTCGTCAAGCGAGGCAGGAGCGAGCGGAATGGACTCGCCGGTCAACGTCACCGTTAGATTTCTTCTTGTCAATGTACTTCGGAAGGCGGAAGATCGCGCGGCTGCAGAACGCCAGCTTGTCGCGGACAGGAAGAAGAGTGCGAAGACCGCCCGCATCAGGGAGGTCTTCGGCGTGGAATTTGGGAAACCAACGCAGACGCCCACAAACGAACTGACAAAGGCGCATTATGAGACATGGACGCATGGCGCTAATGGAGAAAAGAAGAACCATGCCAGGCATAATTACTGGAAGACGAGTCTTAAGGACTTCAAGGATTTGCAAGTTCCGTTTGTAGACGAAATTTCTGTCGCTTATTCGTATGAGACTCTGCGCGCACACGAAGCGGGTGGTGAGGGAAATGTCTTGAAGGATGTCGATACGCTGGAAGTGATACGACGCTTGGACAATTTTGCGCTCGGAATGAACAAGAATTACGGCATCGCTCTGCACAGGAGACCTATTCCTGCCGATAAAAAGGAGAGGTGGCTAAGAGACAGGCGTTTTGCCAATGATAATGATTATGTTCACTATGATTTCCGAAACGACTATGTGAGTGTGAACTTATATTTCTATCTCAAAGAGGGCCGGGTCACATTTACACTGGAAGACAGTTCTGTTTCGGAAGCCATTAGGGACGAGGGCTGGGAAGCCATCTCTGAAAAGGCCAAGGACACAGAGGGCGAGTGACAGAGATCCTCGTTGTCGCCTTGTTCCAATTTCGCAAGTCGCGTTGACCTTTAGTAGCGCAGACCTCTTTATCGCATAAAGCTTTATTTAGACTATAACAGGTCTCGCCATCTATAAATCGCGTCGCCGTCGCTTAGGCATCTTGCGTCGCTTCCTGTTGTTGCTTAGATGCCTTTTGACTCTTTCTATCTTGCCATTTTTGAGAATCCTATGCGGAAAAATCTTGAGTGTCCTCGGCTCGTCGAGCAGCACCGTCTCCGGGGAGAGGATGTGGTCGAGCTTCTTGAACACGCGGTCGAAGACTGGCACCTGTCCTGAAAGTATTTCCTCTACGACCGCGTGCCGCGGCGTCTCGTCGAGAAGGGCGGAGGTGGGTGTCGGGTCCTTCGTGCCCGTCGCCTGCCGGAGGCGTATCGCCATCGCCTTGTAGCGCATGAGCGTCTTGTACTTTGGCGAGAGTTCCGGCAGGTTCTCCTTGAGCCACCCGCGAATCCCGCCGTTGCGCCCGACCACCTCGCCAGACCCGTCGAACCTCAGGCAGTTGTCGACATAGCACTCGAGGTCGTGCAGCATCCCGCCGAGGCGGATCATCGCCTCGCGCGAGTCCTTGCGCCCGTTCCACGCGGCGAGAAGGGCGTCGGGGGTGGGCATGGGCGCTGTAGTGGCGCGGCGCGAGAGCTTGCGCCTTGCGGCCGCGAGCTCGCGGCGGCGGGCCTTCTCGCGGGCGTAGTAGAAGGGGCGGCGGACTATCCGCAGGTCGCGCATGAGCTCGCGCTTCATGCGGTCGCGCTCCCTCGGGTTCGAGAGCTTCTTGACCTCGTCGCGCATGAGAATCCCGATGTCCATCGCGATGCAGACGCCGAGGAGAAGGGGGTTGAAGGTAGAGTCGAGGTATGTGCTGGCGTTCCGCCGCTCGAACCAGGCGTCGCCGTACGACTCGCCCTCCGCGACCTCCCGCATGCGCGGGCGGTAGGAGTGGATGTCGAGGTATTTCCCTGTGTAGGTTTTCGCCTCGCTGTATGTCCAGCCATAGTGGTAGGCGTACCAGTACGCCGAATGCTCGTATGTCTTGCGGGTCATATCGGATGGTTTTGCCGCTTTTCCAGGCGGCAGAAGGTATTATACCATAAAATGAGAATTCTATGCGGAAAAATCTTGAGGGGGTGGCCAAATTCCTTGAGGGGTGCCAAATTCTAGGATGTGGCGGCCGGCGGGTAGGGAGATTTGGTATAATATCTCGCATAAAATTTAGTTGGTGTGTAAAAACATTGAAATGTGAGAGCGGGGATAATGAATACATCTAACAAAATGTCAGTTGGTGAAAAGTCATTTGCAGGAGGAATGGTGAATAGTACAATATTCAGCGGGGCGACGTTTGACTCGCGTGAGGTGAAGCCCGGGATGCTCTTTGTCGCGCTGAAGGGCGAGAAGGCAGATGGTCACGACTATATTCCACAGGCGCTCGAGAAGGGCGCGGCGGGAATCATCGACGGATATGACGAGCTCGACCGCGTGGCGAAGGAGTACCGCCGCTCGCTCAAGGCAAAGGTCGTTGCCATCACGGGCTCCGCCGGCAAGACCACCACGAAGGAACTCGTCAAGGCGTTCCTCTCGACCGTCGGCAAAGTCCACGCGACCGATGGTAACTTCAACAACCACATTGGGCTTCCAATCACCATACTCAACTGCCCGAAAGACGCCGACTTCCTCGTTCTCGAAATGGGCACGAACCACCCCGGCGAGATAGCCCACCTCTGCGACATCGCCGAGCCAGACTGCTCGCTAATCACAAACGTCGGTACCGCGCATATCGAGTTCTTCGGCGACCAGGACGGAATCGCGCGCGAGAAGGGCGTCGTTCTTGAACGCGCGAAGGAATTCGGCGTCGTTTCGAAGGAGAACGTGCGCCTCGACGTCCTGCGCGAAATGTGCCGCGGCGAATTTGTCGAGGCGGATCCACGCCAGGAATGGCTCGCGAAAGCGCTCGAAGGCGTCCTCCCTGGCGATCACAACCTCTCCAACGCCTGCCTTGCGTTCGCTCTCGCCGAGCGCTTCGGTGCCACTCGCGACGGATGCGTGGCCGCGCTCACCGGCTTCTCTCTCCCCGGTGCGCGGTGGCGCATTTCCAGGAAATGGGGCGTGACTTTCATAGACGACTCCTACAACGCGAATCCCGACTCGATGATCGCCGCTCTCGACACGCTCGTGAAGACTCCCTGCGACGGCAAGCGCGTCGCAGTTCTTGGCGACATGTTCGAACTTGGCCCTCGCTCGCTCGAGCTCCATAAAAAAGTTTTCGATCATGCGATGGCGCTGAAGATCCCTCTCGTGATCGGCGTCGGCGAGATGTCGTCGCAGTGCCTTTGCCACCTCGCCTACAAGGAACTAAAGACACTAAAGAAGAAGTTTCGCGTCGACGTCTCGGCCGGCGATCTCGTGCTTCTAAAGGGATCGCACGGCATGCACCTTAGCGAGCTTATCGAGGACTGAGGTTCGACCTGTGGACGGCAAGGTGTTTTTTGTGTCCGGCATCGACACCGGAATCGGCAAGACAATGGCGACTGGGCTTATGGCTCGCTCGCTCGCCGCGGCCGGCCACGATGTCATAACCGTCAAGCTTGTCCAGACGGGCAATGACGGTTTTTCCGAAGACATCGACGCCCATCGCGCGATATGCGGCGGTGCTCGCTTCCCTGAAGACGACGAAGGGCTGACGGCGCCGCAGATATTCAAATTCCCGTCGTCTCCGCTTCTCGCCGCCGCGCTCGAAGGCCGCACGGTCGACGTTGAGGCGATATCGCGCGCCGTTCGGGAATGTGCCGCTCGTCACGAGATAGTCCTCGTCGAATCCGCAGGTGGGCTCGACGTTCCGCTCACTGACGAGCTCCTCTCCGTCGATTTCGCCGCGCGTGAAGGGTGGCCGCTTGTGCTTGTTTCATGCGGGCGGCTTGGCTCGATCAACCATACTCTTCTTTCGCTTGAAGCGGCAAAGACGCGCGGGATGTCCGTCGCCGGTGTCGTGTGGAACTGGTGCGAGGGCGCAGATTCGCGAATAGACGACGACTCCTGCGAGACGACGCGCAGCTACCTTTCTCGCTGGGGCTTCCCGCCGGTTGTTGTCCGCATCCCGCGCTTCGACGTCGGCGGGCCATATCCCGATGTTGACTTTTCGGAGATGTTCGGATGACGCCGCTCGAATACGACCGCGCGAGAATCTGGCACCCCTACGCCTCGCTCAAAAATCCCCCGCCAGTCCTTCACGCAAAAGCGGCGTCCGGCTTGGAAATAGAGACTGCCGACGGCCAGAAGCTTGTTGACGCCGTTTCGAGTTGGTGGTGCGTCGCGCATGGCCACAACCATCCTGCAATCGTCGAGGCGATACGCCGTCAGTCGGAGAAGATGTGCCATGTGATGTTCGGCGGCTTCACACACGATCCCGCCGTCGAACTTGCAGAGAAGCTCGCGGCGATTGCGCCGCGCGGGCTCGACCGCGTGTTTTTCGCAGACTCCGGCTCGATTTCCGTCGAAGTCGCCGCGAAGATGGCCGTCCAGTACCAGAACGCGCTCGGACACCCAGAGCGAAACCGACTTCTCGCGTTGAAGGGCGGCTACCACGGTGACACCTCGCTCGCGATGGCGCTCTCCGATCCCGACGGAATGCACACGCTCTTCAAGGGGATAATGACGAAGCACTTCTATGGCGGCGAAATCGCCGCGATTATCTGCGAACCTGTGTTTCAGGCGGCGAACGCGATGAACTTCTACCACCCAGAGTATTTGCGCGAAATGCGCCGCCTCTGCGACGAGCGTGGGATGCTGCTCATCTTCGACGAAATCGCCGCGGGCTTCTACAGGACGGGTCCCCTGTGGGCTCATTCGCGCGCCGGCATAACGCCTGACATCATGGCCGTCGGCAAGGCGCTCACGGGCGGGCACATGACGCTCGCGGCGACGCTTGCGAGCGGGAAAGTCGCGGACACGATCTCTGGAGGCCGCCCGTCTGCGTTCATGCATGGCCCCACCTATATGGCCAATCCGCTTGCGTGTGCCGCTGCCTGCGCAGAGCCAGTTCCGCAAAGGGTTAAAAGTCCTGCGCGGACGGCCAAATGTGCGTGACGTGCGAGTTCTTGGTGCGGCGGGTGTCGTGGAAGTGGAGCGGCTTCCGGTGCAGGCGGAAATCTCGCGCGTCATCCGCGAGCATGGCGTGTGGCTCCGTCCATTTGCGAACTTCATATACTCCATGCCCCCGCTCGTCTCAGACGAGGCGACGGTGGAGCGCATTGTAGGTGCACTTGTGGATCTTGCTTCCGCTCCGCCCGGCCCGCCGCCGGAGGATGGTGATTTTCATGAGTGAGACGTATTCCGTAAAGATGCGCGCGTCGAGCGGCGGGCGGCACGTTTCCGGAGCGGAGAAGATTGTCTCCGTGGCGTCTGTTTCGAAGGTCGCGTCACGGCTTGTCGAACGCGCCTTGTCGCACGAGCGCGGCACTCCTGATTTCATCAACGTCAAGATTGAGTCGCTTCCAGCAGACATCCTTCGGCTCAAGGCGCTTCCTGTAAAGACGCATGTCGTTACGACGCCCGCCGAAGGTCGCGCACTTGCCGCACGGCTCTTGTCCGAAGCGGGGATTGCCAACGCCGATAAAATCATGGTGCGGTTTTCCGAGACACATTCGCTTCGTGGCGCCATGCTGCTCGACGCCGACACGCTCGAACGGCTTGAACCGGACAAGTCGCGCGGCGTGCGCGCGACGTACATGGACGACGCCGCGTCTATTGCAAGGGGAACGGCGGGCGTAAAGAACCACTACGCCGAGGCGATCGTCCTCGCGACGAAGGTCCAGAACGCGCCAGGCATCGTCGCCGAAATCTGCGTGTCGGACGATCCCGACTACGTGACCGGATATGTCGCGACGCGCGAACTCGGCTATCGGCGGATCACGGTCCTCAAGGAGAAGGGCGATCCTAACGGCGGACGCATCTTCCTCTATCGCGGCCCGCGCGACGGAGTCGCAAAGACGATTGAGTTTCTTGAAAAGACACCTGTCCTCGTCGATGACGTCCCGACGCTTTCGTCCGCGTGAGGCGGCCGGGCTCTCGCGCAAGTGTCGGACGTTGGAGGGACCGACAGGCCCGACGGCTGTTGTCGACGGACGCGAACTTGTCGTTTTCGCGTCGAACGACTATCTCGACCTCGCGCGCGATCCACGCGTCGTCAAGGCGGCGGCGGATGCCGCGAACGAGTTTGGAGCAGGGTCGGGCGGCGCGCGTCTCACGACGGGTACGCAGCCGCCGCATGTGCGGCTTGAAAACGCGCTTGCAAAGTTCAAGGGCGCGGAAGCCGCGCTTCTTTACGGAACTGGCTACATGGCGAACGTGGGCGCGATCTCCGCGCTTGTCGGGAAGGGCGATGTAGTCCTCTCCGACGAATTGAACATGGAGGACTTGGACCGAAAGCTTGGCGCTTGCCGCGAACATCGCCGTCGCCTTGCCGTTTCCGACGGCGTATTTTCGATGGACGGCGACATTCTCGATTTGCCGCGCTTTTTGGAGGTGACGCGTCGCCACGATGCGTTCTCCATGGTGGACGAAGCGCATGCGACTGGCGTTGTCGGCCGCACGGGGCGCGGTCTTGTGGAGCATTTTGGCTGCGACCTTCCTGATGTCCTGATGGGAACTCTCTCCAAGGCGCTTGGGTCGGAGGGCGGTTTCGTCTGCGGGTCAAAACTTCTTGTAGAGTATCTTCGCAACATGTCGAGGCCTTTCATCTTCTCGACGGCGCCAGGTGCGCCAGCGATGGCGGCGGCGCTCGCCGCGCTCGAGGTTCTTGTTGCCGAGCCGGAGCGCGTGGCAAAGCTGCGTGAGAATGTCGCTCTCTTTGTCGCTGAACTTGCGCGTCGCGGAATCTCCGTTCGCGGCGAGACGGCAATCGTCCCTATCGTCGTGGGCGACGAAAAAAAAGCGCTTGCGGCAAGCGCGGCCCTCGAAGAACTCGGATTTCTCGTGCCTGCGATACGCTACCCGACGGTCGCCCGCGGCGCGGCGCGTCTTCGCGTCGCCCTCATGAGCGCCCATACGCCAGAACAGCTCCGTTCTGCCGCCGCCTCGCTTGTTGATATCTTACGCAAGTAGGCGCTGATTCCGCTTTGTTTTGACTGTTTTTGCCGATGTTGGCAACCTGTTGACATCTGTTAGATACTTGTAGACATTAGCGACGCTTCCATTTTGCCGCTATATGCTATAATTGCCCGCATGAACGATATGAAGACGCCGCCGAACAACGTCGACGCCGAGCGTGCGGTGCTCGGGTCGATACTGCTTGATACGACGGGGCGCGATGAGCGCGTTATGGACGTCTGCCAGTCGGCAGGCGTCGTCCCCGAAACTTTCTTCGATCCGCGCAACAGGGCGATATACGGGGAGATGATGGCAATGGCGCGCGCCTCGAGGCCGCTCGACGCGTTGACGCTAACCGAGGAGCTTTCGAATTCGGGGCGCCTTGAGGCCGTTGGCGGTGCCGCGTACATCCAGTCGCTTATCGACCAGACGCCTACGACCGCCCACGCCGAATACTACATCGGCATAATCATCGCAAAGCAGCTGAGACGCACGATGATCGACCGCGCGACGGCGACGATCGAGAAGTGCTACGACGAGAGCGAATATCCCGACGCGCAGGCCGTTCTCGGAGACGCCGAGAAGTCGTTTATCGAGATCGGCCTCAGGCGCGATTCGACGATGCCCTGGGCGTCTGCCGTCGACGAAAGCTACAGGCACATCGACGCGATGTTCGACTCGAACGGAAGGACGCTCGACGGCCTTGCGACGGGCTTGACGCATCTCGACGAGAAACTTCAGGGGCTCAAGAACTCCGAAATGATCGTGATCGCCGCGCGTCCGTCGGTCGGCAAGACGTCGCTTGCGATGAACATCGCCGAGAGCTGCGCCCTCGGGATGGACATGAACAACGTACCCGTCAGGTCCGACGACGGCAAGCGCCACCCCGTGATGATCTTCTCGCTTGAAATGCCGATTGAGGCGCTCACGCGGAGAATGATCGCGGGCCGCGCGCACGTCGACATGTGGCGGCTCAACCGCGGCCTCTGCGCGAAGAACGAGAAGCAGATGCTTATCTCGAATCTCTCTATTGCCGCAGAGGAGCTGAAGGGCGCGCCGATATACGTGGACGACACCGCCGCGCTCGACGTCATGGATCTTCGCGCCCGCGCAAGGCGCGCGAAGAAGCAGCATGGCATAGAGCTGATCGTCATAGACTACCTGCAGCTCTGCACGTGCCGCGAGGCCGCGCGCATGGGAAGCCGCCAGATAGAGGTCTCGATGATCTCCCAGCAGATAAAGGCGATGGCGAAGGAGCTGAAGATACCGGTGATCGTCCTCTCCCAGCTCTCCCGTGCGAACGAGCAGCGTAACGACAGGGAGGAGAAACCCAAGCTTTCCGACCTCCGCGATTCGGGCGCGATTGAGCAGGACGCCGACGTCGTGTTTCTCCTTCGTCGCCCGTCGCGCACGGCGACAGCGAAGGAGGCCAACGACGAACAACTCGCGATAATCGACGTCGCGAAGAACCGCAACGGCGAGACGGGCGAGGTGAAGGTCAACTTCTACCGCGAGTTCACGCGCTTTGGCGACCGCGAGATAGAGCGCACCGGCACCGACAACTTCTCCACTTCCGAACCTCCGCCCGAGCAGGGCGAGTTTGCCCCCGACCCCACGATGTAGTTGAACTACGCTTCCGCTGAAATGAAAATACCGTTTGCGACCATTCTTGCGGTGATGACGTTCGCCGCTTTCGGAGATGTCTTGACGCCGGCGGCGGCGGGAGACGTGAAGGTGCTGGGACGCCCCGGCGAGCTGTTGCAGTCTTCGCTTAACGCCCGTGTGTTCTCCGCGTATGCCCAGGGCGCAGTCTACGACGAGGCGGAGAATGCGTTCGCAACGCACTCGGACGACTCTGATCCCGACCGGGGCTACTGCGGCTGGCAGGGCGAATACTGGGGCAAGACCATGCTATGCTACGCCGGGGCGATTCGCTATACGCGCGATGCGAAGCTTGCGGCGTGGTGCGTGAAGAAGGCTCACCGCCTCATCGACACCTATCAGCAGCCCGACGGCTACCTTTCCACATACGCCAACCGGGATCTCCTGCGGATGAACCCGGAATCGCTCGATTCCGCGCAGCACTGCTGCTTCAACATCTGGGGGCAGAAGTACACGATGTGGGCGCTCGTCGAGTTGTATCGCGCGACAGGAGACGGAAAGTGCCTCGAAGCGGCGGGGAAGATGATGGATCATCTCGTCTCGCAGCTAAGGCGTCTCGGCGTCACGATCGACAAGACCGGCACTTGGGAGGGGATGTCGTCCATGTCCATTCTGCGCCCGATCGTCGAGCTGTACATCGAAATGCCGAAGCCGGAATACAAGGAACTCGCCGACTACATCGTAAGGGCGACAGACGTGCGCGAGGGCGCGAAACCCGAGGTCAATCTCATCTATGACGCGTTCTCCGACCGTCCGGTCGTCGCGTGGTTTCGCAAACCCATGTTTCTTGCCAAGGCGTACGAAATGCAGAGTTTCTTCGAGGGCGTGGCGGCGTACCACCGGCTCACCGGTGACGAGCGTGCGCTCGCGTCGGCCGAGGCGTTCTGGGGGCATCTCCACCGCGAGGAACTGAATCCGATGCGGTCGGTGGGCTACTTCGACCACTTTCTCGGCGCGAAGCGCCGCGTCAACGGAATGACGGAGCTGTGCGACGTCACGCACTGGATAAGACTCAACCGCGAGTTGTGGAAGATCACGGGAGAGACGAAATATCTCGACTGCATCGAAGAGTCGTTCTACAACGCCTTTCTCGCGGGCGTCTCACCCGACGGCTCGTGGGGCGCGCATATCGTTCGCTCGCACGGCACGCGCCACCTTTCGGCGCCGCAGCAGGTCGGCATGAAGATGCACCAGTGCTGCCCAGACAACATGCTTCGCACGTTCTACGACTGGGCCGAGACGGTCGCTGACATATCGAAGGACGGCGCCTGGGAGGTGAACCTCTATTCGGACGCCGACATTTCGCTTCCTGGGATGCGCCTTGAGCTGCGCGGCGACTATCCAGTTTCTGAGACATTCCGGGTCCGGGCCGTGGCCGAAAAGAAAGGACGGCTTCGCCTGCGCGTGCCGTACTGGGCGCAGAACATGGTCGTGGACGGAACGGCGATGAAGCCGACGGCAGGCCGCATCGAGCTTCCCGTTGAAGCCGGCGAACATACCTTCGACCTCGTTTTGAAGATGCCGCCGCGCGTCGTCGACTCCGAAGCGCCGGAATTCGAGGATATCGACACGGTGACTGAACTCGACACCGCGAAGCCGGAGGGATACACAAAGCGGTTCATGAGCTGGTACACGCCTGAGATGAAGGGCCTTGAGCGCCGCACCGCGGCGGCCGAGATCATGCGAGGTCCGCTCGTCGTTGCCAAAGGGCGGCTCGCGGGCACATCGCGCGTGGAGACATTCGATTTCAAGACGATCAACAAGAAGGGGTGGAAAATCTCTCTTGCTCCGTCTGCCCGCACGGCGGCAAACGCGGCGGTCTGGGGTGCGTGGGATATGACTCTGGAGAAGGACGGCGAGAGGCGCAGGATTCCGGTCGCAGACTACTGGTCGGTCTCCTGCATTGACGATCCCGAAAACTGGTTCTCGCTTTGGTTTTAAGCAAAATAGGACAACGGAAGATGAAAACGATATACGGAACAATTCTTGCTGTTGGAGTTTGTGTCGATCTCCATGCCGCAGTCGTCGAACTCGGGTCGTGCGATGGCAATGCGACGACGGCCGTCGTCTCTTCGGCGGCACCCGCCATGGCCGTCGCTGCCGCGCCGCGCAATGCGCCCTGGCCCAAGGAGCGGGCGTGGGAGTGGTATCGCGCCCAGCCGTGGATCCGCGGCTGCAACTACATGCCTGCCTCGTGCGCGAACCGCGTGGACCAGTGGCAGGCGCTTGGATGCGAGGAACGCTTCGAGGAAATGGACCGCGAACTCGCGGTGGCGGAGTCCATCGGATTCAACACGCTGCGCATTCTCGTGGAGCTGCAGGGCTTCGGCGTATGGCTTGAGGAGCACGACGGCTTCATGGAGCGCTTTGAGCGCGTCTTGCGGATAATGGCGGCGCACAAGATGCGCGCGATAGTCGTGCTCGGAAACGACTGCATGAGGCCAAAGTCGATATGGCAGCTGCCGAAGCCGGGTCCGCAGACGTACGATGTCGGCTATCACGGCGGCCGCAGGCAGAGCCAGCACGGAAGCTTCCCCGGCGAGATGGGGCATTCGCAGGTCGACGATCCCGAACTCAAGCCGAAGTTCTTCAGGATGTGCGAGGAGCTGATGACCAGGTACCGCGAAGACGAGCGCATTCTCTTCTGGAACCTCTGGAACGAGCCCGGCGCGTCGAACAGGGGAGCGGCGAGCGTCGAGCCGATGAAGGAGCTGTTCGAGCTGGCCTGGCGGATTGATCCGAAGCAGCCGCTTGCGGCAGACTTGTGGGCCGGGGACTACGGCACGAACGAAAAGGCGAAGAACCAGGCGCAGGTCTGGGCGGGACGCCTCTCGGACATAGTATCCTACCACTGCTACGGCGACTACGAGCAGCAGATTCGCGTCATACGCCTGCTTCGGAAGAGCTATGGCCGTCCAATGGTAAACACCGAATGGCTTGCTCGCATCACGAACAACGACGTGTTTTCGTCCTATCCGCTCTTCTACATCGAGGGGATCGGGTGCACGTGCTGGGGCTTTGTCGCCGGAAAGTACCAGACGTACGAGCCGTGGGAATCCATGTGGAAAGAGATCGAGAAGGGAAGCGAGATCGGCAGGAGCTACGACATGACGAAGTGGTTCCACGACCTCTACCGCCCGTCGCTCCGTCCGTACGATCCGAAGGAAATCGACCTGATCAAGAGATTCAATGGACTTGCTGACGAGGATTGATGCCGTCTCCGGCGAAGGTTCCGTCGTCGCGGGCTACGCGGCGGCTGAGATCATGCGAGGTCCGCTCGTCGTTGCCAAAAGGCGGCTCGCGGGCACATCGCGCGTGGAGACATTCGATTTCAAGACGATCACCAAACGGACATGAAAAACACAAGGGCTACAGCGAAGAAACGTGTTCCCCGTCTTGTCTTGGTCGGGATCGGGTATCTTGTGTCTCTGGCGGTGACTTTTGCGATGGTGCCGCCGCAGGCAGCGCAATCCGATGTCGTTGCGCCGACGATGGCTGCAGCGGCGCTCATGCTCCTTTTCGGACCGTATCTTCTTGCCGTCGGATGTACGACGGGTTTTGTGCCGGAGCTCGGTTCCTTTTTGGGGTTCGCTGCGCTGCTTCCGTTCTGCGCGCTGCACATCGCCTTTCTGCTGGTCCTGTCCAAGCGCACTTCGCTGTGGCGGAGGATGGGACGTTTCGGCGAGCGTGCGAGAAAGTCTGCCGTCGCGGCGTTGGCGTTCGTTTCCGTCGCCGGGGCATGGTATGAAATGCCGTGTGTTTCGCGCTGCGATGTTTTGGTGGACGGCGGAAAGGTTCAGGCGGAGGGACTTCGCTTCGCGCTTGTGACCGATCTTCACTCGTGCCGTTACGGAGCCGGGCAGCGCGTGCTGTCCGAGAAGATACTCTCGCTTAATCCCGACGCGATTCTGCTTTCCGGCGACATCTTCGACGACAGGCTTCCGGACGGCAACGCGAAAGCGTTTCTTGCCGCGGTGGCGAAGGAGCGTCCATGCTTCTATGCTTTTGGAAACCACGAGCACTGGAGCGAACGCATTCCAGAGATGCGGGACATCCTTGAGTCCACTGGCGTGACTGTTCTGGATGGGAGTGTCAGGACTGTGGAAATGAAGGGCGTGAAAATCGACATCTGCGGAATCGACGATCCGACGTATATGGCGGACGGCGAATGGCTCCGGCAGCTCGCCTCCGTCGCCGCGGCGACAGCATCCTCGCGACTCAAGATACTTCTGTCGCATCGTCCCGAATATTCAAGCGCATACGCCAAATACGACTTCGACCTTGTTTGTTCCGGGCACCTCCATGGCGGGCAATGGGGCATACCGGGACTTGGACTCGGCGTGTGCGGTCCGTCTTCAGGCGGGCCTGCTCCCAGCGAGCGGCTGTTCTTGCCGCGTCGTGCCGGCGGAGTCTATCCCCTGAACGACACGACGACCATGGTCGTCTCACGCGGCCTTGCGCGCGAATCTACGCCTCTTCCGCGTTTCTTTAACCATCCTGAAATTGTCATCGTCGATCTAATTCCAAGGTGACGTCACGCGTCGGTTTCGTCTACAATGATCCTTGTCTCTTACCTCGTCCTTGCAAATGTTCCTGTTCGGGAACATTTGCGATTGACGGAGGGAGTATGAATATGGTATGATACCGCTCGGTAACATAGAGGAGGGCTGTCATGGACATGAAAGAGCTTGGCGAATTCCTTGCTGCGGAACGGAAACGACAAGGGGTGACGCAACTTCAGCTGTCTCAGGCGGCTGATGTAGGCCGACGTTTTGTCGTAGATGCGGAGGCTGGCAAGGAGACGGTTCAAACCGGGAAACTGCTGAAGGTGCTTGACACACTAGGGGTTTCAATTGTCTTGACAGCGCCGGAAAGAGTTTAACCATGCCTGTTGCCGCTCCAAGGAAAGGTACGTTGATCGTCCGTCTGCTCGGGCGAACAGTCGGCCGTCTGGATTATTCTTCCCACCACAACGAGATGCGGTTCTCATACGAGCCGGAATATCTTGCCGATTCCGCGTCCATGCCGCTTTCCCGCTCGCTTCCCCTGCGCTCGGAGCCGTTTGACACGGAGGCGACGACGGTGTTTTTCGAGAACCTGCTTCCGCCGGATCAGGTAAGGCGCAAGCTTGGCCCGATATTGCATATTTCGCGACACAACATATTCGGGTTCCTCGAAGCTTTGGGCGGAGACTGCGCTGGGGCCATTTCGCTGTGGCCTGAAGACGCGCCGTCGGAGGAAGAATCCGCCGCGCGACTGGAGATACTTGATGAAGATGCGGCCGGCATGGTTTTGAAATCGCTCAGGAAGCGACCTCTTTACGTGAATGGCGTGGCCGGGTACCGCATATCCGGATCGGGTGCGCAAAACAAGCTCATCGCGCGGATTGTAAATGGACGGATTGCGCTTCCGCTCTTCGGAATGCCCTCGACCCATATCGTCAAGCCGCCTGCCGAAGATTATGCCGACAGCGTTTTCAACGAATTCTTCTCCATGTCGCTCGCGGCGAGGCTGGGGCTAAAGACGGCGAAATGCGGCCTCATGCGTATCAAGGGCGAACCATACTACTGGACGGAACGATACGACAGGGAATCCGTTGGCGGAGAAATACGCCGTCTGCACCAGGAAGACTTCTGCCAGGCGCTGGGTGTATCCGGAGAGATGAAGTATGAAAACGAAGGAGGCCCGTCCTTTGCGTCTTGCATGAAAGCGATGCAGGAGATGAAGTTCTCGCTGGCAGACCGCCTCGCGTTCATGGACAGGATGATCTTCAACTTCCTGATCGGCAACGCCGATGCGCACGGAAAGAATTCCTCGATTCTGTATCGGCAGAAGGGCGGCCGCAGCCTTGCGCCAATCTATGATGTCATGTCAACGCTCGTATATCCGGCCTTGTTGGACGATGGCGCAATGTCAATAGGCGGGGCGAAGCGCTTTGCAGACGTCAAGCGCGAGAACTTTGCGCTTATGTCACATGAGGCCGGAATGCGTCCGGCTCTCGCTCTAGGCCGCCTTGACGCAATCGCCTCAAAGATACTGCGCCACGCCGAGATCCTTGCGAAAGAACTGGCGGCAGAATGGCCAAGCGACACATACGGGAAGATTGTTTCGGTGATTTCATCGCAGCTCAAGCAAATCGCAGACTAAACTTCCTCTATGATTAAGAAACTTTTGATATTGGCAGGGATCGCAGTGGCGATTTGCTTTGTGATTGGCTCGATTGACGCCCCTCCGCCTGACGTTTCGGCGTTCGCGAGGACCACGGAGGAGCCCGCAGACGAGGACAACGCCTATTGCGGCTTCGTCGCGGCGACAAATGCCGTCAGGCGAATGCCCGGGGCAGTGCAATGGGAAAAGCTTTCGCCGGAAGAAACTGATGCGATCGTGGACGAAAACGCCGAGGCGCTTGCTCTTTTCCAGAATGCGATGCGCCGCGCGAAGTGGTACGACAAGGCGGCACGCAATGCCGGCGGTTTGTATTTGCCGCCAATGAGTGACTTCGCCAAGATGATGAAGCTTTACAAGGCGAAGGTCAGTCGGCAGATCGTACGCGGCGAAATCGCCTCGGCAGTTGAAGGCGTGCAAGACTTCCTCTTGTTGAACCGCACGATGCAAGGGGATGCGGAATCGTTCGTCTGTTGGCTTCTCGCTGACGGATTACGTGGTATGGGCATGCACCTCGCTGTGCAGATCGTTGTGTCAGGCAAGGCGTCCGATGCGGAATTGCGAAAGCTGCTTGAGACTTTGCTTTTGACAGACTCGTCGATGCTTCGCAAGAGCATCCTTCTGGCGGTTGATAACGATTTTGTCTATTATTTCGAAAATGCGCAGCGCATTGTCGATTCCTCCATGCGTTGCACAGGGCTGCGCAGGATCAAGGCGGGCTTTGAATACCATCCAAACCGCACCAGGGCGCTGTATGTGAAAATGATTGGGAAGGTGAAGGAATTGCTTTCTAACGACTACGACAAGGGTGCATTGCAATCTTTTGAAGACGAAATCAAGTCGGAGACACCCGGGCGATTCGGCTGTCTCGCGCCGAATTTCGTCGGATGGCAATTGCTTGCGGCGCTTTTCCCTGCTTGGAAAGATCTGGCGGAGCGCCTTGCGTGCAGCGAATTCTATTTGTCCGCTTCTGAGGTCGTCGTCGCTGCGGAATTGTACAGGCGCAAGACGGGTCGGCGTCCGGAGTCGCTTGACGCGCTTGTGCCGGAGTTTCTGCCGTCCGTGCCGACAGATCCTTTCGATCATGGCGCGGCGCTGAAATACGATGTGGAGCGTGGCGTCGTCTGGACGGTCGGCCCAGACAGGGACTTCACTGGCGACATGCAGTCCGGCAGGAAATCATATGGACGCAACCGCAAGTATGTCGTCAACCTTGATGGAAGCGAAGACGGCATTTGATAGAATGATAGTCTTGGCACTTGTGGCGATTGTCGCTGGATGTGCGCATACGGTACCGGACGATTGTCCTGTCCATCCAAAAGAGCCCGCGGAATGCCCCGAGATCAGGAGCGAGTGTTTCTCGCTCTCGCTCGAGAACATCGCCACGAACAGGATTGAATTATGTGGTCAGCACAGATTCTCCGGCTCTAAAGAAGTTGACGAGCAAGCTGTCCGTGATGCCGTTCGCGGTGCAATTGAAGGATGCGGCAGGTTTGGCAAGGAAAAGCCCATTGAGAAACGCGACGGGGGCCTTCAAATAGACGTCCGCATCATTGAGCAGCAATGGCATAGTGACGGTAAAAAATCCCGGCCGACGGTGTATCTTCAGATTGGCGTCGAGGTGGCAACGCATATTCCCTTGAACAACTTCAGTGGATATTATGCGAGCCGAAACATTGGAAGGGGAACTGCGCGCATCTACGTGAGCTGGGGGACTTGGTCTATGTGTCCGATAGACGGCGAACGATACAATGACGGAGTTGCCTCGGCCGTCCAGCAGGCGTTGCGTGACCTACACCCATTCCCGGAACGGATGAC
>CACZHC010000010.1 GCA_902780865.1 uncultured bacterium
TATACGCCGAGTGGGGCGAAGGACGCCGGAATCGGCCGCTCTCGCAAGGCGAGCACGGTTGCCCGAAACAAAGCCGCACACTGGAAGGCAAACCAGCACAGGACAGCCACGGGCACCATCGCAGTGCTCGCAGCCATGCCATGCGACAATATGGTATAATACGCGGCATGAAAAAAGCGCAAAACGTTGTTGAGAAAATACTTTCTGCACATCTCGTCGAGGGCGATCCCGCGAAGGACCCCGAACTCGGCATCCGCATCGACCAGACGCTGACGCAGGACGCGACAGGCACAATGGCCTACCTCCAGTTCGAGTCGATGGACGTGCCGCACGTCAAAACCGACCTCTCGGTGAGCTACGTTGACCACAATACAGTCCAGATCGGATTCGAGAACGCCGACGACCACGATTTCCTCCAGTCAATCGCCAAGAAATACGGCATCGTCTACTCCAAGTGCGGCAACGGCATCTGCCACCAGCTCCACCTCGAGCGCTTCGGGAAGCCCGGAACAACCCTCCTCGGCTCCGACTCCCACACCCCGACCGGCGGCGGTATTGGCCAGATCGCGATTGGCGCCGGCGGCATCGATATCGCCGTCGCGATGGCCGGCGGCGCTTTCCACATCCCGACCCCCAAGGTCCGCGCAATCGTCCTCAAGGGCAAGCTCAAGAAAGGCGTCTCCGCCAAGGACGTCATCCTCAAGGTTCTCGAGAAGTACGGCACCAAGGGCAACGTTGGCTGGATATTCGAGTACACCGGTCCCGGCGTCGCCACCCTCGATGTCCCCTCGCGCGCGACGATCACCAACATGGGCGCCGAACTCGGTGTCACTACGAGCGTCTTCCCGTCCGACCGCGTCACCAAGCAGTTCCTCGCCGCGCAGGGCCGCGCCAAGGACTTCGTCGAGATCAAGGCCGACAAGGGCGCGAAGTACGACGACACGTTCGTAGTGGATCTCGCGAAGGTCGAGCCGATGATGGCCGCCCCGCACAGCCCCGGCAACGTCGTGACCGTAAAGTCGATGAAGGGCACGAAGGTAAACCAGATAATGATCGGCTCGTGCACCAACTCGTCCTACCGCGACATCAGGACCGTCGCCCTCTATCTCAAGGGCAAGCACGTCGCGGACGATGTCGAGGTCGGCATCGCGTGCGGTTCCCGCCAGGTCATCAACATGCTCGCCAAGGACGGATCGCTCGCGATTCTCCACTCGGCCGGCTGCCGTATGCTTGAGAACGCCTGCGGATTCTGCATCGGCGCGCACATGAGCCCAAGGACCGGCGCCGTGTCGCTTAGGACGAACAACCGCAACTTCGAGGGCCGCTCGGGCACGAAGTCTGCGCAGGTCTATCTTGTCTCGCCCGAGACCGCCGCCGCCTCGGCGCTCACCGGCCGCGTCGAGCTCCCGACGAAGAAGCCGGTCGCCGCTGTGCCGAGCCCGAAGAAGTTCCCGATTGACGATTCCATGTTCCTCTATCGCGCAACCGCCGGAAAGGGCGTGAAGGGCGCTGAGATCGTGCGCGGGCCGAACATCGCGCAGGTTCCGAAGGGCGTGCCGCTCGCAAAGGATCTCTCGGCCGTCGCCGCGATCAAGGTCGGCGACAAGATCACGACCGACCACATCATGCCCGCGGGCGCGCGCCTCAAGTTCCGCTCGAACATCCCCGAGTACGCGAAGTTCGTCTTCGAGCCGTGCGACCCCAAGTTCCACGACAAGTGCCTCGCTAACAAGGAGAAGGGCCTTGCCAATGTCATCGTCGCGGGCGAGAGCTACGGACAGGGCTCGAGCCGCGAACATGCGGCCCTTTGCCCCATGTATCTTGGCGTCAAGGCCGTGATCGCGAAGTCCATAGAGCGCATCCACCGCGCCAACCTCGTTAACTTCGGCATTGTGCCGTTCCTTTTCGAAAATCCGAAGGATTACGACAAGGTCGAGGCGGGCGACAAGCTCGAGCTCAAGGGCATCCGCGCGGCGGTTGAGGGCGATGGCGTTCTCGAGGTCAAGGGCCCGAAGGGGTCTTTCCGCGTCAAGGTGGCGCTTTCGGACCGCGAGAAGCATCTCCTCCTCTGCGGTGGTCTTCTTGCGAGCCTGTGAAAAATTTAGTATAATTTCCGCCATGAGAAACATTATCTTTGCAGTTGCCGTCGCTTGCGTGGCGGCTGGGTGTGCTACGAAACAGGTCGAACGGACCAGCGTCCGCTTCCTGCACTGGAGCGTCAGCCATTTCAGCGATGGAACCTATTCTGTTGCCTCGATTCCCGAATCCGAGGGGGAGAAGATGGCGGCCAAGTACGTCAAGTTCCTCGATTCCGTCGATGCCGACATCGTGGGCATTACGGAATACAACGAGAACTTCACCACGAACGGCTCCATGAAGGCGTCTACCGCGCTCTTCAAGGGGTACGAGAAGTCCGTCGGCCCGGCGAAGGGCGACGTCTGCAACGCCATCTTCTACAAGTCCGCCAAGGCCTCGAAGATCGAAGAGAAGGACGTTTTCTTCGAGCGCCACTTCGAGGACACGTACTACAGGGCCGTCAAACTCAACATCTCGGGCGTGCCTGTCTGGTTCGTGCAGACGCATCTTGACAGCAACACTTACCTGGCTGGTCACCGCAAGGACCGCGCGGAGCAGATGAAGAAGCTTATCGAGGACTTTCGCGACATGCCGCATGTCGTCATCGCCGGCGATTTCCGCGTGGGCGTGCGTATCCCCGGCAAGCCGTGCTTTCCGGCTCCCGAGGAATACAAGGTGTTTGAAGATGCCGGGTTTGAGCTAGTCAACCTGTTTGGCACCGGCACGTATCCAGTCGAGAGCCCCCTCCAGCCGCTTGACAACATACTGCTCAAGGGCGTGGGTGTTTCCGAGGTCAGGTTCATCGAGGCTGATCGCCTGAGCGACCATCTTGCGATATCCTGCAAGCTGTCAATATACGACGGGGAATGACGGTACGGTCCGAGAATAAGCTTTCCCTTTGTGCAGTCGCGGCGCTTTGCTGCCTTGCGGCCGTCGCCGAGCGCCAGCCGATCGACAGATACCAGTCGATCATAGACCGCCAGATGTTCGGCCAGCCGCCGCCGAACTTCGACCCGACCATTCCTCCGAACCTGGTTCAGAAAGGGAGCGGCAGCGATGAAACGGTGTTGACGGACGAGCAGAAGGCGGTGAAGAGCGCGATACATTTCAGCGCGATAAACGTAACTCCTGCAGGCGATGTCGCCGTCGGTTTTACGGACAACTCCGACAGCAAGTTGCCTGTCCACTATTACCTTAAGGTCGGGGAGGAGCGCAATGGCTGGAAAGTCCTCGAGGCCGACCCAGTGAAGGCGACGATGAAGGTCGCGAAGGGCGATGTCGAAGTAGAACTTGACCTTGGCGCAAATTCCGGGAAAGGTGGCGGCTCGACCTCCCGCATCGGTGCGATGTCCGCCGGCAACATTGGCGCTGGTCGCCGCATGGGGCTTTTGGGGGGCGCCAGACGTCTTTCTGGCGATGGGGACAATTCGAGGCCTGGGCTGATGGGATCCTCGCTTCGCGAGCGTCGTGCCTTGAGAGAACAGGCCCGACAGGAGGAGCTGGCAAAGGAGAAGGAGATTGAGGCCAAGCGCCAGGCCGAGGCTGCGGAGAAAGAGGCGGAGAAGGAGAAGGAGCGGGAAGCCCAGCGACAGGCCGATCGAGAGGAGCAGCGACGCGAGCTGCAGTTGCTGAAGGATGAACTAAAGGCGCAGCGTGAAGCCGCTGAACGAGCACGGGCAGAAAAAGAGGCTGCCCGCCAGAACGAAGATGCAGAAGACGAAAATTGAGCAGTTCTATGCCTCGCTCTGTTCCACGGGGGCTTATTCCACTCCTCCTGAGCGTCGCAGGAAAAAACGCGTACGTCCGTCCGCCTGGAATACATTCCGCTACACGATTGGCGTCACCAAGGTTTTCCCCTATTGCGCGTTGACCGAGCCGTTCGGCCTCTTGACGACCGAGAAATGGGCCAAGGTATGCTTCTCTTCCGTTACGACCGCAGAGAAGCTTGGGATCAACGTGATTATCGAGGGCTTTGACGCCCGTCAGAAGCATGATGGCCCGGTAGTCTATCTCTGTAACCACATGTCGACGACAGAGACGATTCTTCTTATGCCAACGCTTTTTGCGTTTGGGCCGTTCAGCTACGTCGCCAAGGCCTCGCTTGCGCACCTTCCGTTTCTCGAGAAAGCGGCCGAGCACATGCACATGGTCCCCGTCGGACGCAAGTCGCCGCGAGAGGACCTTATGACCGTCCTCAATGTCGGCACGGAGCGCATCAAGGGCGGCGAGAGTTTTCTGATCTTTCCCCAAGGGACGCGCCAGGAGGTTTTCAGCCGCAAGGTCTATTCTTCGATTGGCGCGAAGCTCGCGGAGAAGGCGGGCTGCCCCGTCGTTCCGATCGTCGTCGACACTCGCTGCCAGCTTACGCGCGAGAAGGGGATTTTCCGCAAGGTTTTCAAGGACTTCGGTCCTCTTGACCCGTCGCACGACATCCGCGTCGCATGCGGCCCTGTCATCCCGAACGCGAAGTCGCGCGTGATGCACGAGGCCGCGTTTGACTGGATGGCGTCCAAGCTCGACGAATGGGGTCTCCCGACCGAGCGCTGACTTGCGGCATGGACTGTCGGCGCGTCTTCATATAGGAGGGCTATGACATGAAAAAAACTTTGCCTGTGGCTATTATTGCGGTCATGGCAATGATGGCGCCGGGAACGCTCGTCGCGAACGGCGTCGCGCTATCACCCGACAGGTTGGAGCAACTCTTCGACGCGCCTCCGCAGTCGTGTGGCGCGAACGCATGGTGGCACTGGCAGGGAGCGAACGTCACGAAGTCGGGGATAACCCGTGACCTCGAGGCGATGAAGGACGCAGGCCTTTCGGGCGCGACGATCTTCAACATCCAGGACGTCGGCTGGCATTGCGAGGAACGGATGTCCACGCCGCTTTGCCCAGGCATGGAGTACATGAACGACAAGTGGTGGGACATGGTCTCGTTCGCCGTTTCCGAGGCGAAGCGGCTCGGCCTCGAACTCGGCATCCACAACTGCCCGGGCTACTCGACTTCAGGCGGGCCGTGGATCACCCCCGAACTTGGCATGAAGAAGCTCGTCTGGGCGAAGGGCGACCTTGAGCCCGAGACGAAGCTCGGCTTCTACCGCGACATCGCGCGGGTCAAGACGAAGGACGGCGTCTACCGCTTTGGCTACACGTGCACTGGCAAGAACACTCATCCATCGCCGCCAGAGGTCGAGGCGGGCTCGCTCGAAGCCGACAAGATGAGCGCAAAGGCCGTTGGCGTTCACATCGACAACCTTCTCAACGGGCTCGCCGCCCACGGGCTCGCCGCGTCCAATCCCGGGCTCGCCTTTATCCTGATGGACAGCTACGAGGCGGGCGACGCAAATTGGACTGACGACTTCGCGCAGGAGTTCACGAAGCGCCGCGGATACGACCCTGTGCCGTTTCTGCCTGTGATCGCCAATCTCGGCACCGATTTCGGCCCGGAGCGCGAAGAGCAGTTCCGCCGCGACTTCACCCGCACGAAGAACGAGCTGCAGACTGAACGCCACTACCGGCTTTTCAAGGAGCGGCTCAATGCGGCAGGTTTCGCGTTCCATCTTGAGCCGTATTCGGGACCTTTCGACTCGATCGAGGCGACGCAGTTCTGCGACGTGCCGATGACAGAGTTCTGGGTTGGAACTCCGTTCTGGGCGAAGAAACCGTCGAATGGCGGCGCATGCTGGTTCGCAGGCCCCGTTTCCCGCGCCCTCGGCCGCAACATCACCGGTGCGGAGTCCTTTACTGGCTATCCGATCGACGATCCTTTCGCGATTACGCCGCGCGACTTGAAAATCCCGCTCGACGCGACGCTCGCGCGCGGCGTGAACCGACTTTCGCTTCACCATTGGGAGCATCAGCCGCTCGGCGCGAACGCGCGTCCCGGCTACTCGATGGGGCCATGGGGAACGCACTTTGGCGAGAACCAGACTTGGCACGAGCCCGCGAAGGGCTTCTACCGCTACATTCAGCGTTGCCAGGCGCTTCTCCAGGAAGGCGAGATGCGCTGCGACGCGCTGGGGCTCGCGTCGTTCGACGAGGACGGTACCGACGCGCTGCCGCTCAGCAACTTCCTTACGAACACCGAGGTGACGGCAAGCGGGAAACTTCGCGTCAAGTCGTCGGGACGCGAATACTCGCTTCTTTTTCTCGAGCGCGGCGCAGAGAAGCGTTTCGCAGACAACACGTCATGGGATGGCGTAGAGAAAAAGTGCTTCGATCTCGTGCGCGACTACGAGAAGAAGGGGCTAAAGGTCGGTCCCGCCTCGAAGCGTACGAAGTACTTTGAAATCGTTGAAGGCGACCGCGAAGGTGTAATGGCATCATGCCGCAAATCTGGCGACGCGGCGTTCTTCTTCGTCGCAAACACGACTGACAAGCCGAAGAAATTCACGGCGAACTTCCGCCAGATTGAAGGGCGCGACTTCCAGCCGGAGATCTGGAATCCCGAAACAGGCGACAAACGGTGCATCGGCTACTGGCGGACGAAGGACGGCGTGACGCCGGTCGAGCTCGAACTCTCTGCGGAGGGAAGCGTATTCGTCGTCTTCCGCAAAGAGGGCACGCGGTTCTGCCGGCGGATGCCGTTCCTCGTCGAGACCGTCCACGACGTGAAAGGGCCGTGGACGCTTCGCTTCGATGCGGGCGGCGGTGCGCCTGAGGGCGTGCAGACTCTTCCCGCGCTCAAGTCGTGGACTGATTTTGCCGAACCTGGAATTCGCTACTACTCCGGAACGGCTACTTACGAGACGACGCTCGACATTCCAGAAGGTCGCGAGTATGCGCTTGATCTCGGCGATGTGCGCGACGTGGCGGAGGTGTTTCTTGACGGAGAGCGCATTGGCGCTCTTTGGCATGCGCCGTATCGCATCGAGTTTCCGCGTTCGGTCAAGCCAGGCCGCCATGCGCTCAAGGTGCGCGTGACGAACGCCTGGACGAACCGTCTCATCGGCGACGAGAAGGAGCCGGACGACTGTGTCCTCTCGAAGAAGATGCTTGGCTTTGGAGTGCAGATGGTCCAGAGCGAGGGCAGGAAGCGCGACATTCCGCATGGCCGTGCCGTGATCGCCATTCCAGAGGAAATACGCGCTAACAAGCCGCGCAAGGTTGCGCGATATGCGTTCAGCTCGTGGCGCTACATACTCTCCGACAATGACCTTCGCCCGGCCGGGATTGTCGGTGACGTCAATTTGATCGTAAGGCAGGCAAGGTAGACTGCCACAACAACCAACAGGGGGTGCGATATGTCCACAAGAAGATGCTCTAATGTACATGTAGGTGCGTTTGCACTGTTTTGCTCAGTGGTGCCTGTTGCCTGTCTTTCGGCAAGCGCGGCGGAATTCAGGGTCACTGCGCTTACGCCTGAATACATACTCGTTCAGGGCGACTGCTCGGCGGACGAAAACGCCG
This sequence comes from uncultured bacterium, assembly GCA_902780865.1. Classification (GTDB taxonomy): domain Bacteria; phylum Verrucomicrobiota; class Kiritimatiellia; order RFP12; family UBA1067; genus UBA1067. The sequence continues at coordinate 7,483 of CACZHC010000010.1, forward strand.
CGTTTTTCGCGGACCCTCGCTTCGAGGAGTCGAAGAGCGCCGGCGCGGACTGGCAGATAAGGCGCAAGCGTGTCGCCCTGCACGAAGACATCGTGAAAAAGGTTCGCGAACCGTTTGCGGAGAAGCTTAAGGCGATACAGGGCGTAGTCTCGTATTGGCCCGAGGCGAACGGCATGAAGCACTACGTAGCCCCAGACGGCGACCACTTCAACCTGACGGCTGGCGAAGTGATCCACAACGTCTTCGTAAAAGTCGCGCCTATGAAGAAGGGCGACAGCGTAGACCTCGGGGTGGCGGGCAAGTTTACCTACGACCCCGGCGTGCCGTCTCCCGTTTTCAAGGTCAACCAAGTTGGCTATGCGCCGAACGCGCGCAAGTACGCCTATGTCGGCGCATGGCTTGGAACGGCAGGCCCCTTGCCGCTTGCCGCGTTCGACGGGAAGACGTTTGCAGTCGTCGACGCAAAGAGCGGTGTGAAGGTCCTTGAGGGGAAGCTCGCGCCGCGTGTAGCCGATCCGGTAAACAAGGACGGCACGCCTTTCACGGGCGAGGAGACGCTTGAGGCAGATCTGACGCCGATCGAAAAGGAAGGACGCTACTATCTTTCAGTCGACGGAATCGGCCGCTCGATGGAGTTCTCCGTGTCGCGCGACGCGATTGTCGAGGCGTGGGGACACCACATGCTTGGGCTTTTCAACAAGCGCTGCGGGATCGAGAAGAAGCCGCCCTACACACAGTGGACTTGCCCCGCCTGCCACCTTGACGTGATCCGCGGCGTCCAGCCGCCGGACGAGTGGCAGTACGACAAGTACGTCGTTCCCGCGGACGGCCAGCCAATCGTCGGCAAAGACGGGAAGCCCTTCAAGTTCAAGCACTTCAACGTGATTACTTCGAGCCGCGGGATGTGCGCGACTAACGAACATCTTTCGCTCCCTGGCGGATACCACGATGCCGCCGACTACGACCGCCGCCCGATGCATCTGCAGATTCCGCGTTCGCTCGCGCTTGACTATCTGCTGAAACCTGGTAATTTCACCGACGGACAGCTCTGCATCCCCGAATCTGGCAACGGAATCCCCGACATCCTCGACGAAGCGATGTGGGGCATAAAGCACCTTCTTGCCGCGCAGCAGAAGGACGGTGGCGTCGGCACGTGGATCGAGACGACTGGGCATCCAGGCGGCGAGCATGCAGCGCCTCAGCATGAGGGGCTTCAGTACTACCTTTCGATTCCAACGCACAATTCGTGCTACGACTTTGCTGGAACTGTCGCGGTTGTCGCGCGTGCTTTCAAGGCGGCAGGGCAGAAGAAGACATCAGACATGCTTCTCGATCGTGCGATAAAGGCGTGGAAATGGGCCGAGACGCACGGTCCTGTCGTGCAGCAGATGAAAGGGTGCACAACCACCAAGTGGAAAACTGGGCCGTGGGTCGATCTCGTCTACCGCGAGCCGGAGAATTGGTCGCCACGCTATATGCTGACTGCGGCGCTGAACCTCTCCGCGCTTACAGGCGACATGCAGTATTTCAATTCGGTTGAAAAGCGCAAGGACGATCTCCAGAAGGAAATCAACAAGTCGAGCTGGGGCTGGAGCGCATACACGTTCCTCGAGTTCGCCTTGAAGGACCAGCGCATTCCCGACGAACTTGAGCAGATAAAGAAAGACTGGATCCGCCGCCGTGTCAACACTGCGAAAGAGTATCTCGACGAGCTCGAGAATGCCTATCCATACCGCACGCCATGGTTTTCTGCAAAGCACGGATTTGTCCACACGATGAGCTGGGGGAACAGCCATCCGCTCCGCCGCGCCGAGAGCTTTGTCGCCGCACATGCGCTCACTGGCGACCCGACGTATCTCGCGGGCGTCTACCTCGCCAACGACTTCCACAATGGGTGCAATCCGCGCGGCGAGTCGCTGACGAGCGGAATGGGCGTTGTTTATCCGGCGCGATTCCTTGACCTCCAGAGTATGGACGACGAGATCGCCGAATACGTCGGCGGCATAACGCCCTACAGGTGGACATATGGCGTAGCGCCAGACGCGAAGAAGTACGTATACGGAAACGACGCCGTGAAGTACTGGCCGATCTGGCGTCGCTTTGCGAATATCGAGAGCTATTCCGTCGCGGCGAGCGAATACACCGTCTGGGAGACGATACTCCCGCCCGCGGCCGTTCTTGGCTACATGCTCGACGGACCGCGCAAAGTCCCAGCGGCTGTCTACTCGCGCAAGCCCGCCGGAAAAATATCAGACCTTCCCGGCTACTGGGTCAAACCGTGAAGTCGCGCAAACGCGCGTCAGTTTGGTATAATATGCGGCTAACCGCCCTCAAGTCCGAGATCGACGCCGCCAAGGCCAAGGCCCCCGAGTCCGTCAAGGGCGACTTGCAGGCCATTGACGACCAGGTCGTCCGTGTCCTCGAGAATATCAAGAAAGACTGATTCTGAAGGGCCGTTCGGGAGGACGCTCTTCCAAGAGAAAGGTTTATTGTATGGAAAACGACGTGACTGTTGCGGATCGGAACACCAAGGCGAAGCTTTCGGAGTTTCGATGGTTTGGGACATGGATTGTCTTTTACCTGTCGTCGGTAATCGGCGGGGCGATGATGGGGCTCGTTGCCGGCGCCGTCGTCGGGGCGATCTTTGGCATTCTCGGATTTGACACGAAGGTTATTGCCGCCATTTGCGCGGTGCTTGGATTTGTCCTTGGCGCGATCCTGTCGTACGCCCTGTTTCGCATCCTCGTCCAGAAGATGATCGTCGACAAGATCGTCTAGAGTCAAGAAGGCAAGTGCCCATGTGAGTCCAAAGGGCATAAACTGCCCTAGGCGTGATCGGCTTCGATCGGTCACAGTCGCAGTCGACGCCAACGTCGCGGCGGCTTTTTGGTATAATATGCGGCATGATGAATGTCTATAACTCGCTGACGCGCAGGGTCGAGGAACTCAAGCCCCTTGAAGGGAACGAAATCCGCCTCTACACCTGCGGTCCAACCGTTTACAATTTTGCGCACATCGGCAACTTCCGCGCCTACGCGTTCGAGGACATCCTCCGCCGCGTAGTCCAGTTCAACGGCATGAAGATCCGCCAGGTGATGAACCTCACCGACGTCGACGACAAGACGATCCGCGGCGCAAATGCCGCGGGCGTCGCGCTCACGGACTACACTAAGACGTACAAGGACGCGTTCTTTGCGGATTTGAAGAAGCTCAACATCCAGCCGGCAGAGGTCTATCCTGCGGCGACCGACCACATCCCCGAGATGATCGCGCTCGTACAGAAGCTTATGGACAAGGGCGTTGCCTACCAGAGCGAAGACGGTTCGGTCTACTTCAAGGTGCGCGAGTTCCCGGGCTACGGCAAGCTTGCCCACATCGACTTCGACAACCAGCGCACGGGCCTGAGGTGCGCGGCGGACGAATACGACAAGGAGAACGTCGGCGACTTCGCGCTGTGGAAGGCGTGGGAGGAGTCCGACGGTCCTGTCGGCTGGGATTCACCATGGGGACGCGGCCGCCCCGGCTGGCACATCGAGTGCTCCGCGATGTCGATGAAGTATCTCGGCGAGACGTTCGACCTTCATACGGGCGGCATAGACAACCTCTTCCCGCACCACGAGAACGAAATCGCCCAGGCCGAGGCCGCGACAGGCAAGGAGTTTGTCAGGACTTGGATGCACTGCGCGCACCTGCGCGTCAACGGCGAGAAGATGTCTAAGAGCGCGGGCAACTTCTTCACGCTCCGCGACCTTCTCGAGAAGGGTTATACAGGGCGCGAGATCCGCTACGTTCTCATCAACGCGCACTACCGCACGGGTCTCAACTTCGCGTTTGACGCGCTCGAGGACGCGAGGAAGTCGCTCAGCCGCATTGACGCATGCGTCGACCGCTTGGCTCGAGTCGCGAAAACATCCTCCCATCCCGAAGGCATTCGCCTCCCTCTTTGAGCTTGTAAGGACATGTAACGGAATGGAAGTGGACGCCGAAGCCGCGAGCGAGGCCTTGGGCGTGTTCAGGCGCATGGACGAGGTTCTCGGCATTGTCTTCTTCGAGAACGAGAAGAAGGAAGTCGAGGTTCCTGCCGAAGTTAAGGCGCTTCTCGATGCCCGCGCCGAGGCGAGAAAGGCGAAGAACTGGACCGAGTCCGACCGACTCCGCGACGAAATCGCCGCGCTTGGATGGGCTGTAAAAGACTCCCGTGATGGACAGAGTGTGGAGAAGAAGGGTTAGGAGTCAGGAGTCAGGGGTCAGTACTTAGGAGTCGGGGGTCAGGAGTCAGGAGTTAGGAAGTAGGGGTGGCAAAGAAAATTGTTATTCTTGGCGCGACGGGGTCGATCGGCAGAAATGCGATTGACGTCGCCCTGTCACATCCTGACGAATTCAAGGTTGTCGCGCTTGTGGTACGCAGTTCACGCGACCAATGTGAGGCGCTTGCACGCGAGCTTGGCGCGAAGGCGTATTGCGGCGAAGACGCCGCGGTTCGCGCAGTCGAAGAGAACGACGCAGACATTTGTCTCGTTGCGACCGTAGGAATGTCGGGCCTCAAGCCGACGATGGCGGCGATCGAGAAGGGGATGGACGTCGCGCTCGCCACGAAGGAAGTCATGGTGATGGCGGGCGAGTTCGTCACGCGTCGCGCGAGAGAAAAGGGCGTGCGGCTTCTGCCCGTTGACAGCGAACATTCTGCGATTTTCCAGTGTCTCCAGGGATCGCCGCGCGAATCAGTCGAGCGGCTGGTCCTGACGGCGAGCGGCGGACCGTTTCTCGACGAACCCGCCGACCTTTCGTCTGTTACCGTTGAACAGGCGCTCAACCATCCGCGCTGGAAGATGGGCCCAAAGGTCACGATCGACAGTTCCACGATGATGAACAAAGGCTTCGAGATCCTTGAGGCGCGCTGGCTCTTTGATATGCCTGTCGAGAAGATTGACGTCGTTGTGCATCCAGAGTCAATAGTCCACTCGCTCGTCACCTTTTCCGACGGCGCGACGCTCGCGCAGCTTTCGCCGCCCGATATGCGCGTTGCGATACAGTATGCGCTCACTTGGCCTGGCCGCCTTGCGTCGAAGCGCGAACAACTCGATCTCGCGGCGCTCGGCTCTTTAACCTTCCGTACGCCGGACCCAGTGCGCTTCCCATGCCTCAGGCTAGTGAAGGAGGCGTGCGCCCGCGGCGGATGCGCCGCGGCCGTTCTCGCCGCGGCGGACGAACTTGCGGTGCAGGCGTTCCTCGACGGCAAGATAAAGTACACCGACATCGCGGCCACGGTCGCAGACTGTCTGGATCTCGCCCCCGAAATCCCCTGCGATTCCCTCGACGCGGTTTGGGCGGCGACGGAGTGGGTGTCGAAGCGGCTGGGGTAGAAGACCTCGTGGTGGAATGCGGAGGCGCGTGCGCGCCTTAATTCTACCAGGCGGATGCTACGCCGACACTGCCCCCAATCGGCTCTATCCGACGGATACTACGCTGACACTGACCCCATCGACTCTATATGTCCCTATTCTGACCCTGGCAGTTTATCGCGGCAAATATGCCGCGATTTCGTCCGTACCATAATCTCATTTCGCCAATCTTGTTCAAAATTTCTGACCCTTTAGCCACTTGCGGCTTGCAAGGGCTTTTTGTTATAATTCACTTGTTAGGTTGAGGGGCGGGCGAAACCGCCGCGATGCCGAGCGTTAGATTTCCCGCGTGGTTGGGGCGAAGAACAGTAGCCAACCGCCGCGTTTGGGATTGCGTTGAGTTTATCTATGTCATCAGAGGAGGTGTCTATGTTCCCCGCACCGATTCCGATACGAAACAAGGGGAAAGAAAGGTGCGGAGATGATGAGAAAACTGGCGATGATGTTCTTGCTGATGCCGTTCGCGGCGATGGCGGGTACGCTGGGCGACGGCTTGGATAACACAAGTCTCGTTTGGACGACTGGCGGAACGCCATCGGTCTCTGGAGAAAATGTCAATTGGTCGTACATTGCCGACGACTCATATTCGGATGGCGACTGCGTCACTTCTGGTGCCGGTGGAGCTGGGGATGCAACCTCATGGCTTAGGACAACCGTTGTGGGTCCATGTACGATTTCTTTCTACTATCGGTTTCAGACATACGGCGGTTCATTTACTTTCAGGTGCGATTCGACTGCCCTTATATCGCGCAATGAATATACAAGTATGGACGAACCTTGGATATACGAAGAGTTTGAATTAGGATCAGGAAGTCATGAGTTGACATGGGAATACCACCATCCAGGCATGGGATTTGTCGGGGCGTTCAACGGAGTCCATCTTGACAATTTCGTGGCAACCAACCAAAACACGCCAACACCATCCAGCCCGACTACTTGGTATGTCAACGGCACAAGCGGTTCGGATTACAATTCCGGCACAAGCCAATCGTCCGCCAAGGCGACGATACAGGCGGCGATTGATGCTTCGTCGGCTGGTGATACGATTCTTGTTGCACCAGGTACATACTCGCCGATTGTAACTGCAAACAAAGCGATAACCATCCGTAGTACAGCCGGAGCGGCTAATACCATTATTGATGGTGAAGGTTCAAGTCGTTGCGCATATCTAGGCGAAGATGCTGCCGAGACCTCTACAACGATAGATGGTTTTACACTTAAGAATGGATATCTTTACATTAGTTGGATGGGCAAGGGTGGCGCTGGAGTTCGTGGTGGAACGGTCAGGAACTGCATAATTTGTGATTGTAGGGTGGAAGGATCATGGAGTGGGTATGGTGGCGAGGGCGGAGGTGCCAATGGTTCCCGGCTTGAAGACTGTGAGATTCGAAATTGTTCTGCACTTGCGGGCGGTGGTCTTCGTGATGGTTTTGCGTGCAGATGTATTTTTGAAGGGAACTATGCACGTGATGATGGGGGTGCAACGCAGAGATCGCTTGCGGTTGATTGTCTGATGAAAGGAAATTATGCCTATAACACTGGAGGCCAAGGTGCGGGAGCTGCTGGATCCGATGTAACAAACATCAATTGCACTATTGTTGGGAATCATGCGGAGTCTGGCGGGATAATAGCTGGTATCTCTGTGCTGAAGAATTGTATCATCTACGACAACGCTTGCGATAGCGGAGATGTCGTTTATACAGATTCTGAACAGACAACAAGCATGCTGTCTTGTTGCTTTTCCAATCCCTGCTTTGTTGATGCCGCGAACGGCGACTATCGGCTGGCGGCGGGATCGCCGTGCATCGATGCGGGCGACAATTCGTATGTGACGGGCGACAAGGATTTGGCAGGCAATGCTCGCATCGCCAACGGCACGGTCGATATCGGTTGCTATGAGTATGGGGCGACGGGGACTCCGGCGGCAAACGGATTGTACATGGTCATAGATCTTTCTGGTGGCTCGTCGGCTACATCTTATTCAGTCAGTTACCTTGAAGCAGTCCCTGACGGCGGCTGGACGGATGAATACAAGACGACGAAGCTCGTGTTGCGGAGAATTGAGCCAGGCACATTTACCATGGGTAGCCCTACGGGGGAAATCGGACGTTACGCTGGTCGGGAAACGCAAAGGGAAGTTGCGCTTACAAAGGCGTACTACATTGGTGTGTTTGAAATGACTCAGCGTCAATGGGAGCTTGTCATGGGGTCTTCGCCCTCGCAGTATGCAGGTGCTCTGCGACCTGTTGAGTCGGTATCTTATGACATGATTAGAGGTGATAATGCAGGAGCCGGATGGCCGACCAGTTCGCTTGTTGACAGCAACAGTTTTATAGGAGTGTTACGGGCAAAGACTGGACAAGAGAACTTTGACTTGCCGACAAGCGCTCAGTGGGAGTACGCATGTCGAGCAGGGACTGTAACGGCATATAATAACGGGGCTGATGCCAATTCAGAAGTGGAGGATGATAACTTATCTCAACTAGGTCGGTATGTTCACAACCAAGACGATGATAAAGGAGGATATACGACAAGACACACGGCCGTTGGCTCGTATGTTCCTAACGCATGGGGAATATATGACATGCTCGGTAATGTACTAGAGTGGTGCCTTGACTATTATGAAGAGACGGTAAGTGTAACTACTGGAGTTGCAGATCCTGTTGGGCCAGAATCTGGAACGACGCGAGTTCAGCGTGGGGGATCCGCGTGGTCGGACTCCCGTGACTGTCGTTCGGCATTTGTTATGGGGCAGTATAGTTGGCATGGCCCTTCGAGCTATGGAGATTTTGGTTTTCGTATTGCGATAACGACTGATGATACGGCAGTTACACCGACAACGATGTACACGGTGACATTTGACATGAACGGTGCGGATGGAGCCGCGCCGGCGCAACGCCAAGTCGCGGAAGGAGCGGCAATCGGGTCTCTGCCGACGGCGACGCGCGAGGGGTACGAGTTCCTCGGTTGGCATGTGGGCAAGGAGGCGTCGAGCGAAGAGGTGACGGCGCCGACCATCGTGACGGCGGACATGACCGTGTACGCTGTGTGGCGGATCAACAGCTACACGGTGACGTTCGATGCGCAGGGCGGCGCGGGCGGCGGAACGGTCGCGCGCAACCACGGCGCGGCGCTCGGCGAGTTGCCTGTGCCGACGCGGGACGGGTTCTCGTTCGACGGCTGGTTTACGGCGGCAAGCGGTGGGACGGAGGTTTCCTCCGCGACCGTCATCACTGGCGCGGTCACATTCTACGCACATTGGACGGAGCAGTCCCTCTATCAGACGCCCGTGTGGTACGACGAGGACGGCGAGGAGATCGACTGGGCGCAGTACTACGACGGCGACGAGGAGCCGTTCGCGGCTGAGTCCGCCGCGACCTTCGACGGATACGTGCTTGACGGCGAGGAGGTCTGCGGTGTCGTGCAGGTGAAGGTCGGAAAGGCCAACAAGAAGACAGAGACGGCCAAGGTGACGGCGGCGCTGACGCTTCTCGGCGACCCGAAGAAAAGGTCATACAAGGGCACGATGTCGAAGCGCGGCATCGCGGAGCTGACGTGCAACGGCAAGGGGAACCTTTCGCTCTGCCTCGGTACGAACGCGATGTGGGGCGAGGTCGAGGGGCTGTCCGTCAGCGGCGCGCGCAACGTGTTCGCGAAGGCGGGCGATCCTCTCGCGGCAGTGTTGTCGCGCTGGCAGGGGACGTACACGCTCGTTCTGGAGACAGTGGACGCCGAGGGCTCTGGCGCGTCGCTCGCGTGGGGTTACAGCGGACTGTCGCTGACCGTCGCCGCGAAGGGCAAGGTCAAGATTCAGGGCACGATGGTGGACGGTGCGAAGGTGAATGTCTCGTCCCAGTTGCTTGTGGGCGAGAAGCGTTGCTGCATACCAGTTGTCGCCCCGCTCTACTCGAAGAAGGGCGGCTTCGGGTTCAACCTGTGGTTGCAGGACGACGGCACTCTGGAAGTCGGCGAACTGAGCGAATGGAACGCCACGGCCTCGAAGACGCCATTCACGGCGTGGTTCGGCGAAAACGTCCCGGCGGCTCGCGCCGGTGCGGCTCTGCCCAGCTCGCTCTCCTTCATGTTCCTCGGTGAGCCGGACATTGACGGCGCGGAGGTTCTTTATGACTTCCTGCCGTGGGAGGTACTTGTGACGACGGGGTCGCGCTGGACATTGCCGGCGGCGGGGAACGTCAAGTACGATCGCGAGGCGGAGGACTACGTCGATGTGAAAGAGTCGTCGAATCCGGCGGGTCTGAAGTTGACATACGTGTCGAAGACAGGCGCATTCAAAGGCTCGTTCAAGATGTATGCGGAAGACGCCGGTGGTCGTCTGAAGAAGTACACGGTCAATGTTTCCGGTGTTATGGTCAACGGCGTCGGCTACGGCACGGCTACCGCTAAGGGTGTCGGCTCTTGGCCTGTCGCAATAGAATAGGCGGCATGTCGCGGTATATTTTGATGGAAACTAATCCAAGGATCGAGACAATTCCATAACTAAACAAGAGGAGAACAGAAAAATGAAAAGATTGACGATGATGTTTGCGTGTGCGGCATATGCCATTGGTGCGGGTGCGGCAACGTTTACTGGAGAACTGTTCGGATTTTGGTACGGGGACAAAGAAGATTGTGGTCTCTACAGATACGAAGAGGCGTGGAAGAGTGAAGTGACATGGAGGAGTGATTACGTGGAATGCGATGGCGTCAAGGAGCCGGCTCTATTCGGTTGGGACGCTTACGCGTTTCCTGTGACGATTTCGCCCGGAGAGACATTCGATGCGGAAGTCATCCACGGGACCTCCACCGCTAAACACATCAATTCGGTCAAGGTGTTGTCTGATGCGCAGATGTACGACAAGTTCATCGATTCGGATGAGTGGGAAAACAGCTCCGATCCATATCCATACACTTGCTACAGAGCCATGCGTCGGTTATGGTCTAACGGCGCGAAGTCCACGCGGGCATGGATTGTTGTGGAGCAGAAGAACGTCACGTCGGGAGCGACATACTCGCTTGATCTTGCGAAATGGCCGATAGTCGATGAAGACAACGGCGGACTTTCCTCCTCGTGGACGATTGCTTCCTACGCCAAGTCTTGCGGCGCGGCGCTTTCCGGGATTCGCAAGGTGACGGCATCAGTATGGTACAAGGTCGGCATAAAGGGAGGTGAGGAGTTTCCGCAACGGGTCTGGAACGTGTGTGATCCCTTTTCAAAAGATGGCAGGGCTCTCGAAAAGATCGAAGACAGCAACGGGAGCGAAGAGTTGGTAAGCGCGCCAGGCCTTTTCTTCATCACGCCCGACATGATAGGAGGTGGTGGCGGATCGGAGGTTTCCATCCCCGAAGAGTGGCAAAAGGCGCGGACACTGAAAGGAGTGGCGACGAGAGCGATGAAAAATCCAGTCGTCGGCATCTTTGAGTTGAAGTGTGGGAAGGCGAGCAAGAAGGGCGAGGCCAAGGTGTCCGCCGTTTTGACGGGCCTTGACGGGAAGAAACGCCAATATAAGGCGAAGACCGTGAGTGTGAACGGCGAAACGGTGTCGGTGGAACTTGACGGTCTTTCGTTGTCCATTGAGGGCGATGCCTTTTCAGGAGGAGAAGGACTACCTGGCGGGTTGAGCGTGGAATCTGCGGATGTTGGCGGCGACTGGACAAAGAATACGGCAAGCGCGAGCGTCTTTGTGGACGATCTCTCGATGTTCGAGGGCATGGTGCTTGTAGACTTTCTGCCGCAGGACGAACAGGCGGTAGTGAAGAGTGGCAAATGGGTGTTTGCGAAGGCATCGGGCGTCAAGTGGGCCAAGCCGAAGAAGGGCGAGGTTCTGCCGGAATTCTACGACAAGGAGTCTGGCAAGGGGCTGATTGTGGACGTCGCCAAGGACAAGACGAATCTTTCTGGGCTGAAGCTCTCATATACGCCTAAGAAGGGCACATTCAAGGGATCGTTCAAGGTGTACGCCCTGGATGGGAAAGGCAAGACAACCAAGCTCAAAAAATACACAATCAATATGAGTGGTGTAGTAGTGGACGGTATCGGTTACGGCACGGCTATTGCTAAGAAGCCCTTCGCAAGCTGGCCCGTGATGGTTCGATAGGTTAAGTGGGCCGTCGCCGGCTGCCGAGAAACCTTAAGACGGAAATGGAGGAAGCATGCCGCGGTGGTTGCTCTTTGCTTTCGGGCTTCTTCTCCCGGCTATTGCCGTCGGGAAGGATCTAAATGCCGCCGACGGTCGGCATGCATGGCTTCAGGGGTCGCCAGACGAGTCCGCACCGCCGCCGCTGAACATAGTCCTTGACTGTTCGCGCGGAGAGATACACGTCTTGCGCAGTTGGGCGAAGGACCATTTTTTCAGCACGAACGTGACGGCTCGGATGCAGTTCAGGGTATGTCCGCTTGAGCTGAGCGTTGCCGCGCTTGACAATGCAAACGTCCTTGTCGCTCCGCTGTGCGGGGGCAGCGCGTTTCCGGAATTCGACAAGACCGAGACCCACATCATGTCCGGGTTTGTGGAACGGGGCGGATTGCTTGTTGTGCCGGTTGACGGCGGCTCGGTTGCCTATGGTAAGTTCCTTGGTGACTACGGCGTTAAGTTCGAAGAGGTGTACCGAGAAAAGATGGGCGCAGTGAAGTGTGCGCCGATTCCCCTGCGTGGATTCGACATTGAGTTGTCCGAAAAGTGGCCGAAGGAATCCTTTATGCGGCTTTCGGACAATTCTGGGTGGATTCCGATCTTTACGGCCGGAAACGAGAACGGAGAAGACGTTGCGCTCGTGGCCGTCAAGAGAGTGGGCAAGGGCTGCATCCTTGCTTGCCATCGTGTGGTTGCCTGCGATCAAATGAACAGCAGGCTGTTCGCTAAGTTGGTCGATGCACTGGCGCGGCATATTCGCAGGATCGATTCTGATATTCCGTTTGAGAACATGACCATAACCTCTGGCATGTGTCGTCGTGCCCATGGCATTCCGATTTATTCCTGCGAGAAATTCGCCAGGGGGGCTGATCTATTCCAGGACGAGCTGAATAGGTTTATGCCTGAGCTGGAGAAGGAGCTTGGTCCGCTCTATCGTTTTCCTTCCGATGCTGCGTACCGAGCGATAGGGCGGACTGGAATTAATGGATGTAGGATTAGAACGGATAAAGAGAACGGCTACTTTATATTCCCAGTTGGAGTTTGCTGTGATTCCCCACTTAGAGGAATGATAGAGACATGTGGCAACCACTGGGCCATTTACTTTGACCGTTTTTTTATTTCTCAGTGCAGGTTTTTGGGGCATCCGTGGAGACAATCATTACGCGTATTTTTACTTCTGCGTGCCATGTCGCGTTCAGGGCATAAGGAGTTTGCGGAACGCAACCACAATGCTTTTTTGAGACGAGACGGAGCGTTTCGCGCGTTTTCCAAGTTGGTCGACGAGGAGCCGGAGGCCATGCAGGAGTTCTTCAATGTGTATCTTCGCCATGAGGAGAGCCACGACTTTGTGGCTCCCGTTGACGCACACCAGCTTGCGTACATGTTCGCGGAGGCGATGTATCCTCTTGGCAAGGATGCGAACAAGTACATGGGCGACCCAAACATCGCAATGAAGAAGGTGTTCGCACTGTTCAATGAATGCGGGGTCAAGGCGCGCCTCGACAGGGTGAAGTTCGAGAAGTCGCCCGTGAGGGTGGCGGGCATCCTGCCCTGGGTCTGGGACAACGGCAAGGAAATGCCAACGAAGACGTTCCGGCTGGGGAGCGCGGGCGAGACTCTGGAGTTCGCCGGATGCAAGACGGGGCGCTTCGAGATGGGCTGCCGCGATCCCGGCGACAGGAACAACGACCCCCTTGGCCTGCATGTCGTGGCGATGACCAGGCCGTTTATGATAACGAAGACCCAGATCACGAAAGGGCAGTTCCATGCCGTGATGGGCGGCAGACGGTGGAGGTCTTACACCAGGCTTGAGAAACTCTTCGGCGCGGAGAAAGCTGCGGCCGATGGCATCACGCTCGCCGACGCCGAGGCGTTCTGCGGGAAGCTTGCGAAGCGATACGGGAACAGGCTTCCGCCCGGCTACGAGTTCCGCCTGCCGACCGAGGCGGAATGGGAGTATGCGCTCTGGGGCGCTGAGTGCAGCACCTCGCGGAGGAACTGGTTGCTCGGACTCCCTGCTGAGAAGGCCCGGCCACATTTCCTTCTGCCGGAGGAAAGTACACGGCTTCTGGAGCAGGCCGGATACACGCTTGCAAAAGACGAGCAGATGCCGATGGGCCCCGTGGGGACCAAGCAGCCGAACGCCCTTGGCGTCTATGACATGCTCGGCAACGGCTGGGAGCTGCTGGCCGACCGTTTCGCCGCGCCTAAGGACGGCGCGCCCGTTTCCGATCCGCTCGTGATGGGAGAGATGCTGGGGTACAGGGAGACGGAGACAAACGCCGTCAGGGGTGTCGGGCTGGAGGCTGGCTACGGCCTTTTGCGCGGCGGGGAGTTTCTGCCCGGGCACGGGCTCTGCAAGCGCATGTTCCCGCTCGACGCGAAGGAGATGCCGCGCGACACGACGTTCCGCATTGTCATCGGCCCGAAGCTCGGCATTGGCAAGGAGGGGAAATGAAGAAGGTTCTGATTGGCGCGGCTTTGTTGGCTCTTTGCCTTGCCGCAGAAGCTGTTAACAATGACGAAGAGTCGGTCAAGGTGCTTCGCGTCATCGACGGGGATTCGCTTGTCGTCAAACGTCCAGATGGGGCGGAGTGTCTTTTACGGTTGGATCTCGTTGACGCGCCAGAGGAAGGACAGAAATACTGGCGTGCAGCCAAGGGCAGGCTCACGGCCCTTGTCGGTGGACAAGATGTGTTGCTTGAGCATCAACGAACGGACGAGGCGGGGACCCTCAGGGGAATTGTGTGGATTGGCGGCGTTGATGTGAATCTGCTTCTCTTGCAAGAAGGCTGGGCATGGCCGGACAAGAAAGGTGAAGCTTCGGTCTTTTATTCGTCCGCAGCCCGGCAGGCAGAGGAAGAGAAGAGGGGTCTTTGGCGCGGCAAGGCGGAAAAACCCTGGGAATGGAGGGTCGCGCACAACAGGCAGACGGTGGCGCCTGTCGATGCCGAACGGATTGACAGGCTCGCGACCTACAAGAGCTATGCCGACGCACAAGAGGCGATATCTGTGGCGTTTTCGGCGGATGAAGACAATGCGCATTGGAGCAGATATGCTGCACCGCGCAAAGGCAAGAAGAAAGGTCTCTTCGCAAAGCCTATCGGCGATTTTTCAATAGAGAATGTCTTTACTTACGATACTGCCGGCGATTATGGAGGAGGGGTTCGCAAGATCGGGCTGGCTGTTTCGGTAAGAGTGCGCCTTAGCTACCTTGAAGGCGAGAATCCTCCGACTGAACAACAGTGCATGGGGAGGGTGTCCGATCTTGCCACAAGTGGAGGAGAAATACTCGACGAGTCGTGCCGGCTGAACAGGATTCTCCCCTTGCGGGAGTCTGCCAAGAGGCGTTTTGGCGCATCGTCGGTTAAGAATTGCATATACGATGCCAATGGAGGGAAGGTAGTTGTTTTCCTGGAGAACTGCATGGCAGCAAGGGTGAACAACGCATATTGTCCATCTACACTCAGCTCTTCGACGCCAAAGCCGTCAAAGAATGAATCGTATCTGAGGCAGGAGCGTATCAACGCATCATGGTTCGACCTATGACGGTTCCTTCACGGATTCTTTCAAAGTCTATGCCGTCAACGACGGCAAGCCGAAGGTGGCGACTGTGAATGTGGTCGGCGTAGTGGTTGGCGGTGTCGGCTACGGCATGGTGACGATCAAGGGCAAAGGCTTTGTCGCCGTGACGATTGAATAGAGTGCTTCGGATGGCTGTTAGGTCTTCGGCCGGGGCTCTGGGTTAATTTTTCCCACCCCGCCCAGAACGTGCACCAGTGGAAGGGTTTCTGAAAGCGCCAGAGGAAAACAAGGTGTGTGAAATGCAATACTTGCCCATTTTTGGGCCAGTATTTGGTATAATATATAATCTGACGTAAGTGGTGTCGCAAACGGTAGTAAAGTCCGTGTTTCGCCGCAAGCAGAAAAGGAAATAGAAAAAGAAAGAATATGGAGATTTTAATTACAATCGGCTATATTGCGATCTGCATCGTGTTCTTCTCGCTCGCGATCGCGATTCACGAGTTCGGGCACTTCATCGTCGCGCTTAAGCTGGGGCTCAAAGTCGATCGCTTCTCGATTGGCTTTGGCCCCGCGATCTGGAAGAAGACGTGGCGCGGCGTAGAGTACAGGATCAGCTGGATCCCGCTCGGCGGCTACGTGATGATCCCCGATGTGGACCCGGAGGGGACGAAGAAGCTTGAGGGGGGATCCGGGAATGGAGAGCCGGAAACGGGGAAGAGGGAGATTTCGCCATGGAAGGAGATCGCCGTCGCGATTGCAGGCCCTGGGATGAACATTTTCCTTGCCGTCGTGCTGGCGTTTCTCCTTTCCGCGCTGTCGGCTGACAAGTTCGGCGAACTTACCTGCGAAGTCACGGCCACGATAGAGGGAATGCCAGCTGAAAAAGCCGGCGTCAAGAAGGGCGATACCGTTGTCTCGGTCGCCGGGAAGAAGGTGAACACCTGGTCTCAGATGCATGTGGAGGTGCAGATTGCCGGAGGGAAGGAAACGGAGTTCGTCATTCGCGACAGGAGCGGCGCGGAGCGCACCGTGGTGATGACGCCAGATCAGGACAAGGTCACCGGTGTGTTCGCGATTGGCGCCGTAAGCCTTCCGATGGAGAACGGCCTGAGGCACTGGCTCCCGGCGAGGAGCCCGATTAAGCAGCTTCTCTGGGACGCAGGGTCGATATTCCGCGTGCTGAAGGGGCTTGTGACTCCGAAGGAGACTAAAAACACCGCTAAGGCGTTGGGCGGCCCGCTGATGATAGTGGAGGGGATTTACAAGTCCGTAAGGCACGATTTCTGGGACGGAATCGGCTTTCTCAGATTCCTTAACGTCAATCTCGCCGTCCTTAACTTGCTGCCTATACCGGTGCTCGACGGAGGTCTCATCATGTTCGCGCTTATCGCGCTTGTCTTCCGTCGGCGTGTGCCGGAGAGGATCGTATCTACTGTTTCAACGGTGTTTATGTTCCTTCTTCTCGGCGCGATGGCGATACTGATTTTCCGCGATGCGCAAAGGAGCTGGCGCATCCACACCTACAAGCCGGAGGTCGAGGAGTCGGCAGTAACTAATACGGTTACTACAGTCACGAATGAGACGGACAACGCGAGCAATTAAGGTCGGAACGCTTGCCATCGGCGGTGGAGCGCCGGTGAGCGTCCAGACCATGGCGAACGCAGACCCCCACGATGCGGCGGCGCTCGTCGAGCAGGTTCGCTCGTGCGCGGCGCTTGGCTGCGACGTCTTTCGCCTGACTGTTCCCGACGTAGAGGCGGCGAAAGTTCTCGGCGAAGTAAAAAAGTCATCTCCGATTCCGCTTGTTGCCGACATCCACTTCGACTACCGCTGCGCGCTCGCCGCCATAGAGGCGGGAACAGACGCGCTTCGCCTGAATCCCGGCAACATCGGCTCGCGCGACAGGGTCCAGGCCGTCGCCCGCGCGGCGAAGGAAAAGAAGGTCCCGATTCGCATTGGCGTGAACCTCGGCTCTCTTGAGAAGGGCTTGCGCGAAGAACTTGACGCTGGGAAGATCGACGTTCCCGAGGCGCTTGTGCGCTCGGCGCTCGGACACTTGAAGTTGCTTGAAGACGAGGGTTTCCATGATGTCGTCATTTCCGCAAAGACGTCGAACGTCATTGAGACGCTTGCGACCTATCGCCTTCTTGCGGAAAGGACCGACTGCCCGCTACATGTCGGCGTCACCGAGGCGGGGACGCTCATTCCGGGAGCGGTCAGGAACTCGGTCGCGCTCGGCATCCTTCTTTCCGAAGGAATCGGCGACACGATAAGGGTGTCACTTACCGCGAAACCCGAGAAGGAAGTCAGGGTCGGCATGGAGATTCTTCGCGCGCTTGGCCTACGGGAGCCGGGCCCCGCAATTACGTCATGCCCGACTTGCGGCCGCACAAAAGTCGACTTGATGCATGTCGCCTCTCAGGTCGAGATCGCGCTCGAGACGCTTGCGAAGGACGGCGTTAAGTTGCCGCGTGTCGCCGTCATGGGCTGTGCCGTTAACGGCCCCGGCGAGGCGAAGGGCGCCGACGTCGCGCTATGCGGCGGAGACGGCGAGTTTCTTTTGTATGTAAAGGGCAAGCAGGTTTGCAAGGTGTCCGAGGAGGATGCCGCAGGAAAGGTGATTGAATATGCGCTATCTCTACGATAACGTAGTCGTCCTCGCCGTGTTCTTCGTCCTGGCCGCGTTCGCGTGGCTCTTCGGCGGCACGCGCTCGGAGTATCTCGTCCCGGTGATGCCGTGGCTTACGGCCATTCTCGTCGAGGCCATGGTGTGCTTCCCGCAGCAGCACGACGGCGAGACGTCCTATGAGGCGCGGGCGAGGGTGTGGTCGGCGCTGAAGAAGGACCCGCTGGTGTGGACCTCGCTCGCCCTGATCGTCATTCTTCTCATCCCGTTCATGAATGTCGGGCTTTGCCAGGTGTGCGACTATCCCGCGATAGCGGCGGGCGCGGATCCGAGCCCCACGATACCTTTCTTCCCGTTTTGCGTCGACAGGGTGCAGCACCTCAACGTCGTCCTGTGGTTCGTGCCGTCGCTTGTCGCCCTTGTCGCCACGAAGCACGCGATGCTGAAGCGCGGCAAGCGCATGCTCCTTGCGCTCATAGTCTGGAATGGTCTTGCACTCGGCGTGATAGGCGCGCTTCAGCAGGTGACGCATGCGAGCGGGCCCCTGTGGCTGGATGAAGGCATCAAGGGGGCGTATTTCTTCTCGACGTTCGGATATCCAAACATGGCCGGCGACTACTTTACGACGCTTTTCGGCCTTTCGATTGGCCTCTGGCGCTGGCAGCTCGACGACATGCGCCGCAAGGAGGCGGAGATGAACGTCTCGATTTCACACTCGTCTTCCCATTCGTCTGCGAAATCTGCGGACGGGAATGCCTCCGTGGAAAAGCCAGATGCGCCGAACGGCTCCGGCAAGGAGGACTCGCCAAGGCACCACCATCACCACCACAGTTCGCAGGGCGCCCAGAAGACGGTGCCGTTCTGGGAGAAGCACTACTACCTGATCCCTGCGCTTGTCTTCTTCTTCTGCGCGCTCGACACTCTTTCCCGCGCGGCTGTGATGCTCGTCACCGGGCTCGCGGTCATATTCTTCCTGCACACGTTCATGTGCCTCTTCTCCAAGATGAAGAAAGCCCAGCGCGTCAAGGCCATGGTCTTCAGCGCCGTTGCGCTTACGCTCATCTCGCTTTGCGCCGTCACGTTCATGCCGGACGATCTCCATCGCGAAGTTAACACGATCGACACGACCGAAGTCCTCGATCGCGTGACCGGCAAGGGCCAGTACCACGTGCGCGTCGCAACGGAGATATGGAAGAAGCACCCGCTCTTCGGCGTCGGCGGATGGGGCTACAAGCACTTCTGCCTCCAGTACATGACCGACAAGGAGCTGCGCCAGATACAGATTGTCGGCGGCATGAACGTCCACAACGACTACCTGCAGTTCCTCGCCGAGCATGGCATCGTCGGGCTCGGGCTGCTCGTGGCTATCGTCCTGATGACGGTGTTGCCGCTGGGCAGGACATGGAGGGCCCTTATCGAGCTCTACCGCTTCACGCCGCCGAAGGAGCAGCCGCCGCAGCCTATACAGATATTCGTCATCCCCGCTCCCGTCTTCTGCATTTTGCTGACGGCGGTTGCCACGTTGATACATGCCTTCGGCGACTGCCCCCTCAGGTCTCCGGCCGTGTTGTCGCTGTTCCTCGTGTCGCTTGCGACAATCGACGGGTACTTGCCGCGCCTGAAGAAAAGCAGCCGCCATTCATAAGCTTCAAACTTCAAACATCTAACATCAAACATAAAGCTCTCAACCCATGCTCCACGTAAACGAAAACTACTCTAAGATACAGGCAAGCTACCTCTTCACCGAGATAGCCCATCGTGTCGCCGCGCACCAGTCGGCGAACCCAGACGCGAAGATAATCCGTCTTGGCATAGGCGACGTCACCGAGCCGCTTTGCGACGCGGTCGTGAAGGCGATGCACAAGGCCGTCGACGACGAGGCGACGCGCAAGGACTTCCACGGCTACGGCCCGGAGCAGGGCTACGCTTTCCTCCGCGAGAAGGCGGCGAAGGTCGACTTTCAGGACCGCGGCATCGACATCGCGGCCGACGAGATATTCGTCTCCGACGGCGCGAAGTGCGACTGCGGCAACATACAGGAGCTTTTCGGCAACGATGTCAAGATCGCTGTCGGCGATCCCGTCTATCCGGTCTATGTCGACACGAACGTGATGGCCGGCCGTACGGGCGCGAACGACGGCGGGCGCTACTCTGGACTCGTCTACTTGACGTGTGACGCGTCGAACGGCTTTGTGCCCGGCCCTGAATTGGCCGAGGGCGCGGACATCGTATACCTCTGCTATCCGAACAACCCGACTGGCGCAGTCGCCACGAAGGAACAGCTTCAGAAGTGGGTCGACTGGGCGAACGCCAATAAGTCGCTCATCCTCTTCGACGCCGCATACGAGGCGTTCATAAGGACCCCCGGGATTCCGCACTCCATCTACGAGTGCGAGGGTGCGCGCAGCTGCGCGATAGAGTTTCGCAGCTACTCTAAGACTGCCGGCTTCACCGGCGTCCGCTGCGGCTACACGGTGGTTCCGAAGGGCCTTGTCGCGTATGCAAAGGACGGCTCGCCCGTCGAGCTGAGGCCGATGTGGACGCGTCGCCAGACGACGAAATTCAACGGTGCGAGCTACATTACCCAGCGCGGCGCGGAGGCGATCTACTCGCCCGAGGGCCAGGCTCAGACGAAGGCGACGATCGACTTCTACCTTGAAAACGGGCGGCTCATGAAAGAGGCGCTTTCGGCTCTCGGCTACGATGTGACAGGAGGCGGCAACTCGCCGTATCTCTGGGTCAACGTGAAGGGCGACAGCTGGGAGTTTTTCGACAAGCTACTCAAGAAGGCAAATGTCGTCACGACCCCCGGTGCCGGCTTCGGCAGGGCTGGCGAGGGATACATAAGGATTTCGTCGTTTAACTCGCGCGAGAACGTCCTCGAGGCGGTCGAGCGGTTGAGGAATGTTCTGTGACGGGCGCCTTGACGCTAAAGAAGAAACTCAAATCGGAGGACGCGGAATGAAAGAATCATCCATTGGACGCAAGATCGCAGCAGGGCTCTCCCTCGCGCTGCTCGTAGCTTTTGGCGCTGTTGCCGCGCCGATGATGACGCAGTGGGGCGAGAAGGTGACGCCAGAGAGCGCATGGCGCGGATATCCCCGCCCGCAGATGGTTCGCGAAAACTGGACGAACCTGAACGGCAAGTGGGACTATGCCGTGACGAGCGTCACCAACACTCCCGGTCGGCCGACGAAGTGGGACGGGAAGATCCTCGTGCCGTTCGCGATCGAGAGCGCGCTTTCTGGCGTGGGGCGCCTCCTTGAGCCGAATGAATTCCTCTGGTACACGCGCAAGATCGAATGCGACCCCAAGCCGGGCGAGAGGATACTCCTCCACTTCGGCGGCGTCGACTTCCGCACAATGGTCTTCATCGGGCACGACGAGGTGACCGACGTTCCGCACGAAGGCGGGCAGAATCCGTTCACGCTCGACATCACCGACTACGTGAAGAAGGGCGAGAACGAGCTTACGGTCTGCGTGTGGGATCCGACCGACGATTTCATCAACTCCCGCGGCAAGCAGTGCTTCAAGCCGGCTGGCTGCTTCTATACGCGCGTCTCCGGCATTTGGCAGACGGTGTGGATGGAGACCGTGCCCAATTGCCGCATCGAGAAATACACGGTGGTGACGGACATTGACGAAGGCACTGCGACGCTCAATTTCTGTCTTGCCGGTCGTGGCACCGATCGCGTGACGGTGTCTGTCGACGGCGTCGGCGAGTTCGACGGCGACGGCAAGGTCGTTGTGAAACTGCCGTCCGGTTTCAAGCACTGGAGCCCGGAGTCTCCCGCCCTCTACAACTTCACGGCGAAGTACGGCAAGGACGTGGTGAAGGGCTACTTCGGCATGCGCAAGATCGAGAAGCGCAAGGACGCGAAGGGCGTTCTCAGGTTCTTCCTCAACAACAAGCCCTACTTCATGATCGGCACTCTCGACCAGGGATGGTGGCCCGACGGGCTTCTTACTCCGCCGTCCGAGGAGGGCATGGAATACGACGTTAAGGTGCTGAAGGACTGCGGCTTCAACATGCTCCGCAAGCACATCAAGGTCGAGCCCCAGCAGTACTACGCGATGTGCGACAGGCTTGGCATCCTCGTCGTACAGGACCTTCCGAGCGGCGACGGCAGGTCGATCTCGCCCGAGAGAGCCGACACGGTTAGGCGCTACTGGCTCGGGCGCCAGGAAATGAAGGAGATGATGGACGACCTCCAGTCGTTCCCGTCCATCGTCATGTGGAACCCGTACAACGAGGGCTGGTCGCAGCCAGGTGAGTTCCTCACCCACTCGATGCTCGACTTCACGCGCCGCCACGACCCGACGCGCCTCGTCAACGGCCCGAGCGGATGCTGGGACTGGGAGGGCGGCCACCTTCTGCCGAAGGGTTGGGCGTGGAACGACCGCGTCTGGTCGAAGCACAAGCCTGAAGGAGAGTGCGAGGCGGCGGACACCGTCGACCTGCATCTCTACCGCGGCCCTGACATGTTCCCCGTCAACGACCGCCGCGTGAGCTTCCTTGGCGAGTTCGGCGGCCTCGGCCATCCAGTCGAGGGCCATCTCTGGAAAGAGGCCAAGGGCAGTTGGGGCTACGGCGGCATCGCGGACACGAAGACGCGCGAAGGGCTTGAAAAGACATATCTCGGCCTTATGGAAAAAGTCGGGCTTCTCGCGGAGAAGGGTCTTGGCGGCTCCGTCTACACCCAGACGACCGATGTTGAGGTCGAGGTAAACGGGCTGCTCACCTACGACCGCAAGGTCCTCAAGTATGATCCAGCCGTTCTCAAGAAGGCGCACGAGGCCATAGTGCGCAGAGCCGAGTCGGCAGCTTCTGGAAACTGATGCCGGGCCGTCGCCACTTGCGGCGGCAATCGTCGGTTTGGTATAATAGTCGCAAATGCAATTCTACAATCGGGGATATAAATGAAAAAGACAATAATCGCCGCCGCCATGGTGGCATTGCTCGCTGGATGCGGCGAGAACGAGGCCAAGAGGTTTGGGTACAAGGGCGTGGATCTTTCGGACGACGACAATATGTTCTTCACGACGGGTTTGGCCGTAACCAACTGGGTCCCGGCACGCGTCTTGAGCGTTTGCGAGGAGTATCCCATTAGCCCGGACGAAGCGGCCCTCATCGCGGCTGCCGGCGTCATAACGCCCAGCGAATCCTTCGAGAAGGTGCCTGAGGGCTACGCAAAGGCCTCAGAGGAACCTTGGTTCGTCATGTGGACGAAGGAGTCTGAGAACTTCGGGCGCAAGGGCGTCAACGGCTTCATCTCGCACTGGAACGAGGACAAGAACGTCTGGGAGACGAGCGAGACGTATTTCTCGTCGTACTATCCCGACGAGGCCGGCGCTCTCGCCGCGCTTGCCGAGACGCGCAAGATCATCGGCGACAAGTTCTCCCCGAAGAAGTTCCATGACTTCGACAAGTGCTGGGTTGCCGAGTACCTGCGTCTGCGCGTGATGTGCATCGTTGGGCAGAAGCCAGACGGAACGTGGTCGTGCATGCTCGACATAAACGACAAGTGCCGCCCAGGTTGCGGACAGTGGGAGCCGGTCGAAGCGCAGGACGAGCGTCTTGCCGACTACAAGTACCGCAAGGCTCTCGCCGCGTGGCGGGCGGAGAAGGCCAAGATCCTCGAGGGGAACCATGCGGCCGTCGAGAAGC
Organism: uncultured bacterium; assembly: GCA_902780865.1. Taxonomy (GTDB): domain Bacteria; phylum Verrucomicrobiota; class Kiritimatiellia; order RFP12; family UBA1067; genus UBA1067. The sequence goes on from CACZHC010000010.1 coordinate 30,835, forward strand.
TTCGCGCCGAGAAGGGACTTGCGCTTCTTGGCTCGGAGGCAAGGGAGTTTGAATCACAGGACGGTCGCAAGGCCTATGTCCGCATCGGCACGTGCGATGCCGCGTCCGTGACGAACAGACTTGAATTCTGGAAGGAGAAGGCCGAGGCTCTTGCCGCCGCCACAGGCGTGGTCTTCGAGGGCGAGCCGACGAGCGAAGAGGATCCTTCCGGGTACGTCGCGTTGGGTCTTGTCGCATCGAGCGAACTCTACGACGTCCGTCTCGACATCGCCTTCCCTCGTCCTGCCGATGCGAAAGAGGAAGCGGAGAAGCCGGCGGAGGAGAAGCCCGAGGGCGAAAACGCCGAGGAAGAGCCTGCGCCGAAGCCGTCGGTCGAATGGCGTGAGCTCTGCTTCGAGAAGCTGCAGCCTGGCTTCGCGATTCCTCCGCGCCCCCAGCCGCCAAAGCGCTGATCGGCGCATTGCGCTATTCGTGGAATACCTCGGCCTGGAACGTCTCGAACTTAGCCCCGTCTTTCCACGCGTCCGCGGCGAGTCCCGCCTTTAGCGAAAGGTACGAGAGGGTCGTTGCGAGATCCCAGCCCTGTTCGGGCGCGACTTGAGGCAGGAAAACGGCGAAGCAGCCGTCTTTCTCCAGCGTCATGCCGTCTCGCCCGAGCACGATGTCGCGCCATGTGCCGACGCGCCTCGGCGGCGTCAAGGCCGAGACCTCGACGCGTATGTTGGCGAGTTCTCGTTCGGAGACTGGCGAAAAGCGCGGATCGCGTAGCGCCGCGTCCACTGCACGCGCCGCGACGGCCTCGGCCAGCGGACGCATGGGAAGTATTTCGCCGATGCAGCCGCGAAGCGCGCCAGTCGTCTTGTCGTTCAGGGTGACGAACGCGCCCATTTTCGCAAGCGTCGCCTTCGGGGCGTCTCCGACGTCGACAAGGCCTTTTCTGTGAATGCCGTCTTTCACCGCACGTTCGAGGGACGCGCGCGCCACCTTGAGAAGATACGCCCTGTCTGTCGCCGAAAGGACGGCTTCCCCGTCGCGTTTCCATTCTGCGCGTCCTGTCGCCGCGAGATAGCACACGAAGCGCGAATAGTCGCCGTCGCCGTCGCCCGAAGTGGCGTATCTGACTTTGGCAAGCGTCGTGCCATGCGGAAAGGAGCGGAGGGCAAGCTCGATCGGAACGTGCCCGCAGATTGTCGCGCCAGTGCGCTTCACGAACACCGCGAATCCGTCTGCATCGCCCTTGGCGGCGAGTGCAAACGCCTCGGCGTCCACGGCGGCGACCTGCTTGCGCACGTCCGCGCCGCCGCCTGTGCCGTATGGCGTGTAGTCGAAGTCTACGCCGTAGTGTGTGAAGTCGGAAGACAACACGAGCAGCGTCTCGTCGTCCATTAATCGGGATATTGCCCGGGCGCACATTCCCATCTGGTCCTGGCCAAGCGAGCCGATGACGAGCGGAACGACGGCAAAGCCAGAGCCGAGCGCGAGCTGGAGCAGGGGAAATTCGATTTGCGCGGAATGTTCGGCCAGGTGGATGCTGTCGTTGCGCATCACCGGCGCGAGGAGAGACAGCCGGTCAAGCCAGTCGCGGTCGATCTTGATCTCTCCGAGCGGCGTTGCCACGGCGTCCGACTCCGGGGCGACGAGGCGGTTCTCGATAAATGCGCGGTGGCTTGGCGCGAGCACGACTACGCGGCTGAACTTCGCGCCGCGCACGGCGCGGACGGCGGACCATGCCGTCTCTCCCGAGTATCTCCAGCCGGCGTGCGGCAGGACGAGGACGTTTGGAATGTGCGTTGGATCGCCCTTGTCGTGCGTGCTTGCCGCTTCCCATTTCGCGGCGACATCCCGTATCGCCCGTTCGGTGCCAGGATACCAGGACCCTGCAATTGTGCTTTCAAGTGCCATGTGCGAGCCTCCTCTCGTCAGCCGAGGAATTCGTCCATTGTGTCCGAGCCGGGGTGGTTGATGCCGTCCCGGCTCGCCGTCTTGAAGACGGTGAGGAAAAGAATCTTGAGGTCGAGGAGAAGAGAGCGGTTGTCGACGTACCAGACGTCGAGGCGGAATTTCTCCTCCCACGAAAGGGCGTTGCGACCGTTGACCTGCGCCCAGCCGGTGATGCCGGGCCTGACCTCGTGGCGGCGCGCCTGTTCGGGCGAATAGCGCGGAAGGTATCGCGTGGGGAGAGGGCGCGGGCCGACGAGGGCCATCTTGCCGGAAAGGACGTGCAGAAGCTGCGGTAGCTCGTCTAAAGAGGTCGCGCGCAAGAACCGCCCGAGCCGCGTAAGACGCTCGGCGTCCGTGCCTTCGCCGCCTCGCATCGTGCGGAACTTGAGCATCGTAAAGACGCGGCCGCCTTTGCCCGCGCGTTCCTGCTTGAAGAGGAGTGGACGGCCGTCAAAGACCAGAATTGCTACGGCGACGAGCGCGGCAATCGGGACCCACAGCGGAGCTGCGACAATCACGGCAAGAGATTCAATGACTCTTTTCACGGCACTATTATAGCAAATTATGGTATAATTTACGCACAGCAAGGAGAATTCCCATGAGAGACCTTTTTATTGTAGGAGCGGGCGGCTTCGGCCGCGAGGCAATCTGGACCGTCGAGCGCATCAACGCGCTTTCGCAGCAGCCGCAGTGGAACATCATCGGCTACGCCGACGACGACCCTAAGTGGAAGAAGGGCGACAACTTCGAGGGATTCCCGATCCTCGGAACTCTTGAGGAGGCGTCACGCGACTATCCCGGGGCGTCGGTCTTCATCGCCGTCGGCAAGAACTCGAAGCGCGCCGACATCGCGAAGCGCCTGTGCGGGCATGACTTCCCGGCGATCATCGACCCGAAGGCGCAGATTTCCCCGACGACCGACTTCCTCGAAGGCGCGTTCATCGCCGCCGGTGCAGTCGTGCAGGTGGGAGCCGAGCTTGGCCGCTTTGTGATCGTTGGAGCAAACGCCGTCGTCTGCCACGATGCGCATCTTGGCGATTTCGTCAACATGGGCCCCGGCACCGTCGTCGCCTCTGGCGTAAAGGTAGAGGACAACGTTTCCTTCTTCGCCAACTCCTCCACGATGCCGTGGATCACGATCGGCACCGGTTCGGTCATTAACTGCGGCAAGGGTGTCAAGGAAAGCATCCCGGCGAATACCGAGGTCTGAAGGCGGCGCGAGGCGTGAAGAAGGTTGTCTATAACCTGCTGTTCGCCATCGTCTATCCGTTTCTCCTGCCTGGCTTTCTCGTCCGAATGCTGAGGCGCGGCGGATATGCCGCGCGGATGGGCGATAGGTTCGCCCTTTATCCGGACGAAGTACTGGCAAAGTTCAGGGAAGGCGGTTTCGTCTGGATTCACGCCGTTTCCGTCGGCGAGGTCCAGGTCGCGGGCCAGCTGATGCGCGAATGGCGAAAGGTCGAGCCAGCCGTCAAGTTCGCCTTTTCGACGACGAGTTCCACCGGCTGGAAGATGGCCGAGAAGGAAATCTCCGAACGCGACGTCCTCATATACAATCCGCTCGACTTCCCGAATTTCGTCAAGAGCGCGCTGAAGACCGTCCGTCCTCGCGCGGTAGTCCTCACCGAAAGCGAAATCTGGCCCAACTTTATCTGGACGGCGCGACGCTACCGCATACCTGTCTTTCTAATAAACGCGCGCGTCAGCGACCGCAGCGCTCCGCGCTACAAGGCCGCCCGCTGGTTCTTCGGCGACGTTCTCTCTTCGTTCGCCCGCATCTTCGCGCAGTCCGATCTCGACGCAACCCGCCTCGTTGCCGCGGGCGCCCCTGAAAGAATCGTCGAGGTGACGGGCAGCTTCAAGTTTGACGTCGCGCACCGCAACGAGGCGAAGGAGCGTGAGCTCAGGGACTGGATAGGCCCAGGACGCATACTTCTCGGCGGCTCGACCTGGCCAGGAGAGGACGAGGCGCTTCTCCGCATATACTCCGATATCACGAAGGCGCAGGGCGGCGTGCCGCAAGTAAAGCTCGTCATAGCCCCGCGCCACTTCGAGAAAGCCGACGCCGTAGAGGCGAACATCACATCCGCCGGCTTCTCGTGCGTTCGTCGCAGCAGAAAAGACTTGCCCACTCACCCACTCGCCAACTCCTCCACTCCCGTCTACCTCGCCGACACGACTGGCGAGCTGATGGGGCTTTACGGAATCGCTGATGTCGTGTTTGTCGGAAAGTCCCTCTGCGCCCACGGAAGCCAGAACATGATCGAGCCTTGTCTTTGCGGCAAGCCGACGGCCGTCGGGCCTTACACAGAAAACTTCCGTCCCGTCATGAGCGATCTTCTCGCGGCCGACGCCATACGCCAGGTGAAGGACGAAATGGAGCTTGGCGAATTCGTGAAAAGTTCTTTTGCCGACGATGGCGGGCTTGGCGAACGCGCGGCTGCGGCAGTCGAGCGCCGGAAGGGCGTCGTTCCGAAGTGCGTCGAGGCGATACGCCGCGTACTTGTCTGCGTCGCGCTTCTTCTCGTCGTCGCCGGATGCGGAAATGACGGCGGCGACGATGCCAAGAAGACAAAAGCCGAACCAGAGGAAAGCTCGTTTCGCCCCGTCAAGATAACAACCGCCTGCATCGCGGCAATCGAGAAGCCCACTGCGACGCGAGTGCTGCTCGTAGACGACAAGGCAGAGACGTTCAGGCCGTTCCTCTCTTCGTTTGGCGTAATCTGCGTCTCGAACGAGGAGGCCGCCGCTGAATCGAAGTTCGACATCGTATTTCTCGCCGGCACGGCTGATTCCGAGAAGCTTTCCGCCGCCCTTGGGCGTACGGGCGAGACTGGCGTCCTCGCTTGGCGTCTTGCCGTCAAGGACATGAGCGCAGCGGACTTCAAGACTGCCGTCGAGTCGTTTCCTTGCGAAGCGGCGCATCTCTGGATGCCAAGTGCCGAGGAATGGGTTTTCGTCGGCCGCCGCTCGCATCGCAAGTTAAAGCTCGACGCGATGATGGACGTCTTTTCGCGTGAAGTGGCGTTTGAGGCGCTTGCCGAGGCAAAGGCGACCGCGCTTTCCGACGTCTTTGCAAGCTATGTCGGAAATCTTGACGGTCTTTCGGGGGCGTTTGCGTCGACGAACCTCTCTGTCGTGGTTCGCCCTGAGTTTTTCGTTACGAAGGACATCCCGCCGCTTGACTGGGTGACGCGCGGTGACGTTGACGAAGACATCTACAAGGCGACTCTCGCCGAGATTCGCTCGATGCAGGTCGTGCGCCGTCTTGTGATAGAGGGCGATCTCCTTGCCGCAGAGGGCAAGGCGGACGACGCCACCGAAGTGTGGGCGCGGGCCATGCTCAGGAATCCCCGCGACCCGATGCTGCTTGACCGCCTCGACAAATTGTCGCGCAATGCGGAGGCGCTTCTCGCCGTGGGCAACGTCGCTGCTGCGGCAAAGTGCTACGAGACAATGGTTGTCATAAACCCGACGGATGCGTCGGCTGTGTTAAAATACGGCATGAGCCTTCGCCGCCTCGGCAAGAAGGAGATGTCCGATCAAGTGCTCAAACGAGCAGGGGAGCTGAGAAAGAAATGAAAAAGACGATAATGGCATTGTCTATGCTTGCGTTTGCAGGCTGCTTCACGATATTCGAGAGCGAATATCCCGCCGTCGAAATGGCCTCTGCCGGCAATGCCGACGTAAAGGTGCAGCTTTCGGGCTTCGAGGCGGCGGTCACGACATACGAAGTCCTCTACGGCTACGAGACATCCTACCGCTACCACCACTACTACGGGTACCGCCGTAACTACGGCTACTGGGGGCCGTCGACCGTGATGACCGAGACGTACGTCCCTCAGACCAGGGCGACATCGGCCTACATCGACCGCGCGACGGAGATTCTCGAGCTCAACGGGTTCAACCCTAAGACCGACAAGCCAGAGTACCGCATAGAAGTGAAGTTCGGCGGTCCTTTCGTGTCCGACGGGGATCGCGCAGCCGAGGCCGCGTGGACGATATTCTCGCTCCTCACAGCGGACTACGGTGTCCATACGTGGACTGCGAAGCTTAAGATCTACGATGTCGCCACCGGCAAGCTTCTCATGCACTACGACTATTCCGAGCGCTACTCTGCGCTTGTCTGGGGGCCGATTCCTCTTTTTAGCCCCGCAGGATCGGACAAGACCTCTACAAACTCCATGCAGAACTGGTGTCTGACGGCGCTTACGGACCGCGCCATGGCCGATGCGACGGCGTTCCTCTCGGCGAAGGCAAAGCCAGCAAAGGCGGAGTGACGGAAGGAATTTTACATTAAGACAACAAGAAGACAAATGGGAAAGATCGTAATGACAGTTGTGGCGCTTGCCGTTGTAGCGGCAGGGCCTCTTTGCGCGGACGGAATGTTCGACGTAGGCGACAAGGTCAGCGGTTTTGTGGTAAAGTCTGTCACGGACCTCCCCGAGATCAAGGGGCGGATGGTTCGGATGGATTACGAGAAGAACGGCGCAGAGCTGGTCTGGTTTGATCGTGACGACGACTGCAAGACATTCGCCATCGGCTTTCGCACGCTGCCGTACGACGATACGGGTGTGCCGCACATAATTGAGCACTCGGTGCTGTGTGGTTCCGAAAAATATCCCGTGAAGGATCCGTTCGTGCAGCTTGCGAAGGGCTCCTTTGCGACGTTTCTGAACGCATTCACATCCCCGGACTGCACCTGCTATCCTGTCTGCTCGCGCAACCAGCAGGAATTGCTCAACCTCATGGACGTTTATATGGATGCCGTCCTCCACCCACTGAGCGTTCGGTCGCCATTGGCGTTTAAGCAGGAGGGCTGGCACTACGAGCTGGACGGGCCTGACGGCGAGCTTAAGCGCAATGGCATCGTGTACAGCGAAATGAAGGGCGGCTTTTCAAACCCCGAGAGGCTGCTTTACACCGAGGTCTCCCGACTGCTCTATCCCGACACTACGTATGGCTTTGTGTCTGGAGGCGACCCCGCTGCGATACCGACGCTCACGTTCGAGATGTACAAGCGCTTCTACAACCGCTTCTACCATCCGTCCAACGCCCGCATCTTTCTCGATGGGAACATGGACGTGAAAGCTGTTCTTGCGAAGCTCGACGGCTTCCTTTCGCCGTATGAGCGCAAGGTCGTGGACGCGCCCGTGGTGTTCCAGCGTCCAGTCAGCGCCGAGAAGACGATAGAATACGAGATAGGGGCGGACGAAAAGGCCGACGGCAAGGTGTATGTCGCGACTGGATGGGTGTGCGGACGCTTCGACGAGCGCGAGAAAAGCCGCGCGCTTGAAGTGCTTGTCGCCGTGCTTGCCGGCGACAACTCGTCGCCGCTGAAAAAAGCGCTCGTCGACGCGGGGCTTTGCGAAGACGTTTACTGGGGTTGCGGGCAGATGGCGCAGATAAGGTCGGGATTGACAGTCAAGGGCGTCAAGGCCGAGAATGTCGATGCCGTCCGCAGCACGATTCGCGAAACGCTTTCACGCCTTGCCGCAGAAGGGCTCGACCATGCCCGCATAGAGGCGGTTCTCGACCGCACGGAGTTTCGCGTCAGGGAGAAAGACACTGGTTCCACGCCGCGTGGGCTTGATATTTATTTTGACGCGTCCCTTTTCTGGAACTACGGCGGCGATCCGGCGGATGCGTTCCGCAACGATGCGATATTCGCCTCGCTTCGCGGGAAGATCGCGTCCGGCTGGTTCGAGAAGCTGCTCAAGGAGTGCTTTATCGACAATCCGCATGTCGTGCGGCTTACGATGATGCCTTCAAAGACGATTGCCGCGGAGCGCGCCGAGGCGGAAAAGAAGGCGCTTGCAGCGATAAAGGCCGGGTGGAGCAAAGAGGAACTCGAGAATGTGATTGCCGAATGCAGCGCCCTTAAGAAATTCCAGGCAGATCCAACCAAGCCCGAGGACCTTGCGAAGCTCCCGCGCCTGTCGCTGTCCGACATTCCGGAGAAGGGCACGTACGTCCCCCGCGAGATCGTCAAGGCCGGCGGCGTTACGGTCGTGCGTCCGCACACCCATGCAAACGGCGTCCTTCATGCAGAGTGCCATTTCAGCGCTGAGGACTTTACGGCAGATGAGCTTGCCGACCTTCCCTTCCTGGCAGATCTTTTCACGAACCTTCGCACGTCTCGTCGTTCGCTTGACGACCTGCGCAACTTCCGGGACGGACGCCTTGGGCGCTTTTACTCGTCGGTGGGCATCTATTCCTCGCCAAAGGACGGCGAGGGCCGTCCATATTTCACCGTCAGGGTGTCGGCTCTCGAGTCCCGGGCGGACGACGCGCTCGCCTTCGTCGCCGAAGTGCTGCGCGAGACGCAGTTCGACGACATAAAGGCGATTGGCAAGCTGCTCAGGCAGGATCGTCTTGACGCGGAGCAGATGCCAAACGGAATCTCGGGATCCCGTTTCGCGAGTAGTCGCGCAGCCGCGCAGCTGACGTCTCGTGGCGCGATGGACGAAATCGTCGGCGGCATTGCCCACATCCGCCATCTGCAGAGGGTGGACGACGACTTCGCGGAGTATGGCGCGGAATATGCCAAGCGTCTCGCCGGCCTCGCTGCACGGCTCTTTACGAGAGACCGCCTTGTCGTGTGTCTGCCCGACAACATTCCGCTTTCCTGGGCCGAGCGCATTGCCGAGTCGTTCCCGCACGGCGCGATCTGGCCGCGGCAGGAAATAAAGCCGTTCCCGAGAAAGAAGGTGGGTTTCCGCACTTTGGGCACAATAAGCGGAACGGCCATGGTTGCCCATCCAGTCAAGAACCCGTACAGCGGGAAGGCGATTGTCGCCGCTCGCGTGCTTTCATACGGCTATCTCTGGGAGGAGATACGCGTGAAGGGCGGTGCCTATGGCGGCAATTTCGGGATTGGCCGCAGCGGCGACGCAAGTTGGTCGTCATGGAACGACCCGAAGCCGGCGCGCACGCTTGACGTATATGCCGGGTGCGGCAAGGCCCTCAGGGCGTTTGCGGACGGCGAGGATTCGCTGGACAGCCAGATAGTGAGCGCCGTCGCCAAGTCGGAGCCGTACCAGACGCCGAGCGCCGAGACATACTCTGCGTCGTCTTTGTGGCTTTCCGGCCGCACGCCTGACGACCTGCAGCGCACCCGCTCGGAAATGCTCAAGACCACGAAGCAGGACCTTCGCGCCTTTGCCGACGAAATCGACGCGATGGCGTCTTCCACCGCAATCTGCGTCGTAGGCGGTGCCCAGCTCGTGGATTCCTGTACGAACCTGCTCGACCATGTCGAGACGCTTGCGCGATGAACTTTCTTGGCGTCCGCGGACTCTTGCGTCTGACGCCCGTTTAAGTTGACGGGCAGTTGCCGAGATGCGGTCTATAATGGTATAATATCGGCAACAGGAGGAAATATGAAGAGAGAAGAGACAGTTGCAGTTTCGGCGATGCGCGCTGGCTTTACGCTTGTAGAGCTTCTGGTCGTTGTCGCGATCATCGGCATCCTTGGCACGATTGCCATACAGAATGTCAAGGCGCATATCGACAGGACAAACGAGACGGCCGCTCGCGCGACGGTGCAGAGCGTTTCCGAGGCCGTCACTGCGTATTACATCGGGAAGAAGAAGATGCCGACATCCCTCAACCAGCTTGTCGAGGGCTCTGACGACGATCCGCCTGTTCTCGACGGCGGCGAGGGTGCCCTGGAGGATCCGTGGGGCAACGAGCTCAAGTACGAGATAAAAGGCAAGCGCTTTGTCGTGATTTCGGCCGGTCCTGACGGTGACTTTGGCACGGAGGACGACATTCGCAGCGACAAGAAGGGCTCCTCCAAGTCCGGCAATTGACGGCCTTGCGTGAACGCCTATGGCGCGCAGGGCTTTTACCTTGATCGAACTTCTCGTCATCGTCGCAATCATGGCGACGATGGTGTCTGTCAGCGTGGTCAGCATACGCGCCGGCCAGAGCTCTGCCAGGATAAAAGGCGCGACGCGCAACGTAATGGCGGCGATACGCCACGCACGTTCGATGGCACTCGTGATGATGCAGCCCGCCATCGTCACCTATTCCACCACGACGGTCGACGACGAGGTCTGTGCGCAGGTCAAGGTCGATGGCGCGAAGCTCGCCGATTCACACAAGGCATCGGACGTCGTCGAGACTCTTTCGGGTGAGCCGATTCACCGCGACGGCACGGAAGTAAAGCGCAATGACAGAAGCGCCCATGGGGAAGAGGAAGAGCCTGTCCTTGCCGAGGGAGACGGGCAGACGGTGATGGATGTGCTTTTTGAGCCGGTATCGACAGAAGTGGTGCGCGGTGTGCGCATCAAGGTCGCCGTCGGTGACGAACTGCCCCAGTTCGAGCAGGAGGAGGAGAAGAAGGCGAATAAGATATCTGTGTTCTCCAATGTCGACTATCTGCTCGGCAAGTACAGGGATCAGAAGCAGGAAGAGAAGAAAAAGGCCGAAGAGGAAAGCGCCTCCGCGCCCATGCCGGCGAAGGCCGACGAGGGCCAGGAGCCAGTGAGCATTGTCTGGGAGGCGAATGGGCGCTGCGACCCGCACCGCGTCTGGGTATATCTCGACGGCTCGACCCCCGATAAGGGTCTGTGCATCAAGGTCGATCGCTTCGGCGCGGCAAAAGTAGTCTCGGACGACGAGGATTGACGCCATGCGAAGCGGTTTTACACTTCTTGAAGTCCTTCTCGCCTCGATAATTCTCGGGGCGGGGCTGGCCGCGATACTCGTCTCGATGTCGCAGAGCCAGAAGATGATGCTGTCTTCTGCCTCCCTCGAGACTGCCCAGGAAGTCATGGACCTTGGCGAGATGGCGTATCCGCTTTCGGATGTAAAGGATCCCGACCAGGACCTCGACGTAAGGGAGACAAAGGCGAGCGAGTTGTGGGACATCGTCGCCGGCTCGCATGGACCCAAGCTGACGCGCGAGCAGGAGGAGAAGTTCCACGGCTACACGTGGGAACGCGAAGCGCTGAACCGAAAGGACAGCGAGGAGGACATAAAGCGCATCGGCAACCTATACACCGTGCGCATCACGGTTCGCTGGGGCAACCACCGGCGCGGCGAGAACGAGGAGGAGAGCTACGTCACGTTCTGGAGGAAGAAGGAATGAGACGCGCCTTTACCCTTGTCGAGCTTCTTCTGGCCGTCGTCCTTCTCGGCGTCCTTACGTCGCTTACGATGATGACTTTCAACTCGGTTACGCGCGGCTGGCAGGTTTCGACGGACTACCTCGACAAGATGCAGCGCACCGACTTCGCGCTGAACCAGGTCATATCGGGCTTGAGGAGTCTCTACTACCCCCATGGCGGCGAGCAGAGCTACGATTACGGCTTTTATCTCACGGACAACGGCAACGGCGAAGACCCTGACAGTTCGGACGTGATAGAGTGGTCAAAGCGCGGCTCTGCAATCGTGGGCTCTAAGAGCGCGGCGGCAGACACGGTCCATCGGGTCCAGCTCATGGTGCTTGAAGAAGGCAACCACGACTATTTGGATCCCATAGAGGTCACCGGGCTCTATGCGCGGCATTGTCCCGATGTTACGCTTCGTCCAAAGAACAATCGCGACGACATCGACTTTTCCTTCGCCAACGACGAGATGTACCAGCCGGTTCTAATAGCGGACGGTATCGTCGGCTTCAACTGCAGGGTGCTGCCATCCGACGAGAAGGTGGAGGCCGAGCACGATGAATCGCTTTTCGAAGACACTTGGGACACGTCCAACGCGGTACCATACAAGATCGAGCTCACTTTCTATCTCGCCGATCCCGAGGGGCGAGCATACCGCTCGAACACGGCGCCGATAATGCGCATAGTGCGAATGCCCCTGTACGAGCAGGGCAAGGACGGCGCTGCGCCTCCGTCCGAAAAGGCGGCAAAGGAAGGCGCCGGTTCGAGACGCAGGAATTCCGGAGGGGCTGGACGTACGAGCGGCGGTGGCTCGGGCGGCACTCGCCCCGGCGGTGGTGGTCAGCCAGGCGGTGGCGGGACGCGTCCTGGTGGCGGTGGCCAGCCAGGCGGCGGAATGGGGCCTGGTGGCGGAGGTCAACCAGGCGGCGGCGGAATGGGGCCTGGTGGCGGAGGCGCGCCACCGGGAGGAGGAATGCGATGAGACGGGCAAGTGCTCTATTGATGGCTCTTTGGATAATCGCCGTGCTGTCGATCATGGTGCTGTCCTTCGCATCCGAGGCGCATATCCAGACGGGGATCAACGTGTATGTGCGCGAACGAAACCGCGTAAACCGCCTTGTCGATGCCGGGCGCATACTTGCCGAAGTCGTGATATCCGACTACTCAAGCGTGTCCGAATGGTCGGAGGACGAGGACGCCGAACAGCTTTTCGAGGACGATAGATGGTACAAGGTGAAGAGAGACCTGAAAATAGGACGGCCCTGCGTCATTGGTCCGATTCTCGTCGACGAGGAGAACCCGGAGTCTGGCACCGTCAAGGTGGAGATTCGCATTACGCGTGGGCTCAACATAAACGAGCTCACGCCAGACGGCGACAAGAACTGGAGGCTCAGGTGGGAGATTCTGCTGACTAAGATCTGCGGCATTCCGGAGGACTACGAGGTCGAGGCATACGATTCGCAGCACCATTCTCGCAGCCATTTCAAGCTGACCAACCTTCTTATCGCAAGTTTTGCGGACTGGGTTGATGCAGACGACAATGCGACGTCAGTCGACGGCGAGGACTGCGGCGCCGAGTCAAATTGGTACGAAGAAGAGTATGAAGACACCAAGGTCGACGACGAAGACAAGCGATATCCGCGCAACGGGGCGATCCCGGACATAAAGGAGCTTTCCTACATACGCGGTTTCCGCGACTTCCCGGTAGTGCTTACGGGCGGAGTGCTCAACCCCGAGGACGATCCCAAGGATCAGATAACCGTGCGCGGAATCGCCGACATGTTCAACACGCTCGGTAGCGCGAAGGTCTACGTCAACGACTGCACTCGCGACGAGCTGCTGACCGTTCCCGGCATTTTCAACGAGGAAGACGAGGAAGACCTCGAAAAGAGCACCGAGGTCATAGATGCGATTCTTGGCGCCAAGAGCGAGGAGCCAGACTACGACGTGGACATGTCGCTCAATTGGTGGCAGTACAAGGACTTCCAGGATCTCCAGCAGCGCGTTTCGGACTATGGCGGTGGCAGCAGCGTCCAGGTCGGAATGGAGGCGAACGAATATCTCCTTTTCAAGCCGGACGACACGACGATTTTCGAGATTACCATAGAGTGTGAATCTATGGGAATGACCCGCTCGGTCAGGGCGAAGGCGTACTTGAAGGACAAGGAAGTCCGCTATGTAGAATGGGAGGAAGATCCCGTAGGGGACAGGAAGGAATCTGCACAATGAAGCTGATAGACGGCAAGGAGCTTGCGCATAGCCTGCGCGGCGAGATCGCGGCTGGAGTCGCCGGGCTGAAGGCAGAGAAGGGCGTGACGCCCGGTCTTGCCGTAATACTCGTGGGCGACAATCCGGCGAGCGTCAGCTACGTTACCGCGAAAAAAAGGGCATGCGCCGAAGCGGGGATGCTCTCACGCGAAATACGACTTCCCGCCGAGACGACAGAGGAAGAGCTCGTCGCGCGCGTTAAGGAGCTCAATGCCGATCCCGAGATACACGGGATACTTGTGCAGCTGCCAGTCCCGAAGCATATCCGCGACAAGGCCGTCATCGACGCGATCGCGCCGGAGAAGGACGTCGACGGGTTTACTCCGATCAACGTCGGCAAGATGATGATCGGAGACGAGTGCTTTCTCCCGTGCACGCCTCATGGCATTATCAAGCTTATTGAATTTTCTGGTATGGACATCCGCGGCAAACATGCCGTAGTCATCGGGCGTAGCAACATCGTCGGGAAGCCCGTCGCCGCGCTTCTTGCCCGCAAGGAGACTAACGCGACTGTCACGCTTTGCCATACGGGAACGCCCGACGTCGGTCATTTCACCCGCGACGCAGATATCGTCGTCGTCGCGGCAGGACGGCCAAACACGCTTACCGGCGACATGCTTAAAGATGGCGCAGTCGTCATAGACGTCGGCGTGAACAGGATTCCCGACGAGACGAATCCGAAGGGCTTCCGGCTTGTTGGCGATGCCGATTTCGAAAGCTGCTCCAAGGTCGCAGGCGCAATTACCCCAGTTCCGGGCGGCGTCGGACCGATGACGATAACGATGCTTCTCTGGAACACTCTCGAAAGCGCCCGCCGCGTCGCCAAGTAAACGCGATGCATGCCGGCAGGTCTGCTATATGCAAAAAACGCCTGCGTTAACGGCGTGAGCTTTGCGTGGGTGTGCTTTTCCTGTATTCTCGCATTGTCAGTCCTGTGCGGGCGAGAAACATCTTCTTGACGAAGGCGTCGGAACGATAACCGCAGTGAGTGACCACGGTGGCGATTGGAAGCCGTGTTCTTGAAAGAAGATCGCACGCCTTCTCGAAGCGGTGCTCGTGTATTTCCGCAAGCATTGTGCGCCCCGTCTCCTTCTTGAACTGGAGCGTCCCCATCCTTCGCGAGCAGCCCATGTCCTTGATGATGTTGTCAAGGCGTATCGACTGGCTGCAGGCGTTGCGGCGTATATATTCCAATGCGCGTCTTACGCGAGCGCTTGTCCCTGACGGAGCTGCGGTCGATCCTCTTCGTACAAGCCGCAACGGCCCATAGAACTCGACTCTTTCCTTTTTCCTCTTTCCTTTCCTCTTTTTCTTTTCATCGATTTCTTCCGCAAGCATCTGCGCGAGACGATAGCCAGCTCCTTCAAAGTCCGGTTCTGCGCTCGTAAGCCCCGGCGTGACGGATTCACAGAACATTTCATCGTTGTCGATTCCGGCAATTGCGACATCGTCGGGGATGGATAGCCCGGCGGTCGTCGCGGCATGATAGGCCTTGACTGCGCAGTCGTCGTTCGCGCCGAGTATTCCGCAGGGCTTGGGTAGCGCACAGATCGCTTCTCTTAGCCCTGTCTGCGGCAAAACCGTCACCGAAGACCCGGCGGCACTCGCGTCCTTTCGGAACTGCATAAAACGGTCGTTGTCCCAGTGTAGTTTCTTCCCAGTTCCGATGTATGCGTATGATTTGCAGTTGAGCTTCAGAAGCTCTCCTCCTGCGATGGAGGCTTCGGCTGCCGAATCGTGCAGCAGGCAAGGATGTCGCTTCGAGCGGTGCGCGGGATTCTGGTCGAGGTATACGGTTGGAATATCTCGAAAAAGCAGGTCGGGCGGCGCACCGTTGCTCATCGCGCAATCGACAAGGCATCCTATCGGCCTCCACTCGTCTAGGGAGCTGCGTATTTCGTCTGGGGTCGCATAGCGACCGATCACCTGCACGAACCATCCGCGTTCCTGCGCGAACATGTGCACCCCCGCAAGCTTCTGTCGCCAGCTTTTGCGAAGCGTCGACTGAAAGAAGAGTATGATTTCCATGTGCAAAGTATATCATATTCATTGCCCTAATGGATATGAATTTTTGTCATAAACGGGCATGTTGGTCGTGAGGTGGTCTGGTATAATACGATGCATGAAACAAATCAATGTCTTTACGGTCGTTGCCTTCTTTGGTTGCTTTGCCGCAGTCGGAGAAGTCTTTTTCAAGGAAGATTCTGTCGTCCTCCCGACGTATGCGCCGGGTGGATACGACAAGACGCCGCTCTTCTACACGGGGCGCGTCTATCAGGGTGCGCAAGGACGCGTCTACCCGTATCCGATGCAGGACGTCCTGCACGATGAGAAGTTCGACGAGACGTACAAGTACCTGACGCTCGAGAATGACTGGCTTCAGATGGGGCTTCTTCCCGAGCACGGCGGACATCTCCTCAACTTCACCGACAAAGCGACCGGTTTTGAGACCTTTTATCGCCAGCATGTCATAAAGCCCGCGCTCATCGGAATGCTCGGCGCGTGGATATCTGGCGGCGTCGAATGGAACTTCCCGCACCACCACCGCGCGACGACGGCGATGCCCATCGACTGGCGGGCGGTCGAGAACGCGGACGGATCGAAGACGATCTGGATCGGCGAGACGGAGCTGCCGCCGCCTTAAATGGACGATTGGCCTCTCGCTTCTCCCCGACCGCGCCGTTTTGAAGGCGGAGAACGTCTTCATGAACCGCCAGCCGTGGATCGAGTCGATGATCTACTGGGCGAACGTGTCCGTTCACTGCGGCGACGACTATCAGATTCTCTTCCCGCCGTCCATGCACCTTGGCTTCGACCACCACAAGAACTACTGGACGAGTTTTCCGATTGGCCCCAGGAAGGAGGAGGTGGAGCTTCTTCCATCTCAGCGCTCGAAGTATGCGGACGACATATCGGGCACGATGGACCTTTCTTGGTGGAAGAACTTCACCATCGAGTCGCGTTCAATTTTCGGAATGGATCCCGACAACGCGTTCATGGCCGGCTACGATCACAAGAAGCAGTGCGGAACGGCGCATGTCTCGAACCGCCACATCACGGTCGGCAAGAAATTCTTCCTCTGGGGCAACTTCCCCGAGGCGCACGTGTGGGACAAGGTTCTCACGGACAACGACGGACCCTACCTCGAACTGATGGTCGGCTGCTGGTCGGACAACCAGCCGGACTACTCGTGGATCGCGCCGTACGAGACGCGCAAGGTCGAGCAGTTCTGGTTTCCAGTGAAGGGGATCGGCGGCATCAAGAACGTGACGATCGACGGTGCGGTAAATGTTGACCGTCTCGCAGATGACAAGATGCTCGTCGGTTTCCACTCGACGCGCGTACTGAAGGATTGCACGATCACTCTCTTCAAGGATCGCGAGGCGGTCTTTACCGAGAAGGGCGTAGCCATCGATCCGAACGCGCCTTGGTGCAAGACGATTGCCGCAGAGAAGGGGGTTGCTGACCAGCGCTACACGGCGGCGATAGCAGACGCTTCGGGCAAGGTGTTTCTCTCTTATACTCCAGTTCCGCCGCAGGGTGATGTAGAACTGCCGCCAAAAGTGGAGAACCCGAAGCCACCGCAGGAATACACGTCCGCCGAACTTGCCTACGAGGTGGGATTGCGCCTCGACCAGTTCCAGAACGGAATTCTCGATCCCGTGCCGTACTACAAACGCGCACTTGAAATCGACCCCGACTATTCGAAGGCCAATCTTGCAATGGGCGTGCGGTTTGCGAAGAACGGTAGCTACGCCGAGGCGAAGCCGTATCTTGAAAAGGCGGTTGCGCGCGCAACACAGAACCATACGCGCGCGCTCGACGCTGCGCCAGAATATTACCTCGCGCTCGTGGAGCGATATCTTGGCAACCTGAAGCGTGCGGAAGACCTCTTCTGGCGCTGCACATGGCGTCTCACGCACAAGAAGGAATCGTATGTCGAACTTGCCAGAATTGCCGCGCTCAAAGGCGACTGGCAGGAAGCGCTCGCGCGAATTGACGATGCCCTCGCGCTCGGCCAGGACGAGGCGAAGCTGTGGACGATGAAGGGCATCTTCCTGAGGAAGTTGAGAGTTGAAGAGGGAGTTTTCAAAGCATCCAACGTTTACCACTCCTACGCCGTTAAGCTCGACAGAGCGCTGAAATGTGATCCGATAGAATACTGGGCGGTGGTTGAAAAAGACGGGTTTGAAGCGGCCGAGAAGAACCGCGGGCTCAAGGCGCAGCAGCTCTTGGAGTGCGTGAGCGACTACTGGGGCATCGGATGCTACGACGAGGTAATCGCGCTCTGCGACGCCGCGCTCGCGAAAGCCGCGGCAGAAAAGCCATACGCGACCGAGGGCGCCCTGCCGCTCAAGGATACTATTGCCGCCTGCGACAGCTACAAGAACGCGCTCTTCGGCTACTTCAAGGGGGCGGCGATACTGGAAAAGTTGAAAGTTGAAAGTGAAAAGTTTAAAGTTGAGTGCAGAGTCGACAGCAACTTTAAACTTTCAACTTCAAACTTTAAACTCGCACAAGCGGCGTTTGCCGCCGCTGCGGCGATGCCCACCGACTACTGCTTCCCGAACCGGCTTGAAGAGGAAGAAGTTCTGAAGATGGCGGCGAAGGCAGCGCCAGACCTTGCGAACACCTGGTACTATCTCGGATGCTGCGAATGGAACCACGACCGCAAAGATGCTGGCCTCGCCGACTGGAAGAAATGTGTCGTGCTGTGTGAATCCGCAAATCCTGTCAATCCTGTTAATCCTGTCAAAAAGACATCTTCCTACGCCCTTGCGCTTCGCTGTATTGGCTTTGCGCTCTCGCATCCCGGCTCGTACTTCACCAACACGGGCATACCTTCGGGCGTCGCAAGCCGCGAGGCATACGACTATTACCTGAAGTCTCTCGAAGCCGATTCCGGCAATTTCCGCGCACTCGACGAGGCGGGCAAGCTCG
Source organism: uncultured bacterium (assembly GCA_902780865.1). Classification (GTDB taxonomy): domain Bacteria; phylum Verrucomicrobiota; class Kiritimatiellia; order RFP12; family UBA1067; genus UBA1067. The sequence goes on from CACZHC010000010.1 coordinate 49,101, forward strand.
CCGAGAAGCTGAACCTTCCCGCGGCGGAGCGTCTGGCGCTTATGGAAAAATATCGCGCGACGGTCGACAAGTACGATCCGTGCATCCTGCGCTACGCCTACACGCTGAACGCGGTGGGACGCTACGCGGAGGCGCACGAGATACTGACGACGCGGCGCTTCCACGTGTGGGAGGGTGCAGACGGACTTCTCGCGCCGTTCGTGGAGTCGTGCCTTGGACTTGGAAAAGCCGCGATGGAGAAGGGCGACTACAAGTCGGCGCTGAAATTCTTCGAGGAGTCGACGACTTATCCCGAAAACCTCCAGGCGGGGCGTCCGGGCGACGCAGGCACCGAGCCGAAGAGCCGCTACTACATGGCGCAGTGCAAGAAGGCGCTTGGGGACGCGACGCGGAGTGCGCTCCGCTCATCGCTGAGCTGAAGCAGGCGATAAAGGAACTCGAGACGCCACAGCCGGAAATCATCAACGCCTACGCCAAGTTCGCCGGCGACAACTCGGCGATGGAGCGTGCGGCCAAGGCACGCGAGAAGGCCGGCTTCCTCCGTTCGCTCCTCTCCGAGATCGACAGGCAGTAGAGGCGTGGATTGTGGTATAATCAGCGCTGATGGAAGCATGTAGAGACGGCGGGAGTCTATGGCGGGTCGGCTGGGAGTCCGTAAAGGCGAATCGGCTGCCGATGGTCGTGCTGTGGCTGCTGGCGGCGGCGTTGGTGGCGGGTTACACCTACGTGCCGTGCGTGCGGGCGGCGCTGCAACCGATCTTCGATTTCCAGACTGGCGGAGGATGGAAGGCGGCGGTTGCGAACAGAATCGCATTCTGCGGACTTCTCCCCGGCGTGTTTCTGCTTTCAATCCGCTCGATAAGGCCACCGCGCCCTCTGCTGACGGTGTTCGCCAACTGCGTGTGGATGGGGTCTTGGGGCGTGGCGAGCAATACGTTCTTCACGCTGCAGGCGCAGATGTTCGGCTCGGGGCACGACATTGCGACGCTCGTCGCAAAGGTGCTTGTCGACAAATGCGTATGGTCCGCGCTTCTCTGCGTTCCGCTCAATTCCGTGTTCTTCTTCTGGGAGGGGCGCGACTTTTCTCTCGCGCGGTGCCGCGCGGAGTGGCCGCGAAGCTACCTGCGGCAGATTTACCTTCCGATTCTTCTCGCCGATTTTTCCGTCTGGATTCCGGTTCAGTTCGCGGTATACATCTTTCCGCTGCCGCTCCAGATCCAGCTTGTCGGCTTCGCCGGGGCGTTCTGGTCGCTCGTCGGCCTCTCGTCCGGCATCCGCCTAGCTCGGGTCGGTCCGAAGAAGACGGGATGAAAGAACCCATCGCTTTGCCCGATTGAGCAGTTTTAATTTCCATAATCGGGTATGTTGTGCAGGGGAAGGTTTGGTATAATACAAGCAGCAAAAAGGAGACGACATGACAAAACACAAGTCTATGGGTATGGGTTTATTTGCGGCTTTCGCGGCCTGTCTTGCTTTTGCGCAGACGGCGCAATGCATGGACGTCGTTACGATTGAAGGGTGCGAGCCGTCGCTTCTCCCGCAGGGAAAGAAATTCAAACTTGTCTGGAACGACGAGTTTGACGGCGATCGGCTGGATGCGTCGAAGTGGAGCTACCGCACCAATTTCTGGGGGCAGCGTGCCTATTGGTTCGCGACGCCCGAGGACAACGCGGTTGAAGTGAAGGACGGGCTTCTTCACTTGAAGATCGTCAAGAAGGCGGACGGACAGTTCGTGTCGCCGCAGCTCCAGACGGGCGAGCTCGTCTGGGACATTCCCCACGAGGAGAATCCCAAGGGCTTCTGGCCGCTTCCGAAGCGCGAGAAGGCGAAGTTTATGCACCGCTACGGATACTATGAGTGCCGGTGCCGTCTGCAGCAGATGCCGGGCTGGTGGTCGGCGTTCTGGATGCAGACGCCCATGCAGGGATGTTCGCTCGATCCGCGAAGAGCGGGGATTGAGCACGATATCATGGAGTCGTTCGATGTCGGAGAGGTGACTCCTCACTATTTCCACGCAAACGGTTACGGTGCGGACTATCTTGGTTTCTCCGTGCCTAGGCGTTTGAAGGGCGTAGACTCTGACACATTCAGCCGTGAAAACTCCGTGAAGCTCGACAAGACGGCGTTTCATGTCTTCGGCATGCTCTGGGAGCCGGACGGTTACACGATTTTCATCGACGGAAGACAGCACGGCCAGAAAGTCGGACAGGGAGAAGGCGAAGCGGTTTCACAGGTCGAGGAATTCGTCCTTGTTACGACCGAGGCAAAATGGTACCGCAACAACCGCATGACTGGAAAGGGCGTCCCGGAACTTGACGCGGCAGCTGCGGCGGGCGACGATTTCGTCGTCGACTACGTGCGTGTCTACGACATCGTCGAATAGCCGGTTGAGTGTGGTATAATTGCACTGACAATGAGAACGACGGCTGTATTTTCGAGGTATTTCAAACGACTGAAAACAAGGTCGACTCGCCTGTTAAAGTTGACATGTCATTTGCGCACGCATGGCAGCTCATTTGATATGCTTCAAGGCATGAAGAGAGTAGCAGCATCCGCCTGCGCAGCGATGGCGTTCGCGACCGTCTGGGCAGACACAGGTTTTTCCGTGGGACGCTGGAACGTCGCCTTTTCCGACGAAGGCGAACGACTCGTCCTGTCCCATGCCGACGGCTTTGCCGAAGTTTCGGGAACGGTTTCGTTTAAAGGACCGGCCGTCGTCACGGGAGCGGGGGTCGGCGCGGACGGTTCGGCCGCACGCTGGCGCGTCGCCTCGCCACGCGACGGCGCGAAAGAACGTCTTGCGCTTGTTGACGCGCGGGACAACGTGAACGGCTACATTTCGTTCCAGCCGGACGGCGAGGGCGTTTCGATGCTCGTCTACCATCGCACGGCGTTCGCATACGAAGGGGCGCTCTCGTTCGCCGGAGAAGTCCGCTACCGGGACGACGCGTATCCGTGCCGTCTTTCGCCGATCGCGGGCGACAGGGTGCTTTCCGTCAAGAGCGGCAACGCCGTCTCAAATCTCGATGACGCGCTTTTCTCGCCATCGGCGGACGAGGCGCTGGAGTTCAAGAGTTTAAAGCTGAAAGAGAAAAGTGGAAAGTTGTCGGTATCGGCGAAACTCAAGATCGACGACGCGACTGCGAACGCGATGTCAGTCAAGATCGTCAAGGATTGGTACAAGTCGCGCTGGGTGCCGTACTGGCGAGCTCCGAACCGCGATCGTTCACCCCATGCGCCCACTGGCTGGCTCAGCTGGAATACTTACTTCGACACAGCCGGCTCAAAGGAGAATCTTGACGAGGCGCGTTTTGCCGCGAAGTGGTTCAAGCCGTTTGGGATGGAGATATGGAACATCGAGTCGTGGCAGGACAATTCGCCGAAACTCCCCGTCTCGAATTTCCACAACATGAACCTCGAGACGTACAAGACGCAGTTCCCCGAGGGGATGAAGTGGCTCGCGGACGAGATTCGGAAACTCGGTTTCAGACCGGGACTCTGGATGGCGCCCTATGGAACAGGCAACGACGAATTCTATGCGCGGCACAAAGACTGGTTCCTCCACGACAAGGAAGGAAAGCCCATCCGCTCATGGAACGGAAAGTATACGCTCGACCCGACTGCGCCAGGTGCGCTTGAGCATTTGACTTCGATATTCGACAGGGCATCGCACGAGTGGGGGTACGAGTTCTTCAAGATCGACGGAATGTCGGGACGCGGACCCGGCTACTGCGCGCATCTCTACGAGCGGCCCGAAGTGCGCGCGGCGATGCACGACACGTCGTGTCCCAATCCGTTCGAGCGCACCGTCGCCGCGTACAGGAAGGGCATCGGCGACGACCGCATCTTTCTCGCCTGTCAAGGTCATTTCACGGGTGCGGAGGCGGGTTATGCCGACGCAAGCCGCACGGGAGCGGACATAGTCCACCCCAACGAACCGGTAAAGTGGGAGAACATCCTTCTTCAGGCGCGCTGCACGGTCAACCAGTTTTTCGCGCACGCTAACGTGTTCTGGTCAGACCCAGACTGCATGCTCGTCTCGCAAGGTGCGCTTGCACGCGAACAGGCGCAGGTCGAGGCGACGGTCGTCGCGCTCCCCGGGCAGCAGACGTTCGCAGGCGACAAGCTCGCTGAACTCGCGCCAGACCGTGTGCGGCTCATCCAGCAGGCGCTTCCCGTGTGCCCGACGCGTCCGGGGAAGCTCTATCCGATGTTCGGGCACCTGCCGGTCTGGGATCTCCACGTGTCGCGTCCTTTCGGCGACTGGCATGTCGTCGCACTCTTCAACTGGGGCGATGACGAGAAAGTCGTTTCCGTCTCGTGGAATGAACTCGGCGAAGACCCAGACAGACGCTTCGTCGCGTGGGAGTTCTGGACGGATACCTACCTTGGAGAGCGGAAGGGCAGTCTTTCCGCGGCAGTTCCGCCGCGCGGCGTTCGGCTCTTCGCCCTCCAGCCGCTTGCGGACCATCCGCAGTTTCTCACGTCCGATCGTCATCTGACACAGGGCGCAGTTGGGCTTCTTGGCCAGAAGTGGGATGGATCGCGTCTTGTTGCAAAAGTTGATGCCGTTGGCGGTTTCCCGCAAGTTGCGCGTTTTGCGGTGCCGAAAGAATGGAAGATCAAAAGTGCAACGGCCAATGGCGTTGGCATCAAGGTGAAAGAGGAGTGTAGCGGAAGGGTGGCTGCCGTGGAGCTTTCTGTTCCTCGCTCCTGTGTCGTAGACCTTTGCCTTGACTTTTAGCTACAGCTCATGCGAGCGGACGCGCTACCTTGTTTCGGGCGAGGATTGAACTCTTGCGGTCGTAGACGAGCGCGTTTCCGTCGATGTCGGTGACGATTCCGCCGGCCTCTTCGACGATCAGCGCGCCTGCCGCATAGTCCCAAGGGGAAAGCGACAGTTCGAAGAACAACTCTGCGCGTCCGGCCGCGACAGAACACATGTCGAGCGCAGCGGATCCTGTTCGCCGGACGTCTACCGATTTTTTGAAATACGAATAGGCGAGCTTGAAGGAGCGCTCGCTCAATTCCTCGTTGTATGGGGAAGTTCCGAAGATGACAAGTCCGTTTTCAAGCGGTTCTGACGAGACGTGGATTCTCTGCCCGTTGCAAAAGGCGCCATGCCCGCGTATCGCCGTGAACATCTCGTCAAGGTAGGGGTTGTATATCGCGCCAAGTTCTGCCCTGCCGTCGACGACGAGCGCGACCGAGATGCTGCTTGCTTGGAAATCCTTTATGAAGTTTGTGGTGCCGTCGATTGGATCTACGATGAAGAACTTTCCTGTTGGCGAGAATTCCTGTGTCGTGCCTTCTTCGCCTATGAAATGTGCGTCGGGCATTATCTTCAGAAGCCCGGTTCTCAGCCGCTCTTGTACTTTCTTGTCGCAGTCCGTGACGAAATTGGCGTGACCGGCTTTCGAGCCGATCTGCAGCGTTGCCCTGTCGATGTCCTTTATGGTTCTGCCACATTCACGCATCAACTCGCATATTGCCTCTATGTCGTGTTTCATCTAATTTCCTCATGCTTGCCAGTTTTCACTGCTGCAATAGAATAACATATATTGCCGTTGCTTGCATAGCTTGAGAACCATGAGCCAATGGTATTTCGACTTTCACATTGCCCGATTGAGTTGTTTTGTCTCGCACAATCGGGTATGTTGCGCGGTTGGGAATATGGTATAATGTTGCCAATGTGAAAGGAGAAACATGAGAATTAACATGGCGCATTCTTTCTTTGCCGCCGCGCTTTGCGGTGCGGTTTTGCTGACTGGACGTGGTGTTTTCGCCGCGCCCTCGGAGTTTACGGCGACGACCGATTCCGACAACAACGGCTACACCGGAACAGTCTCCTCCAGCGGCGACGGCTACGCATTCACGGCGGAAGACTCGGCGAGGTACTACAAATTCCTCAACCTCTACAACGACCTGCTGCTCGACGGCGAGGCATGCGCGGGCTGCACGAACTGGCATACGGTGACAGTCGGCGGAACTTGGTCGTCCCGACCCGTCACCGTCACGATTACGAATGGCGCGCGGATGGTGACGTGGCGGAACCGGAACATCCTGTTCAGGGGAAAGGGCGGCACGATCGTCGTCTCGGAGCCGACGGCGCGGGACCTTGACTGGAAAAATCCCGTCGGCAACAAAATCACGACCGCCTTCGGAGACACCTACACCAACATGATCGGCACGGTCGGCCACGGCTCGAAGTTCACGCTTTGCAGTGATGTCACGTCCGACACCGGAACGAACGACATCCTGCGGCTTCTCGCCAACGGAACGGCGTCCTACCATTTTATCAGCAACCAGAACGCCTCCGTCGCCGCCCGCATTCTCTTCGAGGGAGGGGAAATGTGGTCTTTTAGCGAGGCTTCCACGAAATTTCAGGTCTCCGACGGTGCGAAGATCATTCTCCAGAGCGTGGACGGCCAGCCCATCAAGCTGCGCTCCTATGGCTACGACTATCGGCTCTTCGCCGGGCCGGGGACGTTCGAGACGGCCGGCGACGGCGACTTCGTCCTGCTCCAGAATTCCTACTCGACCAACCGGAAGACGGTCACGCTTTCCACCGACGAGGGCGGCAGATTCGTCTGGGGCCATTCGGGTCGCTTCGTCCTCGGCGGCCTTTGCATCCTCGAAATGGGGTCAGATGACGTTCTCCCCCATGGTCCGCAGACTGGACCCGTCTTCATTGCCAACGGCCTCGCGTCAAGCGAAACAGGCCCGCTTGTCATCGACCTCAACGGCACGTCGAACACCGTGAACGGCATCGCCTGGATCGACGACTGGAACGACGGCAATTGGTCTTTTTCCAGAAACCACGTTGTCACGAACTCGTCCGCGACGGTCGCGACGCTGGGGCTGGACGTTTCCTCTCGCACGAATTTGAGCGAGATCCTCAACGCGAAGTTCGCGGCGGACGCGCCGACGACCATTAACCTTCGCAAGGTTGGCGCCGGGACGCTTGCGGTGAACAACGCGAAGGCCGTCGCCACGCTCGCGACGAACGCCTGTCTGCAAGTCGCGGAGGGCGTCGTTTCTTTCGACGTCGATGCGACGCTTGTGCGCCCCCTTTCGGTCGATGGCGGTTCTGTTGCGGTCGCATCCGGCACAACGCTTGACACCTCGTCGATAGCAGACGCAAATATCTCCATCGGCGGCCTCACGGTCGATTCCGCCGCTGCGTCCAGCCCCACGATCACCAAGTTCCGTCCGGCACCGAACGGCAAGTTGTATCTGACGAATTTCCCGGGCGAACTCGCGTCGAACTACACGGTGCCGATCAATCTGACGAACGTCGTCGATGCGGAGAATTTCGCGTCGTGGAAGGTCTACGTGAACGGCGCGGAGGTGCGCGGATTCGTTCCGGAGTATGTGAACGGCGTACTCAAGGCCAAGTTCAAACACGGTCTAGCCATCTTCATCAGGTAAAAATGACAATGTGTAAATGTGAAAATATTGCCAATTACCAATACCCAATGTTGCAAGTTGGAAATTGGAAACTTATATTGTCAATACTGGCAACACTGGCAACATTCACCACGGCTTTTGCGGGCATCAAGTACGATATCCCGATGATGGATATCAGCAAAGAGGCGGGACCTAACGGAACGCGCCTTGGAGACGTGTGCCTTGCCGGGAAAAAGTACTGGGCTTCGCTTTGCGTCAAGACGCCCAGTCGAGTCACGATCCCGCTTGGCGGCGGTGCAGTTTCGCTCAGCGCCGTCAGTGGAGTCGACTGCCGCAACGAGGTGGACGAACCTGCGACATTCCGCATAGTCGCTCCGGACGGAAAGGTCATGTGGGAGAAGGCGGGCGTCAAGAAAGGCGTGAAGCTTGATGCGACGGTGGACCTGACGGGCCTTGAGTCCGTCGTTCTTGAGGTGTCCGGCGCTGACGGCATAATGGCCGGATGGGCGTTCGGAACCGTCTTCGAGTTTGCCGACGGGAAGTATCCGCCGAACGACGTCAGGATGCACACGCCACAGCTTGGCATTCTTACGCCTCCAGAGAGCGCAAAACCGCGCATCAACGGGCCTGTCGTGTACGGCGTGAGACCCGGCCATCCGATCATCTACCGCGTGCCAGTCACAGGCCAGAGGCCGATGAAGATTTCCTTAGCCGCAAAGAACACAAAGTGCGCAAAGAACTGTAGCGAATGTCTTTGCGATCTTTGCGTCCTTTGCGGCAAAAAAATAACCTTCGATCCGGTGATGCATGTGATTACTGGCGCAATTGATCAGCCAGGCGAGTACAAGATTACTATTGTCGCAGAAAACAGCGAGGGGCGCGATTGCCGCGACTTCACGATCAAGGTCGGCGACAAGATCTCGCTGACCCCCGCGATGGGCTGGAACAGCTGGAACTGTTTCTCCTGGAATGTAACCGCCGACGATGTCCGCAAAGCGGCGGATGCGTTCGAGAAGACCGGGCTTGCCGAACACGGCTGGGCATACGTCAACATCGACGACTTCTGGCAGAACAAGCCAACGTCATGGATGAAGGAACTCCACGGTCCTGTGCGTGACGAGAATGGAAAGGTAAACACGAACAAGCGCTTTCCGGACATGAAGGGGCTTGTCGACTACATCCACTCCAAGGGGTTCAAGGCCGGGATCTATTCTTCACCCGGGCCAAAGACATGCGGAGGATGCGAAGGAAGCTGGCAGCACGAGGCGCAGGATGCGAAGACCTATGCCGAATGGGGCTTTGACTACCTGAAGCACGACTGGTGCAGCTACGGGAGCGTCGCGACTGGCGAAGG
>CACZHC010000011.1 GCA_902780865.1 uncultured bacterium
GAACGCCTGCTCCATCGCATACTGGAAGCTCGCGTCGCCGACGAGCGTGTTGCCCTTGCCGTCCGCCCACTCGTCCATGTTGAAGCACCAGACGTGTTCACACGAGACGTTCCACTCCTTGAGGAAGTAGACCGCCCACTTGTACATGCCCATCGGACCGACTGGGAGGATGAACGCGATCTTCTCGCCGCGCTCCTTCGCCTTGCGGATCTCCGACGCGATCTCGTGGCCCATCTTCACCTCGAACTCGACGAGGTCGCCGCACTGGACGGGCTTAAACGCCTTGTTCCAGAACTTCTGCGGCTTCAAGACGTCGGCAGGCTTGTTGCTGCAGCACTTGTCAATCTTCTTCATGTCCCAGCCGGCCGGATAGAAGCCTTCCAGCAGGGAACCCTTCACCGTGCTCATGAAATCCATAGTTTCATTCTCCTTTTTTTGGTTGTCGCAATACTGCGTTTATGTGCCGCCATTCTATCACCAGCATTGTCCATGAGTCAACAATGCGTATTGCATCTTTCGACAAAATTCTATTGACATTTTCGACACTTGTGTTCTATAATGCCCCCATGCGGAAAGTACTGGTCATATCAACGATAAACGGAATCGCCGGCCGAAACGAGCTCACCGGCATCTTCAACTACGTCAACGACGGACACGACTGGAGCATCCGTTTCGTGCAGGATCCCGGCGACATAAACGGCGCCGCTCTGGACGCCATCGTGACAGAGGGCCTCGACGGGATAATCGTGAGCCCCCGCGTGATGACGCCGCAGATCGAAAAGCTGCTGAACCTCTCAACGCCTGCCGTGATGATCCACTGCCCCGACGGAACGATACCGCGCCACGGGACTCTCTATGCCCTTCTCAAGAACGACGACCGCGCCGTGGGGAAGACTGCCGCGGAGCACTTTCTCTCCAAGTCGAAGTTCAGGACATACGCCTTTATACCGACGCCTTCGCCGACGAACTGGTCTGACGAGCGGCTTGCGGGCTTTGCAGAGAGGCTCGCGCAAAAAGGGGCGGCGCCGGTCGTCTGGCGCCAGGAGCGCGGACCGCTCGAGGACTTCCTCGCGTCCCTGCCAAAGCCAGCCGCGGTCCTTGGCGCGACGGATCTCGAGGCAATCAACGTTCTGACCGCCTGCCGCAAGCTCAGGATAGACATCCCCTCGCGCGTCGCAGTGCTTGGAGTCGACGACGACGAGATGATGTGCGAAGCGACGAAGCCGACGCTTTCCAGCGTGCGGACCGACGACGCAGGGCTCGGCCGGCGCGCCGCAGAGGCGCTCGACTCGCTCATGTCCTCGAAGCGCGCCAAGCAGCCGAAGAAGCCCGTTCTCGTTCCTCCGGTCGGCGTGACCGAGCGCAACTCGACGCGCGCGGTGCCCCCTTCCGGCTACATAATACAGGAGGCGCTGTCGTTCGTCCGGAGACATTTCGCCGAGGGCATCGGCGTAGACGACGTAGTCAAGCACCTGGGCGTCTCGCACTCGCTCGTGCGCGAGCGCTTCCGCAACGTGCACGGCAAGTCACTGCGTGACGTCATCCTCGACATGCGCATCAAGGCGGCGATGTCGCTCCTTTCGCGGACGAAGGCCTCCGTGCGCGAAATCGCGCTAAAGGTCGGCTTCTCTTCAGACGCCCATTTCGTCCGCTACTTCAAGAAGAAGACGGGAACGACTCCTGCCGCCTATCGATCTTCCCGCGTCGCCTAGCCATTACACGTCGCGCAACGTAGGTGTTGTCGCGCGAGGGTGTCTCCCCACTAAGTCCCGCTACAGCTCCTTCATGCATTCAGCAAGAATCTTTTCGCAGTAGCCGCATTCTGCGCATTCGCGGGCGCAGGCGGACGTCTTCTCGAACCAGTCGGGCGGGAACGCCGTGTTGTCGATGAACGCCGGGAAGAACGCCGGCGAGAAACCAGGTTCGAAGAGGTCGAGGAGATTCCCCTCGAACGCGCCGCGCTCGTATGCCGACATCACCATGTCGGGGTTCGCATGCTGACGCGTCGCGAGCTTCACCACGTCCACAAGCCCGTCATAGCGATGAATGTCCTCCGGACGCACCCATGTCGCCTTGAGGATTTCCGCGAAGTTCTTCCTGTCCTTGTAGAGCGTCCAGCAGAGGTGCGGGTTCCATCCCCTGACGTTGCCGGCCTTCATCGCGTCATCGGAGTGCGCTATCAGGTTGTCATGGTACGTCTGCCACGGGCAGTTCCTCAGGCAGCCGGAGTTCGCAAGGATGCAGAGCTTCTTTCCGTTAGCGCGGCACCAGTCCGAAAACCTCTTCACTGTCTCGAGATTGCGCTGTACGTCGCGTCCGAGATAGTACGAATCGAAAAGCGGCGCGAGATACCGAAACGCCTGGAGCGTCGTAAGCCGCATGTTCACGGAGGCGCGAACCTCGACATCCGGGGCAAGGGCCTTGACCGTCCGCGCGACGAATGGCGACGCCACGGTGCATATTTCCGGCCTGCATCCCCACGAGTCCAGCGTTTCCAATATGCCTTCAACGCGTTTTTCAAGGGCGGTGCTCATGGCTTCCGCCCCGTAGCAGTTGGCGTTAAGGAGAAGGTCGAGCCCGACGCCGGCGTTCCTCAGCCGCGTAAGGTCGCGTTTCAGCGCCGCCGCCAATTCATCTGGATCGTCCTCCTCCTCGAAGCCGAGCTTGGGCCGCCCCGAAGGCTCGTCAACCCACGGGAAATACACTTCCCTAACCGCCGGATGCCTGAGCGCGATCTCCGCGAAAGGCGCACCGTCCGCAAAATGCTGGTATCCCGCCGCAAGTGGTGTCATGGCCTCACCTCGTCGCGACAGTCACGACGGCATACATCCCGAACTTGGGAAGCGCACCGTCCGATCCGACCTTCACTTTCGCCGGCCGTTCGCAAAGCGGCTCCTCGAACTCGGCGCTTTCGCCGCGCGCGAGGGCAAGCCGCACGCCGTCGACATGCTTTTCGGGGACATAGTTCACGAGATGCACCGCGACATGGTCCTTGTCGAGGCGACGATACTCCGCGAAGACGTGGGCGGGAAGGCCCTCGAACCGGACTGGCGGCCGCCACCCCGACTTCTCGAGGTCTGCGACAAGCCTCCGTCCTCCGTCCTCTGGCGGATCCACGGTATAGCACCAGTCGAGGTCTGCGCCGGCGATCATGTCGGACGACTCGCGCAGCACGACATTCGGCAACCCGGCCAGCCGGGGAATGAAGCCGTTGACGCGCCGCTGCGCGTTCCACTCGTCGTAGCGGCCTGAGTCGCCGGTGACGACGAGCCGCCCGCCCTTCTTCGCCCATCCCACAAGGAAATCCATTTGCGCGTCGGAAAGCGAGACGAGACCGGGAACAACAATCAGATCCGTACCATCGGGCACGGCGATGGGCTCGCCGGGATATGCCACGAGATAGCCGTATGGAATGTGGCCGCGCAGGAATATCTCCTCGGCCGCCGCAATGCCCTGGTGCGTTGTCTCGGAGAAAAGCACCTCCCTTTCAGGATAGAAGATGCGCACCGGGTGCATCATAGGCGCCGAAAGCTCGGCTCGATGCGATGCGACAAACTTGTCGAACACGGCGTGCAGGCGCTTGCGTCTCTCGAAGACTTCCTTGTGCAGGAAACCCGGCTCGGGAGAAGGCGTAAGAATCGTGCGGTCTGTCGGAATGCCGCCGAACACGACATCTTCGACCATCGGCATGAGGAACTTCGCCTCCCGCTCCGGAATGATCGTGCTGTCTGTGTCGCACAGGGCGACGATGCGCTGTCCGAGGTCCTGCGCGAACTTCAGGTCGCGGACGCGGTTGAAGATGCGCCCGCCCTTCACCTCGGGGAAGTTCGTGTTCTGCATTATTATGAAGTCAAACGGCCTGCACAGCTCCGCCATGTTCTGGGCCAGGTCCAGGAACCGCGCCCGGCTGCGGTACGGCGACGGATTGCCGGAGACTATTGCATCGTGCTTTACGGACTTTATATGCGCCCGGAAGCGGGACATCACCCCTGTCATCGTCTCGCATCTCCAGAGCGCCCAGGCCTGAAAGACCGGATCCTTTGCGTCAAGATGGTGCATCTGGCTGCGGCCCATCCTCGGCAGCAGGGCGGACGAGGCGTCGGCGAAGCCGAACCTGCGCAAGCGCTCGTCCTCCGGAATCCCCGCAAGCCACTCCCGAAAGGCCTTTTCGCAGCGGGCGCAGTAACACGGATAGTCGAACACATTGTCGAACATGATGCCGTCGAAGCCGCCGTCCGTGAGTGCGATCGTGCACATGCGCTTGATGTACTCCTCCCACTCGCGGCAGTTTAGGCATGGCGCCCAGCGGAAGTACTGTCCGCCCCACAGGTTCTTGTTGCCCTGCCAGTCGACGGTCGCCCAGTCGTCTATCGAGGGGATCTCCCTTCTCATGAACTCGGGGTACAGCGTGCAGAACTGGACGTATGCGAGGGTCTTCACTCCATGTGCGTGGCAGTTCCTGACGAACTTCTGCACATTCGGGAAGTCGCCCTTTTCCATTTCCCAGCCCATGCCCTTGTAGAAGCGCGAGTGGAGGAAGTTGAGCCCCACTTCCTCCATCTTCTCTGGCGCGTGCTCGTCGAACCAGTCAAGCCAGTCCTTCACCCACAGGGCGTTGCCGTCTATGCTGCCGGTGCAGCTCTTGCCGACCCTGCGGTACATCGTGTAGGGCTCGTGCGCACCGAATGTCCAGCGCGTAGTCAGGGGATCGATCTCCGCCGACGCAATCAGGGCGGGCAAAGCCGCAATTGTCGCCAACATCGCTTTCATAGTTCCACTCCTTGGTTTTCCGAATGACATGGCATCATGGGCTGGATTTGCCGGCGCCAGTTATCCTGACTCCGGGCGGAGCGTCGATCTTCGTGTCGATCGATCCGTCCGGACGTCTCTCGTGGCGAACCCGCACGACGCCCCGCGCCGTCGGGAGCGCGCCCTCAGCCCATGCGAGGTCTCCCAGGAACGGCTTCACGCGCACCGTCATGCCGCCGTCGTCCGTAGCCTCAAGCCCGAGCACATGCGCGATGCACCACGCCGCAGGGCCCGCGCTCCATCCATGGCAGAGGGAATGGCGGTAGCCGGGATAGCAGAACTCGCCGAAATCGCCGTGGATGTCCTTCTTCCCGCTGACCGGCATTTCGTCGAGGCGCGAGGCGTTGTTGGTCCACGAAAGGCTGAAGTCCTCCCAGAAGCTTGTCGCTCCCATGTCGAGCATCCCGCCCCAGTAGTCGCGCACCGTGTCCATTGCGCGCTGGTTCTCGCCCGCTGCGCTCATCGCCTCCAGCATGTAGTAGCCGTAGAAGGTCGAGACCCCTTCGTTGCCGTTCTTTCCGATGACGTCGCGGAACATCTCCTTCGCGTCTGAAAGGCCGCCGAGCGCAAGAAGCGCGGCAGCGGACTTCGCCCCCGCGGGATCGGGCCGTTCCGCACGCACCTTCGCGGCCTCGTCGCGGCATTTCGCGGCGAGCGCAGCATCGCCCGCCACATCCATCAGCTCCGCGGCGTCGTCAAGCGCGAGCGCGAGAAGTCCGCGCGTGCCGGCGTGGACGGCGGGCTTGTTGTGCTGCGTGGGCCAGTCGAGAAACACATTGGAGTGCGGGCCGTCGCCGTACGCGGCGGATTCGCCGCGGACGTTCTCCAGCACGTGCGCGACGGTCGCCTTCAGGTATTCGCCGCGCGCGCGCACCCACGCGGCGTCGCCGGTGTAGCGATGCCATTCGCGCACGACGCGGAGGAACCAGAGCGTATAGTTCGGCATGTTGTTCATCCAGCCGTCGGGCGGAGTCGTGGCGATTGCGTAGTCGATGGAATCGGAAAGGACTTCCGCCGCGCCGAAGACGGACAGTATCGCGCACGCCTCGGGATGCATGTCGCCGAGCCAGACGAGCCGGTCGCGCTTGATGCCGTCCCAGAGATAATCCTGGCAGCAGAGATGGACGGTGCGCACAGCCGTGTCGAATATGCGGTTCAGGCGCTCGTCCGAACACCTGAATTCGCCGAGGCGCGGCATCGGCCGCATAAGCGAAACGGCGCGTACGCACTCGAGGTTGACTTTGCCCGCGGTGACGAGGTCAAGCCGCACGAAGCGAAAGCCAGTGTTGCCAATTTCGACAATGCCCATGAACGGTATGTCGTGCACGCCGTCGCGTATCGCGTGGTCGTTGCTGGCCGACTTCGTACCGATGTCCGACATAACCTCGCCAACGCTCTCCCCGAAGCGGACGCGCATCTTCATGCCGCGCTGGCACATGCTCCCGATCTGGAGCCCGCCGTGCAGTTCGCGCCCGAAATCCAGGATCACCGAAGCCGGCTCGCCGTTGTTATCCATCGCGCAGCCGCAGACGCCCCTCCAGCGCTCTTCGGGAATCTGTCCGTGGCGCGGCAGCAGCAGGCTCTCGGCGTTTTTCACGACCGACCTGTTGCCGTAAACGGCGTCGCCGGACGTCCACACCACCCGCGCAGGCGGCAGAAACGTGCGCGTGCGCGGATCGGCACGGCCCTGCTCCAGCGCATATAGCCCGAAGGCAGAGGATGATGCGGCCAACGCCACAAGGACGCGCAGTATGCTGTTCGATTTCATGGTTCCTCCGTCATGTCACAGCCCGTTGTCGGACGAGGACGGCGCGCGGTCTGCTGCCGGCGCATCGCCAAGCGAAAATCCCGAGAGGGCGAGGACAAAGCCGTCTGCAGGGATGCCAAGCGCGCCGCCGCGCCATTCGCCGCAATCAGAGAGCTTCGCGTGTTCGGCATCGACGCGATACAGTCTGAAGACGCCTCCACCAACATCAAGCGCCGCCGACGCGTTCTCCTTCCCGACGTTGGACACAATGAACGCGCGGCGCGAACCATTCTTCGCGGCCGCGGCATAGATGTCCTTTGCGCCGCACTTCACTTCGGCCGCCGTGCCAAGCTTCGCAAGTTCGTTCCACGCGCGGAACGCCTCGTAGCATGGCGTGGTGCGATGCCCAGGGAAGGTAAAGAGCCCGCAATAGACGCGCGTGGGGCACGCATCGTAGTACATCGCCTTGTCTATTGACGAATCCTGCATAACGCAGAACGCCGCGGCCACGTTCGCCGCACCGACGTGCGTCTTGCACATCTCGAACTGGTCTTTCCTGTCGCCGCGGAAGACGTTCCATTCGTTGAAGATGTTTTCCGTCCCCTTCAGCCCGGCCGCATCGAGCGTCCTGCGCACATACGCCGCATGCGTCGCGATCCGGTCAACCGGCCAGTCCTGGGAAACGTAGAGATGCCACGAGAAGAAATCGAGCGGCGCCTTCGTATCGGGCGCATTAACGTAGCGGCAGAAATCCTCGAACCAGGTCACGAAGCTCCTGTAGAACGCGCTCTCCTCGCGCCGCTTGGCGTCGTCGACCGTGTAGAATCCGCACCCTGCGTAGCCGCCGACCTTTATCTGCGGGAACGTCGCCTTGAGGTGGTTCGCCGCCACGCGGTAGAGCTCGAAGAACTGCTCCTTCGTCCCCTGCCACATCGCCGGATTCTCCGGCTCGTTCCATATCTCCCAGTACTCTATGTTCCAGCGGAAGCCGTCCGCCCAGCCTTCGTTGTAGTGGCGCACGACGTGTTCGCATATACGCGCCCACTTGGCGTAGTCCTTCGGCGGATAGATGTTGTATGCCTTGACCCTCCAGTTGTTCTCGATCGTGACGCCGAGGCGATAGAAGAGCTTGCACCCGGCCGCGACAATCGGCTTCAGGTACGCATCGGTGTAGGCGAAGTCGTAGTTCGCGGGATCCGTCTCGTCCGCGTCGAAGTCGGGAAACACGTTCGGGATGTCGACGTAGTGCGTGCCGCCGAAGGAGTAGGCGGTGTCGTGAGTGCGCACGAACGGTATGCCGGCGGACTTGAATTCGTCCTGGCCCTGTTTCCCGTTCACGCGGACAGGCGCGTTGTTCACGCCGTGGAGCGGCTTTACCTCCCCGCGTTCGGAATCGAAGTCGATCTTGATGCCGGCACCGGGCTTTGCGAAGCGTACAATCGGAACGGACGCGGCGCTTCCGGAAAGAAACGCCTCCGTGGCTATGCCGATTGCGGTCTCCCTCCTGTCGCTATCGCTGTCGTTGACGACAAGATTGAAGCGCACTCCGTCTTCAAGCGTCTTCGCGGTGAATCCCGAAGCGGCATCGTACGGAACAAGCGCATCGTAGCGCGTCAGCGTACCAACGCGTTCCGCAGGCGCAAAGCAGAAGCGACGCTGCCCGTTGCCGCTCTGATCTGCAATGGAGACTTCGACGCAGTCGCCTTCGTTCCGCGCGGCGCTCGCCGGCGGCTCGCGGTGTTCGTCGTCTTCAACATCGACGCGGATGCGTAGTCCGCGCTCGTCCTTAGACAGCCAGACTTTCGCCGAATTGTCCTTCGGGCCCCGCCAAAGCCGTTCCGTCTCCGTGGGATTCGCCTCGAAGAAGTCGTGCACCTGCTGCGGCGCTTCGAGGACGAAGTCCGGCGCACGATCGGGAGAGTCCGGCGTGATTTCGACTGTACGCGTGCCTTCGCCTTCGCTTTTGACGCAGAAGGCCGCATCGTCGACGGACGCAAACGTGGCGCCTTCCAACACCAGCGCGGAAGGCACGGACGCGATCGTCAGCCGAGCTCTCCCGCCCCCCAGGGGCACGGCGGTCCTGTTGCCCATGAGGTCGACGCGATAGGCGCGTTTTGCGTCCGTCTCCACCGGAACCTTGACGTCGGCCAGCCCAGATTCATCCCATGACGCAAGAACCAGGTCGCCCCCCCTCCTGAACTCGAACACGAAGCGGGAATCGGTGTCGAGAATCGCACGGCGGAATTCGCCGCCGCCGAACGTGGACGCGAGCGCGGCGAAGGCAACGTAGGAATCGCGCGGGAAGAAGTCCGCCGTGACAAGACCGTAGCAATGTTCCGAGTTCTTGGGGTCCCACCCTGTCGCACGAAGGTTGTACCATACGTAGTCGACGCTTCCATGCGCCCAGGCCCAGAGGATTTTCTTCCACACGGCTATGGCGGCGTCGCGTTCGCTCCACAAGCTCGTGAGGGCAGACTCGTTCGAGAACCAGGGTTTGCCGGACGCTCCGGTGCGCTCGCGAAGCGGGAAAAGCTTCCGCGATATCGAGTTCACGTATCGCGGGAACGGACCGTGGCTGTGAATCGTATCGACGTCGAAATAGTCCTTGGCGTTCTTCAGGAAATGTTCGTGTATCCTGGTGCGTCCCTTCCCGTCTATGCTCGGGATGTCTCCCGCGGCGGCCCAGCCGTTCGGTATCACGCAGACGTCGGGGCATCCTTTCTTCAGCCCCAAGTACGCCTCGCGTTGCACGGCCACCGCCTCGTCGTATGTCCCGCCGAAGCGGAGGTCCCATTCGTTGCCGATCTCGTAGTAGTCGATCCGCGTGCCGTACCGCGCGGCGAGACGTTCGCAGAACGCGCCGAAGGTCCCGGCAACGGGAGGCCGCACGGCGTGCGCAGGCAGGGTGGTGTCGGCAGGCGGCGGAGTCATCGCCCACCGCGGCGTCTTAAAGATTATCGCGTCAAGCGAAAGTCCGTTGTCATCGAGTTCCTTCAAAAGCTCGTCCGTCCGCGCGAACTCCCAGCTGTCCGGACCCGCTGGCTGGATGCTCGCCATGTTCGCGAAGTCCGCGCGCGTGAGCTTCGCGCCGCAGGCGACGATTGCCGACGCGGCGAGGCCTCGGTCGCCGTCAGTGTACCGAGGGAAGTGCCAGTGGACGCCGAGGCGGAATGTCCCGCGCGGCTGTTTCGGCGTGACGCCGTGGTAGTCCATGACGGCGAAGCGAGTGTCGACGGACGCTACGCTGCCGTCGTCCGCGGCAAGTTCGCCGCGGATTCTCCACACGCCTTTGGAATCGCCCACCTGCACGGGAATCCTGATTGCCTCGCCAGCGCCGAGTGCAATGTCCACCGGCAAATCGAGCACTTCGCCGCTGAACCCTTCCACTTTCAAAGTTCCGCGTGCGGCGATTCTTTCCTGCGCAGCGTTATGTATTGCGAGCACAGGCGTTTCGCCCCGCCCTTCCCGGACGATATGCAGGGGATTTCCCGTCTCCGCCTCGACGCGCAGCGCCTCGGCTTTCGTCGTCTTGAACACGCCGCGCAACGACGAGAAAACGGCTTTCCATGAGGTTCCGTCTTCCTGCTCGCGCCTGATGGAGAGCGAAGCGATTTGGTATTTCTTCGCGGCATCCAGCCCCGTTTTGAACTTAGTCTCGCTGGAAACAGGCGCAGTGAACTTCATCGGCTCTGCGCCCTTCTTGGACGGAAATTCGAAGATTGACAGTTCCGCAGTCGCCTTGTTCTGCATGTCAGACTTCATGCTGAGGACGATTTCGTCCGCGCCGCGAAACGGCTCCATGCCCGGATAGCGGTCGTACTTGATGGTTAAGTCAGAGCATCCGGAGGCAACCACCTCAAAGCCCAAGTCAGTCCACTTTCCGCGCACCCCACTCTCCGCGCGCCACGCATCGACACCTCTTCTAAACGCGGGGATTCCCTCCTCGAAGGAAATCCCCGCGATGACAGTGCCGCAGGATACGGCCATCGCGAATGCTGCAGCTAAAACACGGATCATCATGCGCTACCTGATAAAGACCGACAATCCCGGAAATGGCGGAAAACTGAACGCTGACGGCAGAACCGTCTCAAAGCGGAAGTAGCCGAAGCGCCAGTAGCAAGAGGGGTATGGCAATGGCGCAATGAATTCAAAGTCGTTCCACCCGCCTTGCAATTCACCCGGCTGAAAATCAAGTTTGTGTTGCTGCCAACCATCAGCGACTCTGAGTTTGCTCTTGCTTACCTCATTGATGTAAATAGTAAAGGACTCCGTGCCGATTGCGTCACAGCACTGTGTAGCCGTCTTCATAACGAACGAGGCCCTGTCGGACACATCGGGATCGACCCAGACGCGGAAGTGAAGGTTGGTGATGCCCGTAGATGGCCTGAGCTCCTGTGGCCAGTGCTGAGTATTTGGATCCGCCGCAGACGGAACCCCGGTTTTAATACGTTCCGGATCGACCCTTCCATCGTCCTCGCTGCTTGCGGTCATCTTTCCCACGCCGAGCGAGCCACCAAGCTCCATTGCGTCTATTTTGAATACGTCTCCACCACCATTCTTACGTTCAATGACAAGCGTATTCTCGCCCGCGGAGATAAGTTCTTTAGGCACAGGCCAAAATGCGCAACCGTCTTTCGCCATGCGCATTTCCCCTAGAGACTGATCGTTCAATCTGGGCTCGATCGTGGCTGTCGCCGAATCCGGCAGCGATTTGATGGTGAGTATCTGCGCAAGGTTGGCTTCGTCACGCAAGGCGGTGAAGTTTACCGTCCAAGTGTCGCCGACTTTCATCGTGTTGGCAATGTCCTGCCACGAGCCAAGCCCGTCGATCTCCTGCGACGAACCCGACCGCGTACCGCCGAATTCGTGCGAGCTTCCATTGTCGAAACCAATCCTGAAAATTGCCGGTCGCGGCATACCGAACGCTTCCATGACCTCCTGGTCGCTAAGCGCCCTGCCCCATATAGCCAACTGCTGGACACTGCCGATGAAACACGTCTGGTCGGCGGCATTTGCCTCTTTAGGAGCCGTCTGCCCGTTAAAACAAAACATCCTGTAGCCATCAGAGAGCAACGGGCAGTTGTCCGTCCACATGTCTGTTTCAGCAAAAGCGATGGTGGGGTTGTCGCCATGATTTGCGGACGATTCTGGCGTGGCAATGCCAACGCGCAGCTTGCCATTCCCCACCACCACTGCTAAGTCTACCCATGTATTCGTCGGAATCCGGATGGGGAAATTAAAGCTTGCATCGTCGCTCCCGCTGTTAGGCGTGCATTTTCCCTTTATGTATCTGGATCCAATATCGGTTATGCCCGAGCTTGCAGGAGATTTCGCGAGAGAAAGATACATTCCCTGTTTTGCCGATGCACTGTACCCTATCTTAAATAGGCACTCATCACGGTCAAGCCCGTCCTCATCCAGCTTTACCCTGCTGACGATCGTATATTTGTTGGATATGTTGTTGTCCGCAAAGACGCTATGAGGATTGACCACGAACGGAAGATAATAGTTTTTAGTACTGCCAGATGGTTTCACGGCCACATTGGAAATGCGCAGAACCCGCATGTTTTTAACTACGCCTTTCCCCAACGCCGGAAAAACAACCGGCTCGCTCCGAATAACGGCGTTTGCCCTAAACCCAGCGGAATCTCCCGTGTAGTACGATGTCGACATGGACATCTTGTGGTTGGCATGCGTTGGATCGTCTGCATGGAGGTCGTCGAAGAACTCGCCCTGCCGAATGTAGCCGTCACTGTTCAAATCCTTGCCGCCGCGGAACCAGAACACGGCGTCGTTGAATACGTTTGTCGATCCGTGCGCCGCGAACGCGAGACACGCGACAAAAAACCCACTCAGCGCCCTTGAGCACTTGCGCATTGCCATCGGATTCATCTTACCCCTTTCCCCCTTTCGGAGTTGTTTGACAGAAGGCATAACCCCCAGTCTGTTTTACCTTGAATAAAATACCACATAGCACGTTGAAAGTCAATGGGCGCATCACCCAGGAACGCCTCGCCGAAAATATGTCTGCGCTTCGCTTTCATCAGTCGTTGAGAGGGCTGAACGGGTCTTCGTCGGTCTCGACGCGTCCCTCCCTGTCCTCCATGCGGCCTATGTATTCCTTGGCGATGTCAGCCGGAATCTCATACGGCTTGGTGTGATCGATCTTCCACTGCTTCCATCCCGGCTTGCGGAACGGATTGCGGAATGTCTTGGTGAGCTTGTTGCGCTGCTCGAGGTGAACCATGCAGGCACGGATGCATCCACACGCGCCCTCCACGGCGCGGCCATATCCGTACTGCCTCGGGAAGTCGCCCTCGAACGGCGACAGCGACTTGTCGGCTCCGCCGTGTATTCCCTCCTCGCAGGCAAGTTCGTCCAGCTTGCCCCACTCGATCTCGTGGCCGCATACCGTGACCTTGACGGACTCCGTCATCGATATCGCGTGCCCCGCGCAGTTTCTGACGCAAAGTTTGCAGCGGTCACAGATGTGGCCTTCGTAAATTGGGTCGTATTCGTCAAATTCCGCATCGGTGAACAGCATCGCGAAGCGGACGCGCGGCCCGAACTCCGGCGTGAGGAACATCTTCGACCAGCCGAACTCTCCGAGCCCCGCGAGATACGCCGCCATGCGGAAGTGCACAAGCACGTCGGGCGCAGGGCGACCCTCCGCGACATGGCGGCTGAGTCCGGCGCGAAACTTGCCTGTCACCGGGTTCACCGCATCGCCGCCGTTCGCGTTCTGCAGCGGAAACACCTCGTATCCGCGCTCTTCGAGATAGCGGTTCAGCTTCCAGAGTACCATGGGGCCGTGCACCTGGTTGAGCGACGCATAGCCCATGCCGGGATAGTCGAGAAACCTCGTTCCCTCCTCGATGCCGCGGAGAAGTCCACGCGGGATGCGGAAGCCGAAGACTATCATCGACTTCGCGCCCGGGAAAATGTAGCGCGGGTCGTTCTGCTTCGGCGCACCCTCCCAGCGGCTCATCGGCGCAATGCCGACGCAGTCCGCGCCGACCCTTTTCGCCAGCGCTTTTATCTCGGCGCTCGTGACATCTGGGAAATTCTCGGTCACGCCACGCCTCCGCTGGACGAGTTGTCCTGAACAAGCCCCGCCGCGGCCTTCGTACCGTAGTTGGACTTGATGTTGTAGTTCGTGTAGGCGTCGTGCGACTCGATGTTGCCCTCGTATTCCCTGAGCGTGTCCGCCGGAATCTCGTATGGCTTGGAGTGGTCGATCTCCCACTGCTGCCAGCCCTCCTTGCGGAAGGGATTGCGAAATCCGTGAGTCATCTTGGCACGACGCTCCAGGTGGACCATGCAGGCGCGGATGCAGCCGCAGCTGCCTTCGTGCGCGAGGCCGTAGCCGTACTTGCGCGGATAGTTGCCGTCGAAAGGCGAAAGCTCGCGGTTGAGCCCGCCCTCGCGGAAGGCCTTGGAGCAGGCCATTTCGTCGCGCTTGGCCCATTCGACCTCCACACCGCATATCGTCTTCTTCACGGTCTCCGTAGGCGAGATGCACTTGCCGTGGCAGTTTTTGACGCACTCCATGCAGCGGTCGCAGATCTTTCCGACGTAGATCGGATCGGGATCCAGCTCCGCGTCCGTCAGCATTATCGCAAAACGCTGGCGGGGGCCGAATTCCGGCGTCAGAAAGGCCCGGGAATAGCCGAACTCGCCAAGTCCGGCGAGAAACGCCGCCATGCGGAAATCGACCGCAACGTCGGGCGCGGGAAGCCCTGGGCGGACGGGACGACTCCAGCCCTTGCGGAAGTTGCCCGTGAGGGGGTTGACGGCTTCGCCGCCGCCGACGTTCGCCATTGGCACGGCCTCGTAGCCGTGATCTTCCATGAAGCGGTTCATCTCCCACAGGACCATCGGCCCGTAGATGGAGTTGAGCGCGGCATATCCCATTGTCGCGTAGTTGAGGTAGTGCGTGCCTTCTTCAACGCCGCGCAGCGAGCCGCGCGGGATGCGGAAACCAAAGACGATCATCGACTTCGCGTCAGGGAAGATGTAGCGTGGGTCGTGTTGCTTGTCCGCCACACCTTCCCAGCGGGTCATAGGAGCGATGCCGACAATATCGGCGCCGCATTCCTTCGCCTTGGCCTTGACCTCTGCCGCTGTCAGTTCTTTTTCGTAGGACATAATAGTTTAAAGTTGAAAGTTTAAAGTTGACAGTCGCCTGTGGACTTGTGGTTGAGACGGTGCAAGATTGGAATCAGCAGGAGCCCCGAGGCGACGGACACGATCGTCATCACCGCGGCAAACGCGATGCGGCCGTATATCCAGTATCCGCCCGCGAACATGAGCGAATAGATGGCGGCGCATGAAACCGTCATAGCCAGCATTCCCCAAGCGATGTCGTGCCCGCTGGCACGGATCTTGTTCTGGAACGCCGCGCGCTTCGCAGCCTCGGTCGGCGGCGTGAGGAGTGTCACGCCGACCCATGCAGCCGTCGTGACGGACATCACGATCAGGAGCCGGTGCCAGACCGCCAGCTCAGGTCCGCCGAGATGCGGATAGACAAGCTGAAGGAATACGGCCACCGCGAACGAGACGGCCATCGCCGTGATCTCGCTCCATGCGTTGATGCGCATCCAGAACCAACGGAGCAGGTAGATAAGCCCCGTGCCCGCGCCGATCTGCAAAATCAGGTTGAAGACCGCGCCAGCCGAAATGAGGAACGGGGAGATTATGGCGGTGAGCGCCATCAGGACGACGACGGTCACGCGTCCGACGACGATGAGCTCGCGCTCTTCGGCCTCCGGGCGGACGAAGCGCTTCCAGAAGTCATTGGCGATGTAGTTTGACCCCATGGAAAGATGCGCCG
The DNA here is from genome assembly GCA_902780865.1 of uncultured bacterium. GTDB lineage: Bacteria > Verrucomicrobiota > Kiritimatiellia > RFP12 > UBA1067 > UBA1067. The sequence goes on from CACZHC010000011.1 coordinate 15,390, forward strand.
CCACCGTGGAGAAGAGAGCGCCCATCATGGACGCCGCGACGACTCCAAGCCAGCCGTTCGGCACGAACGTAAGCATCGCGGGATAGGCGAGATCGCCCTTGACGAGCGCGGGATTGACGTTCGGGAACGCCTTCTGGAGAGATGCAAGGTCGGGGAACACGATGAGCGAAGCGAACGCGGTTAGGTACCACGGCCACGGGCGGATCGCGTAGTTGATGACCTGGTACAGTATCGAGCCGCCGACACAATGCCCCTCGCTCTTCGCGGAAAGCATGCGCTGGACGATATAGCCGCCGCCGCCCGGCTCGGAACCTGGATACCACACGTTCCACCACTGGATCGCGACCGGAATCACGAACACGGCGACGAAAAGATCGGCGTTGGACGGATCGGGAAAGAACGACAGATGGCTCTGCACGACGGGGTTCGACATCATCGCAGAGAATCCGCCGACTGCAGGATGGTTCACGGCGTAGTACATGCCCACGACCGCCCCGACCATTATGACGACGAAGAGGAAGAAGTCCGTGTATATCGCGCCGCGGAATCCGCCCACGGCGGAATACACTATCGACGCGACGGCCGTGACTGCGACGACCGTCCACTGCCCGACGCCGAAAAGCGTCTGGCCTATCTTTATCGCCGCCAGCATCACGAGCCCCGTCGTTATCACGTTGAACACCAGCCCGAGATATATGGCGCGGAAGCCGCGCAGGAACGCGGCGGCCCTGCCCGAGTAGCGAAGCTCGTAGAACTCGATGTCGCTCTTGGCGCCGGAGCGCACCCACAGCTTGGAATAGACGAACACCGTGAGCATGCCTGTGAGGAGAAACGCCCACCACTTCCAGTTCTCTCCAAGCGAGGAGTTGCGAATGAATTCGGTGAACATGTTCGCGGAGTTCGTCGAGGTCGATGCCGCGCACATGGAGACGCCGATTAGCCACCACGGCATCGAGCGCCCAGAGAGGAAGAAGTCCTTGGCGTCCTTGCTCGCATGGCGCGAGCACGCCGCCGCGATGCCGAAAAGGGCCGCGAAGAATAGCCCTATGGCAAGGAAGTCCAGACTGTCCATGTGCACCCTCACGCGGACATTTTACAAAACGCACCCGTCCGCGGCAACAAATAAACGCGAAAAAGAATATAAACAAATGCGAAACGCGGCTCATGCGCCGCGGATATATTTATGGTATAATTCCCGCATGAAGGCGAAGGTCCTGATCATATTGCCGTCCGACAAGTTCCTGCACCGGCAGATACTTGAAGGCGTGCTCGCATATGGGCACGCGCACGGACCGTGGCAGTTCCATTTCGAGACCGGGAGCCGCTATGAACAGGGCCTTGCCAGGCTTCGCCGCTGGGGTTGCAGCGGCGTCATAGCGCTTGTTCGCGAGCGCCGGCAGATGAACCGCATCCTGGCGACGAAAACGCCTGCCGTTCTGATCAATCCGCCGACGCCACCCCACGGCACGGCGTCAAAACCGCCGAAACGCACGACTTTCATAGCTCGCGTACAGGAGGATGTCGGGAAATCCGCTGCGGAATATTTTCTAGACAGGGGCTTCCGCAGCTTTGCTTTTGTCGGGACACCCGAGCCGTCGGCCTGGTGCGAGCGTCGCCTAAAGGGAATGAGGAATCGACTCGCCGCAGCGGACCTTGAGTGCAACGCGTTCCCCGGGGCTCCAAAGGGCGAGCGCGAAGACTTTGACAGGGAGTCCGCCCATCTGGCCGAATGGCTGCGCTCGCTGAAACCGCAGACAGCCCTTTACGCCGCGTGGGACAGACGCGCGCTCCAGATCCTGAGCCTCTGCTCCGAACTCGACATCGCAGTTCCGGAATCGCTGTCCGTCCTCGGCACAGACAACGACGAGGTGCTTTGCGAATCGTCGACCCCGTCGCTTTCATCAATTGCGCTGGACGGGCGGAACGCCGGAATCCTCTGCGCAAAGCTGCTTGACGCGCACATGAACGGACGCAAGGCCGAACCGCTTGTCGACCTTGCGTTCCCGCGCATCGTGACAAGGCAATCAACCGACAAGACCGTGGTCCCTGACGCATACTTGGCAAAGGCGCTGGACATGGTGCGAAAAGACCTCTCGGTGGCCCGCACCATCGACGACATTGCGAAGGAACTGCGCATATCGAAGCGTTCCCTCGAAATGAAGGCGAACCTTGTGCTTGGCAACACGCTGAAGAACGAGATAATCCGCATACGGCTAAACGAGGCTGTGCGGCTTGTCTCGAACACGTCCCTGCCGCTGTCCGAAGTCGCCGAAAAATGCGGCTTCTGCTGCGCGAGCCACATGAACACCCGATTCAAAGCCGCGTTCGGATATAGCCCGTCCGTTTTCCGTGCGCCTCCGTGAGCCACGCAAGCTCCGCACGATATCTGCGTACATAGCCAGCGACATTCCCGGTCAGTCGCCCTCGAGCATCAGCTCGCGGAGACGCGCGATGTCCGCGTCGGTGAAGCCAGTCGACTTTACGTAGGACTCGATGCGTGCGTTAAGCGTGTCGCCCGGATATTTGTTCATCACTTCAAGGAGCGCGGCGTATGTGTTGTTGCGGTTGAACCAGTCGTGCTCGTCTTTCCAGAGAGCCGACGCCTCCCAGTCGCGCACAAGGTCCTCTGGCGACACGCCGAGGAGACCATTGATCAAGAAGGCAAGCGTACCAGTACGGTCCTGCCCGCTGCTGCAGTGGAAGAGAAGCGGAAGATTCTTCTCGTCACACACAAGCTCGAGCCCCTTCCTGCACGCCTCCTTCGCCCACGGCTCATCCATCTGCGAATAGCAGCCTGACGAAACCTCAACACGTCGCACCGACGGCCCAAGAGGCGAACCGACGAGTCCAGCACATTCCTTTGGACTGCGCAAATCCAGCTCCGTGCAGATGCCAAGCGCATTTGTCATGAAGTTTACGCCAGAATCGTCAAGACGCATGCGAGGCAGTTCACCGGGACACTCCGATGCATTCTCGCAAAGGTTCGCCGAGCGGTAGAGAAGACCCTGCTTCACACGCCGCCCGTCGGCAGTGCGCCAACCGCCAAGGTCGCGCACGTTCGGAACGCCAGGGACGCGGATAAGGCGCGGCGGACGGTCCTCGGTGAAAAATGAGCCTGTCGCCGAACCCTTCCCCGCGACGTCGACAGACCAGCGATAGCGGCAGCCGACCCTGAAGTTATCCCACTCGAACCGCCCAGTTGTGAGGTAGACAAAATTCGTGTCGCAGACACACACATCGTCATCCTCGCGCCAAATGCGGAAGTGAAGCCGCTCCTTTCGGGAGTTGATGCCAGTCCAGACGAAGACGACAGGCTGAGGATACCACCCAAGCGCCAGGAGATCCGCACGATAGACTGCATCGCCCGCCTTTGACATGCGCTCCGCGTCTGAGGAGTCAAAAAACGACTTTTGCCCCTCGCTCAGCAGCGGAACGGTCGCGCCTTCCGCCGGGAGCATCAGCTCGACGGCGGACGCGGCGCCGCAGACCGCGGCAACTGCCATGGCAAGAAGCGTCTTCATCGATGTCATTCCGCCGCGCCGATGCCGACGACAAAAAGCTGCGACTTGGACGTAGCGGCCTGAAGCTCGCCGAGCGCATCTGCGACATCTGTGAGGGTGGCATTTAGAGTGAACGTCTCGGCGTCGTCAAGATTGTCCTTGCAGAGAAGGCCGAATGTCGAGCCGACGTTCGCGCCGATTTCCGCAGCACGGAATCCGACCGCGACCATGCCGCCCTCATACGCAATCGCTGTGAACGCGATGAACTTCCCGCCCTGTCCGTCGTCCAGTCCCTTAATGCCGCCGTTCGTGCCCGGGATGTCCCATTCGTCCGCAGGACGCGGACCGTATTCGCCGTACTCGTAGCATCCGATCGCCGGCTTCAGGTAGGAGAAGTACTTGCCGTCGAGGTCTTTTTCAAGACCGGCGTAGTCCGTGCCCGCCTCGATCGCAGGCGAAGTCGCGGCGAGATGGTAGTCGCCGTTCGCGGCATTGACAAAGAGCGGCGTTCCGCCGAAGAGGCAGGTCGTTGTCTTGGCCCCGACTGCGGAGGCGACTGTTGCGTCCTTGTACGCGACATCCGCATCGCCGGCCGTCGCGGCAGCTTCCGCCGTGTTGCCGGAGACGATGCAGTTCACGAGCGTCGTGTCGCCCTGGGCGATGTAGATTCCGCCGCCAAGCCCCGAGCCGACGACGCCATTGTTCGCAACCGTCGTGTTGCGTATTACGGTCGTGAAGCTGTCGCTCGCGGCCACGCCCGTGACGGCGATGCCGCCGCCGTGGCTCGTGCGATCAGACGCGCCGGCCGTGTTGCCGTACACGAGGCAGGAGTCGATCTCGACGCTAAGCCCTGACCTTCCGCGGATGCCTATGCCGCCGCCAACTCCGTTGAGGAAGTCCGTTCCAGCGGAATTGCCCGCGACAATCGTGTGGTCGATCTTCACGCTGCCAGCGCCGCTCGCAAAGATGCCGCCGCCGCCATAGCTGCGCTTCGCATAGTTGTTCGTGACGCAGCACCAGGAGACCGTGCCGTCGTCGATGTACACTCCGCCACCGGACTTGTCGTTGCCGTCGACCTTGCCTCCCGTGATGGCGACATGGCTGACGACGCTTCCGTCCGCTATGTACGCCACGCGGTTGTCGCTTCCGGAGTTCGTTTTCGCGAAGCGAATCGTCGTGTTCGTCCAACCCTGGCCGACAAGCGTGACGCCTCCAGTCACATTGAGCTGCGCGTCGATGTCGAAAAGACCGTTGCCAAGCGTGACGGTTCCCTGCGTCGGAACTGCGGCGTCGATTGCTTCCTGTATCGTCTGGCGCGTCTCGGCAGCCGTCTCGCCCGGCTGAATCCCCTCGCCCGGCTGCGGCGGAGTAATTACCTTGGGGATCGTAACGTCCTTCGTCTGGGTTGCGAACGGCGCGCCAGGGAATACAGCCGTGTAGCGCCCCGTGCCGGTCGCTTCGGTTGTCGCGGCCTGAACGACAGCGTAGGTCGCCGTGACTGTTTCGTTCGTCACATGCGCGGAATCGACGGTGCACGTCGCGCTTCCGGTGCACGTCGCGTTGTCGGCGGACCAGACGTACGACGCATCGCCCCAAGTATGGACGTGCGTTTCGGGACCGGGCTCAACAGGCTCGGCCCCGGTCGTAAAATTTCCGCTTTTCACCGCCCCCATCACGGTCTCGGCATTGTTGGAGATCGAAAGCGAATAATAGTAAGTCGTCTCTGCCGTCAGGTTGGAAATGGCATAGTTGAACGAAGCCGTCGCGTCCTCGGCGATCTTCGTTGCCACGCCGAGAGTATTTGCACTCGCGCCGAGCGCGAGATAGACATCGCACGCGGTCGCGCCGGAGCCAAGCGAAGAGATCGTGCCGGAGATCGTCGCGTTCGTGACCGCCGGCGTAACGGTGACCGTGCCGAGGACAGGCGACGTCTGAACGGGCTGAGCGCTGGATGAGGCCGTGCGGATGTTGTAGTCGTGGAGCTGCACGACGGGGTCCTCGTGAGGATTGGGATAGGTGCCGCTCCACCCGCCGAGACGGACCTCGCGAAGCTTGTTGCTGTCCGTGTCGATAACGAAGATGCTGAAGTGGTAGGCGGCTTCCGTTCCGAGTTCGTGGCTCTTCGGCTTGCTCGGACAGTTCACGGCGTACGCGCTCGCGACGGATATTGCTGAAGCCCAGACCGCATTGCCAGGATTTGCGTCCTGATCGGCCTTTGACGCGATTTCCTTCTCGTTCGTGAAATGGAAGTGCGCGGCGACGAGCCCGAAGAATCCCATGCCCTTGTGCGTGCCGAGGTTCCAGGGCTCATCGTGGCTCCCAGGGTTCGTGTAGCCGTTTATGTACCCGCACTGAAGGTCGGCGGCGGCGCCGCGTCCCGAGGAACCGCTAACCTTTTCCTCCGCACCGTGCGCGACCATGCCCATGACGGTGTTCTCCGGTGTGAGCGCTGGGTCGATGAGATTGCCGGATGCGTCGTAGAACTGCGCCGCGTCGTAGGCGCGGTATTCGGACTTGCCGCCCGTCGCGCTGTCATAGAGGCTCACGCAGGCGATGCGCACGTTGGGGCCGCCGGACGCAAGAAGGCGACGGAAGTCGAGGTGGTAGGAGTTGCCGGTGAAATGTCCGGTTGTGCTGCCGAGCTTCGCGTTCGGAAGATCGCGATGGTAGGTGATGTCCACTCCCTGCAAATGCGCAGCGGCGGCAGACGTGTTGAAGTTCGTCTGGACGTACGCCCACGCCTCGTCCGACATGTGCATATTCGCGCCGTTGAGCGAATAGTTGCGCTCGTGGTTGCCATCGATCGTGAAGAGCGGAACGCTCGCGGGGAGGTGCTGGTCAAACATCGCCTTCACGTTCCAGATTTCGTTGGTATATTCGGCTTCCGTGAGGCCGCGGTCCTGTGCGCCGCCGTTGTAGATCGGCGCAGTCGACAGGTCGCCGCCGTTGATGACGGCATCTAGCCCGGCGTCGACCGCCACGGACCCGAGAAGCCGGATCGACTGCTCCGCCTCCGTGAGGCAGCTGGCCGAACCGTACCAGTAGGTCGTGACCGGGTTAGTCGCCGCGTCGTCGCCTGCAACGCGCTTGCACTTGTGGACGTCGGAGATCATGGCAAACGAGATGTACTTGCGCTTGCCGGTCGCAGGATCGATCGGGTTCACCTGTTCGACTATCGTCATGATGTCCGACTTGAGTCCGGCCTCAAGCGTCGCGACATCGTCTCCGAAGGCCAGAAGCCCCGAAGTCAGCAGTACGGCAGAAACGAGTTTTTTCATTTGCATCTCCTTTTTTGTGGTGACGTCGAAAGTATAGCAGAAACGCAGATGTCGAACAATTATTCAGAGGTATACCCCCGCGTATACAAAGGTATACTTACCGAACGAAAATCACAGCGCCGGACTTGCCGCCGATTTCCTCCACGTCGCCAGCCGTCAGGAAAGTAGAGCTCGCGACCGTCGCGTACTCCGCGGCAATCCAGTCCGCCGACGCGACAGCATTGAGAAGCCGGCATTCGTCGAACGAACCATCTGCACAATTTGAACCGCCGCCAGATTTGCTGCCAATGGAAAATGATTTTTCATTGTCAGTAGCCGCAGTAATGCTGTCTGAGCGAACAGAGAAATTGCCATTGGTATAAGCCGTAATCGTCGTCCCATCGTATACGAACGCCAAATGGACCCAATTATTATGTGTATCAGGAGTAATTGATCCAGTGCATAAGTTTTTGTCTTCAGCAGCGCCACGCGCCTTGAACTGACCAAAACTGGACAGCTCTATTTCCCAACCGTCAGAATCCTTATAGCCAACCTTACGCGAGAAAACACGCGGGCTGCTCCCATATCCAGTAAGGCGCACCCATCCCGAAACAGAGAATGTGTTGCCGACACTGAACGAATCGTAGCTTGCAATCGAGAGATAACTGGCCGAACTACCTGTCCCTGTCCTTCGGGCATGTCCGACTGGAGCATCGCTGCCACTATATCGATTGCTTTTTGTCGTGTCTGTACCCGCCGGCATGGCCGTAAGTCCGTGGCCTGTCGCGTCGGCGACCGGGCCACTTGTCTCGTCCATGTGCCAGACACCGACGTAGTTCGCACCCGTCCAGGTGGCGGCAGGGTTGTTGATCGTATCGTCCGAACCGCAGAAGCACATCGTAAACGTCGTCGTTTTCGTTACCGACGGAACGAGGACCCAGACGAGCGAGGTACCAGAGATATCCCAAGTGTCGACTTCATGCGGAACGACATTGCCTCCAGAGTCCTTGAAAACCAAATTGGTAGTCGCGCCGAAATCAGCGTAGTCAAAGCCCTCAATGGCAGTGGAGAGCTTCACAAGGACGGGGAAATTTGCAATCGGTCCAGAACCTTGATAGCCAGAGGTCGTAAAAGTGATCGACTTCGTAAAACCGCCAAATGCGGACACGACGCCAGCTACAGACAGCAACGAGAATAAAAAGAACTTTGCCATTGTGGTTCTCCTTTTCATTAATCTTGTTTGTGAGATACGGCTGCACTATTATAGAAAATGACGCCGCCTTGAACAATTATACAGCGGTATACAGCCGAGTATACGAATGTATACCGAAGAATCGCAAGTATCGCATTGCGTAAGATACATTAACTGTGGTATACTTTTTATCAAATGCTTGTCTTCTCCATTTCCTGTGCGTTCCTGCTTGGAATCGCCGCCCCGGTGACGCCGTCCGGTTCGATGCTGCACAGCATCGCCGAGTTAAACGACTTCTCCGACGATCCAAGCCACCGCCATGCGCCGTTCTGCATCACTGGCACAGTTCAGGCGGTCAGCGCATCCCCCGACAACTATCTTGTCCTGAGCGACACAAGCGGCTGGGTTGAAATCTTCAATGCCTCATCATACCATCCCGCTCCTGGCGAGGAGATTGCACTGACCGGTCAAGCACACATGTCTGCGCACCATGAGATACACATCGCCGCACAGAGCATAACGCATGTTGGAACGGGGTCCGTATCGCAGCCGACAGAGTTGTCCATACGGGACATCAGCGACGAAAAGCACCATCTGCACACAGTCATCACCGAAGGCACGGTTATCGACACGTTCCCAGACGAAATAGACTCCCACAACCAGTTTCTCATTCTAAAGGACGAAGAAGACATCCTGCCTGTAGCGCTGCGCGTGAATCCCGGCGCCAATCCTGACCTCGAGTCCCTGCGCGACGCAAGGGTGCGGATCACCGGCCGTTTCCTGCGCACCGTCAGCGGCAGCCGCAAGTTCTCCGGCCCTTTCATCTACGTCGACGACCGTTCGTGCATCACAGTCGTCGCACCTGCCCTTGAAGACCCCTTCGCCGCGCCGCCGCTCGAAAAGGCCCTCTACAGGACTCCACGGGAAATCGCAAAGCGCGATAAGCGGACAGTCTCCGGCGAAGTCCTCGCCGTCTGGGGAGGAAACCAGCTTATGGTGCGGGCATCTGACGGACGCATCGTCAATGTCTCTCTCGCCCATGGACAAGCCGCCCCCAACCCTGGCGAGACCGTAACCGCCTCCGGCTATCCAGAGACAGACCTCTTCCGCGTCAACCTATCCCGCGCGATGGTGCGTGTGGAGCCGCACGCCATCGCGCCACAGCAGGAATCCGCAATCACGGACGTCAAGTCAGTTTTCGACGGCAGCGGCGGGATGAACGCCATCGACCCCGCCAGTCACGGACGCCTGATGCGAATCCAGGGCATTGTCCAAAGCGCCCCTTCGCCAAACGGCCCAGGTCGGTTGCTGCTCGCGTGCGGTTCTTTCAAGTTGATGGTCGACCTCGGCACGCATCCCGATGCCGCCGCGGACATCGCGCTCGGCACCAAGATAGAAGTCACCGGACGCTGTCTCCTCGAAATCGACAAATGGACCCCAGACGACATCTTCCCGCGGATCAGAAATCTCGTCGTCGTCATTCGCACACCCGAGGACCTTCGGATAATCGCCCGCCCTCCATGGTGGACGCCGCTCAGGCTGCTCATCGTGATTTCCGTCCTCGTCGCCGCGCTGATCGGCGTATACATCTGGAACCGCATACTGCAAAAACTTGTCAACCAGCGCGGTCGCGAACTCTACCGCGAGCAGGTCGCGCATGCAATAGCGGAGTTCAGGACTGACGAACGCACGCGACTCGCCGTCGAGCTGCACGACTCGCTCTCGCAGTCGCTCGCCGGCGTCGCCTGCCATGTCGCCGCAAGCGCAAAGACAATCGACAAAAATCCAACCGTCGCAAAGCGCTGCATCGAGACGGCGGACAAGATGCTCAACTCCTGCCGCACGGAACTGCGCCAATGCCTCTTCGACCTCAGGAGCGACACGCTGGAAGAGACGAACTTCTCCACGGCCATCAGCAGGACCCTCGACCAGCTCGACGGCAATGCCGCGATCAAGGTGCGCTTCAACGTCCCGCGCAGACGCCTCAAGGACACGACGGCACACGCCATTCTCGCCATTGTGCGGGAACTGACGGGCAATGCGATACGCCACGGCGCGGCGACTGAAGTCCTGGTCGCCGGCAGCATTGAGTCCGGGAGAATTCTCTTCTCCGTACGAGACAACGGAAGCGGCTTCGATCCCGAGAGCTGCGTCGGCCCTCTCCAGGGGCACTTCGGCATAGAGGGAATCAGAAACCGCCTCGAGAAGCTGAACGGAACCCTTTCCATCGATTCAACGCCAGGCGACGGAACAAGGGCCGTCGTCGTCATACCCCTTCCACCATCCCAAAATACGGAAGCACACACACCATGAAAAAAGCGCCAATCAGAATCATGCTCGCCGACGACCACATGCTCATGCGCATGGGACTCTCGACGCTTATCGACTGCGAAGACGACATGAAGATCGTAGGGGAAGCCAAGAACGGCCGCCAGGCAGTGGAGCTGGCACATGCGCTGAAACCCGACATCATCATCATGGACCTGATGATGCCGGAGCTAAGCGGCGCCGAGGCTACAAAGCTCATACACGACGCCTATCCTGAAATCAAGATAATGGTCCTGACATCCTTCGGTACTTCCAAGGAAATGTCCGATGCCATCATGAACGGCGCAGACGGCGCATTGATGAAAGACACTGCCGCAGACGAGCTTATCAAAACCATCCGCGCCATAGTCGCCGGAGAGCGCATAATCCCCGACCGCCTGATGAGGCAGGCGGCCGAAGACAACATAACCCCGAAGCTCTCCGACCGCCACCTCGAGATACTGTCCTCAATCGCACAGGGCCAGTCAAACTCCGACATCGCCAAGCAATACGGTCTGTCGGAAATCTCGATCAAGAAGCAGGTCTCGAAGATCTTCGCGCGCCTCGGCGTCTCAAACCGCTCCGAAGCCGTCGCTCTCGCCCTCAGGAAGCAGATGCTCAAGTCCTGAGTCTACCGCTCGATCTTGAACAGCCAAGTGTTGGGGCCATCCGTTTCAAGCATGAACTCCTTGGCCTTGTACCTCTCGTCCGAGAAAAGGTCGCGGACCGACCCTGTCATCATCGGCATGCGAATCGTGTGCCTGCCGACCGCACCAGTGTGGAACATGAAAATGTCCCCATGCCGGCGAAAGTAATTTCCAGGCGCCGTGTACATCCACGCGCCGGCCTCCTTCAGCAGCGCCGCATACTCCTTCGGGGAACGCGGCGGTTCGGGAACGATGATGCTCTTCGACTTCCCGGCTGACAGTTTCTTCGCGAACGCCTTGCCTCCGCAGACCGGCTTCGCCTCGGGATCGCGGCATGCGATCTTCGGCTTGCGGGCGGCACCGGAGGCAGTAACGCCAGTCAGCGCAGACATCGCCGCATCGTCGAAACCGGAGTCCGTCACGCCACCGGCCGGGCCAATCCACACCGCCGACACGCCAGGCATGCGCGTCAACTTTATCAGCGTCGCGCGCTCTTCCTTGGTAAGATAAAACGCGTTGAGGAAGACGACCTTCTTGTACTTGCGAGGATTGGCGACGTAGTCCTCGAGCGTAAGCATGTCGAATGCAGCGCCGCTGCGATAGAGGTCAAGGAAGGACTTCTGGTAGAGAAGACGCGTGAACGAGGTGCAATCGCCACCGTCTTGGCGCAATCTCTCGCGCGGGCTCATCACGACGGCCACGTCGTTGCCGGACAGCATGGCCGGCGTTCCCGCCTTCTTCATCATCGTCTTTGCGTCCTCCAGCGCCTTGAACACCGCCGGATTGTCAAAGGCATGTGCACGCTGGCCGACGCCTTCCATCGGATCGTATAGCTGTATCCCGGCGCAGTCGAAGAACTGGTTCAGCCAGTTGCGGCGCATGTTCATCTCCGTCTCCCTCTCCGACCGCGTGGCGTACTCCTGTCCGCTGTTCTTGATCCAGCGGTAGATGTGGTGGAATCGGCTGTCGTCCTCGACGAGAAGAATCTTGTCGAAGCGGCGGAACGCCGACGGAATCGTCCTCGGCACATAGCTGGCCCCAGAGAGGCGGGCGCATGCGGCGTGGAACGGCGGACTCGAGAGGAAGTCGATGTCAGGGCTCGAGAGCACCTTGTCGAGCAGGACGTTCGTCCCTTCCGGGGCGTCAGTCGTGAAAAGATAGCCGTAGAACGCGCCGACCAGCCGCCCCGGGAAGAGGCGCCGCGTCTCGCCCGCCATTGCCAGCAGGAGATCGGCCGTCACGTTCGCGTGGCAGTCGTAGTAGTCAAGCACAAGCCTGTCCTTGACCGGATCAAGCAGATCGCAACCCTCGTGGCGGCGCATTGCCGCCGTTGGGATCTTCGCGTCGGATACGCCGCGCTTCGCCTGCATGTACGCGCGGAACTTCTCCTGCATCCTGAGGCCGGTGTCGGGCGCCTCGAACATTCCGTAGCAGTGCCACTCGCCGTAGACACCGCACATAGGACGGACGCCTATCACGCGCTTGGACCACGGCTGCTTGTTGACGTACTCGGCGAGCTCTCGGATCATCTGGAGCGAGAGTTCGCGGAACTTGCCGCTTGCCATCGAAGGCCTTACTGGGCGTCCTAGGCGGTCGTCGTCGCTCTTCGGGTCTGCCGGGCCCGTGGCGTATCCGACCTGCTCGGTTGGGTTGCGCATCGCCCACTCCCGCATTCCGAAGCGAAGCCCCAGCATCAGATAGGCGCCGGGATTGAGGCTAAGCACGCGCCGCGCCGCATTGTCCACTTCGGTGAATATGCATGGTTCGCCATCGCCATTGTAGAAATTCTCCATGCCAAGATCCAACTCGACAATCTTGAATCCCGCCTCTCCAAACCTGACAATCGCGCTGTCACGATAGGCATCCCCGGGATCGCAACGATTGATGACAGCATCGTGCAGCGATCCGTTGATCTCGATCTTGGGCTGAATTCCGCGGTAGACTACTTTCGCGACAGGATTCGGCTCGTCGGAGAGCCCTTCTGGCAGAACCCTGGTAGACGCCTCGATTTCCATCAGGCTGTCGTACTCCTCTGGCGTTGTGAACCTGCGCCTAAGGTCGTTATTCAGCGACCAGGGCTTGCCAAGGACATCTCCGCATATCTTTACTCTTGGCCACGCAGAATCGTCGAAGCCCGGACGCTCCCATCCGGCTTTTGGCTCCTTCACCGTGCCCCTGACCGCGGGACCGCTGTGTATGTAGCACCTGGTACCGCTGGCGTCCTCGCACGAAACCATGTAGATGGCGGCGGAAGCGTAGAAGTCGTTGACCAGGCATATGGCTATCGTGTTTGTGCCCGCATGGAGATGACCCGCCACATCTCCCGCGCGCTCCACCTGCGTACCGTTCACGTACACCGTCCCGTCATCGTCGAGATAGAAGTCAAACTTCGCCTTCGCCGGCTTTACAGGCAGTATGAAGGTGTGTCTGTAGTACGAGACGATGCCGTTGGTAACCGATCCGTCCGCCGCCCACACAAGCTTCGACTTGCTGACGGTACCCTCAGGAATCTCCAGCACCCCAGGCGCAAAAGCGTACCCGAACACGCTCGGCATAGCCAGCGCGGCTAGAAGCATCAAAAATAACCTTGTCACTCTCATCTCAATCCAGATTCTCTCCTGTCCCGAGAAAAATTGGGCGGTATTTTACCATTTGGTCGTTTGCAAGGCAACTATACCAATGTATACACCTCAAGCAGCACTGAGAGTCCTTTCTGAGCGAAAATCACTGTGGATCGCGCGGAGTAGATCGGAGAACCATGAATCCCCTGTCTGCGTTTACTGGAATGGACGCGAGAATCTTCGTTCCGTCCGCACTGACGGTCAACCCGGAATTCTCGAACGAGACCGGCTTCCAGGTCGAGACCTTGGCCGTAAGGTCGGAATTAGTGCAGACGGAAATGCCAAGGACGGCCTTCCCATTCTCAACTTCAAGAGTTGCAGCGCCAGCGGCCTCAACCTCGGTCCGCGAGACAAGCAACATGCCCTCGGGAACGGAAGCGCTAAAGCCACTCTTTAACTCGCCCAGCGAAAGACTGACCGGCACCGTGTCGGGGAGCCCGGCAAAGACGTTCTCCCCAAGCGTCACGCCATTGCCTATCTGAATACCCGTCACGGACGACTTGTCCCACGGAACGTCAGCAGCGCCCGAAAAATCGCGCGTCGACCCCGTGCCCGTGAAACGCAGCGTGCCGTCCGGCTCCAGCGAGGCGGTAACGGAATCGCCGACCGACCACGATTCGGCCGCGACCGCCTTGAACACCCAGGTGTTCGGCCCGTCGGAGTGGAGCGTCAGCTCGGAAGAATCGTAGACCTGGCCGGTGTAGAGTTCGCGGACCTTCGTCATGCCGGCCGGAAGGTTGATCCGGATCGTCGCGTTCGACGCCGTGTGGAACATCATTACGTCGCCGTGGCGGCGGATGCAGTGCCCGATCGGCGCGAGCGGCGTCGCCCCCATGCCGGTAAGAAGCTCACGCCACACATTCGGGTTCGTGACGTGGTACGGCATGTTGTTGATGTCGCGCACCTTTGCCTGCGACGACGGGAGGTTGAATGGGCAGTGGAAGAGCCAGACCGATTTGAAGTCCGAGGCGGAAACGCGTTGCTGCAACGCGGTCTTCATCTCGCCCTCGGGCGCAAACACGTTGAGGAAGACGGCCTTGCGGTAGCGCGATGCGGGCTTGGCGAGGAAGTCGTCGAGCGACATCATGTCGAACGGCACGCCAGAGGCGTAGAGGCCCGGCAGGGAGTGCGTATAGATGAGGGCGTGGGTGAAGGTTTCCTTGGTGGAGCACCGCAGGCGTTCGCGCCAGTCGACTACGACCGCGACCTCGTTGCCGGAATCCGCAGGACGTTCGCCAATCTCCCCGAGAACTCGCTGCGTGTCGGCGATAGCCTGCAGAACGGGCGGCGTGTCCATCGAGAAATTTCGCTTGTCGATGTCATGCTCGGGATCAAGCATCTGGAGACCGCAACCATCGAAATAGCGGTTGAGCCAGTTGCGGCGCGTCGTCATCTCCTCCTCTTGCTCACTTCTCGTGCAGATGTACTGTAGCTGGACGTACTTGGAGACGTGGTAGTGACGCATGTCGTCCTCAAGCATGACGAGCTTGCCATAGCGGTGGAAGGTCGCAGGAATCGTCCGGTGGTGATACGCGCCGCCCGCAAGACGGCACTCCTCCGTATAGTCGGCCGGATTGGACATGAAATCGACGTCCGGCGACGAGAGCACCCGGTCGAGCATCACGTTCGCCCCCTCCGGCGGATGCGTCGTCATGACGTAGCCGTAGTACATGCCGACGAGGCGGCCGGGGAGCTCGGTCTTGATGGTGTGAGCGACGTTCGTCATGAGATCGGCGATTACGGTGGCCTGGCACTCGTAGAAGTCGATTACCTTCTGCTCGGTCGCGTTGTTCGCGCGATTCAGGAAGAAGCGGTCGTTGTCGTTTCTGCGATCTGCCATCGTCGGCGGATTCTCGTTCGCGTACTTTCCGTTCTTCCACTTGTGGAACGCCTCGGTCATCCGAAGGCCCGTGTCGGGGCCCTGGTCCATGCCGTACATGTGCCACTCGGTGTAGATGCCCCAGCAGGGACGCACGCCTATGACGCGGTCGCCCCAAGACTGCGCCTTGATGTACGCGGCGAGCTTCGTGAGAAGGCTCTTCGCCTCGGCGCAATACGCGGCCGAGGCCGGCGAGGGCCGCGCGACGCGGTCCTTGCGCTCGTCGAGGTCTCCTGAGGTCTGCACGTCGCCGTTCGCATAGCCGATGCGTTCGTTCGGATGCGCAGCAAGCCACTTGGGGAGCTCCATGCGGATCAACACGAGAATGCGTGCGTCGGGAGCGGCCTGGAACATCGAGGCGGCCTTGTTGCCGAGTGCGGAAAAGTCATAGGAGCCGGCCGACTTCTCGTATTCCGACGGACGCAGGTTGAGCTGGTTGATGGTGATTCCGAGATTGGCCATCTTCGCGACCGCCTGCTTGCAGTAGGAGCTGTCGACTCCGCTCTGGTTGAAGACAGGCTCGAAGAGCGCTCCGTCGATCGAGATCTTCGGCACGCCGTTTGTATAGACGATCTTCGCGTTGGGTGTCCCAGTCGTATCCCCGGAACCTCCCGACCCTCCCGATCCTCCCGCCTCCGCCGCCGCCTTTGCGGCGCGCTCCTCCTCAGTCGTGCAGTTGTTCACATAGGGAGTGATGTCTCCTGCTATGTTCGTCCATGCGTCGCCGATTTCCGTCGCAGCGCGCCAGGAAGAATCGTCATAGTCGGGCGCCTGCCAGTTGCCGGACGCCGTGCCGTCAGTTACCTTGAAAGTCTGCGAGTCGCTGTTGACGATGACGTGTCCTCCGTCCGTAAGCTCGATGTCGCCGCGGAGAATGATTCCCGCCTTGCTCACGTGGTTCGTCGCGAGCATCGCGAGGACGTTGCGCCCTTCACGCAGGCCGTTGCCGTCGACGATTTCGTTGCGCGAGTAGGACGTACCGTTCATCCAATAGTACGCGCCGTCGTCGACGTACACCTTGATTGACGCCCGACTAACAGGCCCCGGCACGTTGAATTCCGCGCGGAACAAATACGTCTCGTGCGAATGTGCCTCGGACGCGCCCCAGATCCAACGCGAGGCGGAATAGTATTCCTGTGTTGCGCCAACTGCGGAAAGCGCCAGAACGGATGCACAAACAACAACTGCCATCTTCATTTTTTCGTTCCTCGTTGATGAATGTTTTCGAGGAAGATTATAGCAGACGGTCAGTTTACAGACAATTATACGAAAGAGACGAAATCCATATACGAAAGTATTAACCAGTCACTATACAGAAAAGGGCTTAAAAAAGCTCACTTGCGGACAAAGTGCGGAAGACGGCTGATCGGCGTTGCGACTTCGACGGTCTTTGGTCCGACTACTTCAGTGCCGTCGTCCGCAACCCATGTTCCTGTCGGCACGAAAACCTTGCGCGTCTTCGCTCCCTTGACGGTCTGCGGCGCGACGAGAAGCTTGGAGCCAAGCATGAACTGGTCGGTTATCCGCTCTGCGCCAAGGCCTGGGAACTCGTATTCCATCGCCCTGAGCATCGGCTCGCCCGACTTGGCCGAGGCCTTCGCCGTCTCGATGATGTAGTCGACATGCTTCATGCGCGTATGCGCCGCAGCACGGACCGCGTCGAGATATTCGCCCTTCAGAAGACGCCAAGGCGCCGCCGAGAACTGCATCATCGGCGCAAGGGCGTGCACCTGGGCGCTGCGAACGAAGAGCTCGGGATCAAAAGGCGTCGGCGCGTCAGGCATAAACGCCATCCAGCTGCCGCCGCCAATCATGTCGGGGCAGACGAACGGATGGCCGAGAAGCCCGCACGCAATCATGTCTGGCACGAGTTGCTGCACCGCAGGCCAGTCGTGCCCCTTGTCGCAAAGGCGCTGCACGAGCGGCTGGCCGCCCATCTTGAAACACGCGCGATACTCGTTCAGCGGAAACTCGAGGCCGATCTTCGCGTACGCCTCGCACAGTTCCGAAGGCGACGCCTTGACGTGCGTCACATACGGCTTGATATACTCGTCCATATCTCCCGCGTCCAGCTTGAATCCGTCGACGCCGTAGTCGGCCTGGAGACGCTTGAGCTCGCGAGCGAACCACTTCGCACCGAGCGGATGGGTGAAATCGACAAACGCGCTCGCTCCGTTCCACCAGTGGACGGTTTTCGCGGTTTTGCGCCCGTACACGTTTTTCTCGCCAGACATGATAAGCCCGCCCTTTTCGCATTTCCGCCCCGCGTCAAGCGAGCCAAAGACCATCTCTCGATAGCCAGGTGAGTCCATTGACACAAACGGGCACACCCAGAGCATCACTTTGTATCCGGCGGCATGGAGCTCGTCGCACATCGCCTTCGGGTCTGAGAATCGGCGGCGGTCAAAGTCCCAGACGCCGTAGCCATGCTGCCAGGTGTCGTCGACCATTATCACGCCGCCTACGGGAAATCCGTTCGCCGCGATTCCCTTCGCGTAGTCGAGAATGCCCTGCTGGTTCTGGAAGTAGGTAAGCTCAACCCAGGTGTTCCACTGGGGCTTCGCAATGAGCGCGAGATCCGGGGTCTTTCCGCTCGCGGGGAAATGCCTGCTCGCTGCGGCGAGAAAAGCCGAGCGAAGGTCCGATCCCTCTTCCCTAAGCTCGATCGGCGCATCGCCAGTAAACGTCATCACGCCGTCCGCAAATGAGCAGGCAAACGCCTTTTCGCTCCACACTGAGCGCCCCTTCGTCGACAGCATGATGGGCGCGGCCTGGTTGCTGTAGTTGTCTTTCCTGATGTCAAAGGTAAAAGACGTGGCGTTGAGCCCAAGCGGCTCCTTCGTGCCAAACGTCGTGGCACCGCCCCACCAGCCCTCTCCGGGCAGCAGGGTCACCTTGAGTTCTTCTGCGCCCACGACCAGTGCCGCTGCCACCGTCATCGCCGTAACAAGACTTTTCATCTACTTTCGCTCCTTTTCACCGTTTGCACACACGCCAAAACCTATTTCAACAAATGCGCCTCGCGCGGCATATATTCCACGCGAGGCGCATAGCTTGCATACGAACAGGACGAACTCAGTTCGCGGTCTGCTCGTCGAGTTCCTTCATAGCCGCCTTGCGGGAGAGCTTGATGCGCCCGCGCTCGTCGACGTCAAGGCACTTGACCTTGATGATGTCGCCGACCTTGCAGACGCCGTCCATCGACTTGAGGAACTTGTCGTCGACTTGAGGAACTTGTCGGAGAACTCCGAGATGTGGCAGAGGCCGTCCATTCCGGGGAGGATCTCGACGAACGCGCCGAAGTCCTTGATGCCGGTGACCTTGCCCTCGTAGATCTTGCCGGGCTCGGCGACGGCCGAGACCGCGCCGACAGCGCGCTTCGCCGCTTCCATCGACTCGAGCGAGGTCGCGAAGATCGAGACCTTGCCGTCGTCGTCGATGTCGATCTGCGCGCCAGTGGACTCCACGATGCCGCGGATGTTCGAGCCGCCGGGGCCGATAAGGGCGCCGATCTTGTCGACGGGAATCTGCATCTCCTCGATCCGGGGCGCGTACTTGTTGAGCTCGGCGCGCGGGGCGGGGATGACCGACTCCATGAAGTCGATGATCTTGAGACGCGCGTCGTGAGCGGCCTTGACCGCGCCCTCGACGAGATCCCACGTGAGGCCGCGAAGCTTCAAGTCTACCTGGAAGCCCGTGATGCCCTTCTTAGTGCCGCCGACCTTGAAGTCCATGTCGCCGCAGTGGTCTTCCGCGCCGAGGATGTCGGTGACGAGCACTTTCTTCGACTGGTCCTCGTTCGTGAAAAGGCCGATCGATATGCCCGCGACGGTGCGCTTCAGCGGAACGCCTGCATCCATGAGCGCGAGGCAGCCGTTGCAGATCGAGGCCATCGACGAGGAGCCGTTGGAGCCCATGATCTCGCTGACGACGCGGATCGAGTACGGGAATTCGTCGGGGAGAACCTCCGCGATCGAACGCTCGGCAAGAGCGCCGTGGCCGATCTCGCGGCGGCCCGTGGAGCCGAGACGCCCGACCTCGCCCGTGCAGTAGGGCGGGAAGTTGTAGTGGAGCATGAAGCGCTTCGAGGGCTCGCCGCCAGTAACGGAGTCGAGGTCCTGAGCGTCCTTCTTCGTGCCGAGCGTGACAGTCGCGAACGACTGGGTCTCGCCGCGCGAGAAGATCGCAGAGCCGTGGAGGCGCGGAAGGACGCCGACCTGGGCGGAGAGCGGACGGATCTCGTGCTGGGCGCGGCCGTCGATGCGGAGGCCCTTCTCCAAGACGTTCTTGCGGACGGTCTCGATCTCGAGGGCGTCGAAGAGGTGGACGAATCCGACGGCGTCGACCTCGGGCCACTTCTCGCTGACCTTCTTGAGAAGGTCTTCCTTGATGGCGGAAACCTTGCCCTGGCGCTCGAGCTTGCCCTTGATGAGAAGCGCTGCCGCGAGAGCCTCGCCGCCTTCCTTGCGCATGAAGTCCATCTTGTCCGCGGGCTGCGGGATGTCCTTGATGTCCTTGTCGGGCTTGCCGAGGGCGCGGCGCATCTCGATCTGGAGGTCGATGATCTTCTCGACTTCCTCGTGGGCGCGCTTCAAGGCCGCGACGAAATCCTCGTCGCTGATTTCCGAGGCGGAGCCTTCCATCATGAGGAACTTGCCGCGGATGCCGGCGTAGAGGAGGTCGATGTCGCTCTTGGCCTTCTGCTCGTGGGTCGGGTTGATGACCCACTGGCCGTCGATGCGGCCGATCCTGACGCATCCGATCGGGCCCATGAACGGGATCTCGGAGATGTGGAGCGCGGCGGACGACGCGTTGACGGCGAGGAAGTCTGCCTCCCTGGTGCCGTCGGACTGGATGAGCGTCGAGTTGACCTGGACGTCGTTGTAGTAGCCGTCGGGGAAGAGCGGACGGATCGGACGGTCGCACATGCGGGCCGTGAGGATCTCCTTGCTCGTCGGACGCGCTTCGCGCTTGAAGAACCCGCCGGGGAACTTGCCCGCCGCGTAGAACTTCTCGCGATACTCGCACTGCAGCGGGAAGAAGTCGATTCCTTCCCGCGGCGTATCGGTATTTGTGACCGCCGTAAAGACGGTCGTGTCACCGTACGAGACGGTGACGGCTCCGGCGGCCTGCTGCGCCAGGAGCCCAGTCTCGATCACGAGGTCCGTCCCCGCGATGTTGACCTTGAACTGCTTTGTTCCTTGCATTGTCTTTTTTCTTTTCTTTGTTTCTGTTTGTCAATCCTTAGCGGCGGATGCCGAGCTTCTTGATGAGCTCGCGGTAGCTCGCCTCGTTCTCGCGCTTCAGGTAGTCGAGGAGGCTGCGGCGGTTCTGGACCTTGCGGAGGAGGCCGTAGCGGGAAGAATGGTCCTTCTTGTTCGCCTTGAGGTGCGCGGTGAGTGCCTCGATCTCCTTCGTGAGAATCGCAATCTGGACTTCGGAGGAACCCGTGTCGCGGTCGTGACGCTGGAATTCGGACTTAATGGCGGCCTTGTCGATCTTCATTGTATCTATTCTTTCTCTTTATTCTGCGTACCGGGAAGCAAGACCCTGCCAGTGGTCCCGACATGGGACACCGAACGCCCGAATTTCGAGCACCCGCGGCAGGGATAACCTCCTGAGACAGTCGCAGGACGCCTTAGAAGCCGAAGACAACCTTGATGCGGGCGTCGAACTCGGCCTTCATCTTGTCCGTGATCTCGAAGTTCTCAACCTTGCCCTTCCCCGTGCGCGTGAGGCGGTTGCGGAAGATCCCAAGGCGCTCCAGCACGTACAGGTGCGGACCGCGCATCTCGTCGTCGCCCCAGGTCGAGAAGATATCGCCAAGGTTCGCCATGTAGAGATACTTCGAATAGGCGTCGGCAAGCACGGGATCGGAAGCATCAGCCCCAGCCTTCGCACGCTTCCAGATCTTCACGAAGAGTGGCGCGTAGGCGGGACGCTGCGAGATGACGCCGCGCGTTCCGATTCTCGTCGCCTGGTAGACCCAGCCCTTGCCGCCCCAGCCGCTGAAGACCGTCTTGATGGCGGGATCGGCCACAAGCCGCTCCATGCGTCCGTTCACCTGCAGGCCCGGAGACTCTTCCTTCACGTAGCCAAGGTTCTCGGGGAATTCCTTCGCAAGGCGGATAAGCAGCTCGACCGACGGCTGCGGGCTCTTCCCGTTGTAGGTCTGTATGATGATCGGCAGCGTCGTCGCCTTCGCGAGCGTGCGGTAGTGGCGCTCCATGTCCGCATCGTCCTTCGCGTTATCCGGCGGACGCGCGAGAATCGCCATCTTCGCGCCGGTCGCCTTTGCAATGGCATCGACCCGTTTCACGCGCGAGACGGCGGTTTCGGTGTTGGTCGCCGAGCAGATGGAGACGATCCACGCGGCATAGCCGTCGGCGACGGAGGCATTGGCGAGCGCAGTAAGTCCCTTCTCGAACTCCCCCGACTCGTCCAGGTCGTTGACCTCGGGAGCCGTCGGCCATACGATGCCGCCTACGCCGGCGTCGTTCACATACTTCGCTTCCTTGACAAGGACCGGCACGTCGAGCTCGGCCTGTTCAGTCCACGGTGTGCACAGCAGCGGGAACGGACCTTCGAGCACGGCTGCCGCAAGAATGGATGCCAACATCACGTCACTTCCTCCAGATTACCTTTTTATCAAACGGTCGAAAACCTCGCCGCGTCCCGCTTTGACATCGTCCTTGGCCAGCGGAACGACGAATATCGCCGGATCGTGGAGCAGCTTTAGGAATTCCTCCTGGACGTCCTTCGTAAGATCGCTTACGACGAAGCCGACGCGCTCGCGCCCCTTTGGCGACACCGCGGGCGGCAGGCGAAAGTCGACGCCTGTCAGCGAACGAATGGACGCGCATATAAAATGCCGCGTATCGGCACGGACCTCGGGATGGCAGTTGAAGAGAATCATCCGACCCTTGGCATAGTCGCAACTTACAACCGCCGGCGCGCCGAACATCGGATTGGTGACAGGGCCCTGCTCGCACAGCTCGCTGTTCATCCTCGCCAGCACCACCACGTTCGAGCACGGCGGCACGGGATCCGTCTGGTAGACGATCGGCCCGTTGTGGTAGCGGATGAAGTAGTCCTTGTCCTCTACTCCGAAAAGGGCCCGTCCCTCCGCAGTGAACCGCACAGCGCCCGTAAATCCGCCGCGCGGCCCGCCGGGGATCCGCGCGAACGGCACCATCGTGTTGCGCTTTGCGAAACTCGGCTGCTCGTTCAGAAGGTTGGAGAAGCCGCAGCAGGTGCCGAGGTACTTGCCGCCGTCCGCCACGAACTTGCGGATGGCCGCCATGCCTTCGTCGCCCATCGCCGCCGTCTGTGGGCCGCCCGCGCCGCCGGGATTGACGAAGAGATCGAGTCCGTCAAGACCGCCCTTTCGAAGGTCCTCGCCGCTCAAGAGCGTCAGCTCCGCGTCCGGAGAGCCGTCGATCAGCCACGCCCACAAGGCGGAGCCGGAACCGCGGCAGCCCTTGTCTGCGTAGAGACCGACCTTGAGTGACGCGGCTCCAGCGACACCGGCCAACAACGACAAAATAACAACGAAATTAAATTTTACCACAGCGTCTCTATTATACCACACGGCTCACTTGCTTACAACGCGCACCACGCCCTTGTCGGGAACTGCCTCGACGAGCGCATAGGGCGCGCCGTCGTGCGAGACGAAACGCACGGGGACGCTCTTCCCGCCCTGTGTCGCCTTTGCGGACTTCCAGCCGTCGGGGAGGCGCACCTTGACGGTGAGCGGATAGTCGAAGATGTCGTCTTTCATGCGGTCGGTCAGCGTGAACTCGATCTTGTCGCCCTTCAACGCGCTCGTAAGCGTCGCCGAGTCGCGCTCCTGGCCGTACTTCGCGGCGTCGTCGAAGCGGCACACCCAGAGCCGATCGTCCTTTAGAGACGCGATGTAGCGAACCTCCTTCTCCGCGCCGGCGGCGTTCTTCTCCCGGTCCGCGTCGGTTCGCCCTGCGTGCACGAAGTGGTACAGGACGACGTTCCAGCCGCGCTTGAGCGCCTTGTTGCCGCGGATCCACTTCGGGTCTTCCTGCGTCTCGCCGAAGGCCACCATCTGCACATGGCCCTTGCCGCCCGCACCCTTGTTTGTGCAGAGGTAGTTGATCGAGTTGGCGCAGCTCGGGACGCCATAGACGCCACGGCACGCGATCGCGTACTTCGCCGCGATCGCCTCGTGCGGCTCCCCGCGCGGGTAGGCGATGCAGCACGCGAAGTTGTTCGTGACGTTGTCGTTGATTGCCTTCAGGGAGTCGCGGTACATCGACTCGACCTCCTCGTCAGACGGCATCGGGACGTCGCCGTGCTTCGCCTTGTGGTTCGTCGTGTGCGACTGGATCGAGTGACCGGCGTCCGCGAGCTTCTGCCAGTCGGCCCACGTCCCGTTGAACCCAGGGTTGTTCTTCTTCACGCAATGGTCGGTTATCACGAACCACGTGAGCTTGATGCCGAGCTCTTCGGAGAGCTTGAGCCACCACTCGTGGTCGGGCTTGCAGTTGTCATCGATCGTGATGGAGCACGCGGCGAACCTGTCGCCCGACCACAGGCACACGTCGGCCTCGCCCGGCTTCGCGGGCCACACGAGATCGGTCGGCGTCGTAAAACGCCCGCCCTTCGGGGGCGGCGGAAGGTTCATCAGCTGCTCGCCGCCAACCGCGGCAAATACGGCCGCCACGGAGAGTGCCGTTGCAATAGTCGCTTGTTTCATCTTTTGTTTTTCCCTTCTTTTTTTAAGTCTCACTTTGCGTAAGCGCCGCAGGGGCGAGGTCCGCACGGATACGGGTTGCCGTTTATGTCTGCCGGCACGCACTGGAGCGGCACGCCGTGCTTCAGCGCGGGCGAGCCTGCGCGCAGCGCGTAGTGATGCCGCGACTCGTCGGCGAACGGACGCTCCGCGCGCGCCGTTTCCGAGCCGTACTCGCCCGTGTCGCCGCCCTTCCTGTCCTTCCCGTAGAAGGCGTTGCGCCACACCTTGAGCCCGGCGGAGCCGTCGCCGTTCGCGAGCGCCGCGAAGCCGCCCATCTGGCGCAGCACGCAGTTCACGACGCGGACGTCCTTGAGGTTGAACGTGCCCTTCGGACCCTTCGCCTCGCGCCACAGCCAGGTCTGGTCCACAAGCGTGATGTGCGCGAAGAGGACGTTCTCCATGTCGTCCGAGTACTGCGTGTACATCATGCAGTCGCATTTGAAGGAGACGTTCACGAACGCCGAGTCGCGCAGGCGTATGCCGAAGAGCCCCTGGCATTTGCAGTCGTATCCGGACACATTGTACAATATGACGTCGTGGACCCATCCCGGCGCCTTCGCGTGCGATTGGTGGAAGTCGGGGTGCGCGCCCGTCTTACCGGGGTCGACTCCGTCGCAGCGGCAGTTCACCACGAGGCAGTCGCTGCCGGTCCACACGTCGGACGATATGTCGTGCACGTAGTGTCCGCGCTGGAGCGTCGCGCCAGGTCCGTTCGACATCTCCTTCGTCTCACCGCCCGTCACGTAGGCGCGCATGCGGTTTCCGAGGACATTGGCGTTGCACGCCCAGCGTCCCTTCTTGTTGAGCATTACGCATTCGTCGAGCCAGCAGCAAGTCGCGCCGTTCTCGCCGGCGATGATCGACGCGTACTTCCCCTCCGCGTCGCAGAAGAGCGTGACGTTCCTGAAGCGGAGCTTGTCGCCGCCAGGGCGCCCCGCGGAGAACTCGACCTCCTCGCGCTTCATTCCGGGTGCGGCGGCGAGGGTCGTCCAGAACTTCGCGTTCCTGTCGCCTATGCGGCTCAGCGAGTAGACGCCCTTCCTGAGGTAAACCGTGCCGCCGTCGCCCGCCTTCCTGACCGCGTCGGCGAGCGAGTCCTCCGGGCCTATCGTCACCTCGGCCTTCGAGCCCTGCGTGCCCTTCGCGTTGGCGTAGAGCGGCAGCTCCGGAAGCTCGAAGCTCTCAGGCGCGGAGCCGAGAGTGGTCGCGACCGCCTTCACCGCCACCGGTCCGTCCGGAAGCTTCGCCGCGTCGATCGGCACGAAGTACTCCCACACGCCGGTGCGGGCGTTGAGCTTCGGCTCCTCCGCGGTGAACTTCCGTCCGCCCACGTCGAACGTCACCTTGACGCCGTCCTCGTGAAATGCGACCACGCCGGCGTTGAACACGCCGGAGATGCGCTGGTGCGGGACGACGTCCCACCTCGCCACCGGCCTCGCCGCGAACGTCTGCCCCGCGGCCAGAACCGCGACTGCCGCAAAGTAAAACACCGACTTTCTCATATACAACCTCCTTTTCCGTTTTCCGCCAGACGGGATCAGCGGATTATAACCACCAGGGAAGTCTTCCCCGCCCGCGTCATGAAGCACTCAAGTTCAGGGAACACCGCGTCCCCAACGCGACCGAGAACCCACGGCTCGTAGCCGTTCTCCTCGACGGCAACATTCAATGCCCTTTTTGCACTAGCAGGCGCATAGCCATTGTCGGCGGCAGTCACGAGCCCATTCGTGATGATGGTGCTCTCTGAATTGTCTGCACAGAAGTTTTTGGTCATGAAGAAGCTGTTCACCGCGCCGTACTGGCGGGCAGGGGAATCGGCGACATTGGTCTCGAACCGTGCGAAGATCTCTCCAGTCAAACCGCCTTCCGCCGGGGCCGAGAGGGACCCGTAGTTGGCGCAGTTGTAGAACAGGAGTATGGTGGAGGGGTGGCCATCGTTGGCGTTGAAACCGCCGAGGAGCCCGCCCGCGTACTTCCCGCCCGTGACGGCCCCATAGTTGGCGCAGTTCGTGGCCGTGACGGAATTGTTGTTGTAGAGGCTGTCGACGAATCCGATGAGTCCGCCGGCCACGTTGCCTGTGACGGGGGTCGTGCCGTCTCCCGCGACGGCGGTGCCGATGTCGCCTCGGTTGACGCAGCCCGACAGAACCGTCTCGCAGCCGCGGTAGAGGAATCCGACGATGCCGCCGAGGTTGGCGGCGGTCGTGCCAAGGGAGCGGATGTCCCCGAGATTGGCGCAGTCGACGATGTACAGGACGCCGCCATGCTCGGCCGTGGCGTTGATGTTCCTTTCGCCGAGAATGCCGCCGAACTTGATGCCGTAGGTGACAGCCATCGTCGACGTTAAGTCGGCCTCGTTGACGCAGCGGAGAATGCGGATGGCCGGCAGATAGGTCGAGTTGTGCACGTTGACCTTGCCGACGATGCCGCCAGAGACGAGCATATTGTTGACGTAGACGACGACGGGGGCGCGGTTCGTGCAGTCGGCGACAAGCGCGAGCGTCTCGCCAGCAACAGGATTTCCCTCGCCGTCGGTCGGGGAGAAGTCGGCCGTGCGGTCGATGGCGCCGACGATGCCACCCGCTCCGTTGGTGCGCGTCTGCCGGAACGTGCAGCTGGCCGCCGCCATGCACCGCTCGATGGCGGCGCCGTCGACCATCCTGCCGACGAGGAAGCCGACGGTGCAGTCGTTCCCCGTCTGGAGGACGAGGTTTTCCACCGTGACGTCGCAGATCGCGCCGCCGGAGAGCGTGTTGGCAACCGTGCCGAACACGGCGCTGGCGCCGAGCGTGATTTTCGTCGCCGAACCTTCCGAGGCCGCGTCGACGACGAAGTTCGAGGCGCATCCGTAGAGATGGTTGAAGAGCGGCAGTCCGCCGTTCGGGCACCGGATCGAGTGTCCTGCGCCGTCGAAGGCCGCATAAAAGTCCGGGGCTACCCAGTCCGCGGGCAGTTCGATATCGGACGAGAGATGGACTGTGACGCCGGGAACGGTCTCGGACGAGACGGCCGTTGCGAAATCCGCTGCCGTAGCGACATGAACATTCGCGGGAACATACGAGGCGTGAACCGTCAGATCATCGGTCACGTTGTCGAACGCCGTGTCCCATCCAACGAAAATGTATCCTTCTCGCGAGGGATTGGCCGGCGGTGTTGCCGCCTCGCCGTGGACGACCTCCTGGTCCTCTCCGATCTGCGTGTTGTCCCAGTCGAAGAACGAGACCGTGTGGGTGAGGATGCCGCTCGAATACTGGGCGGTGAACGTCGTGTCCGCCGTCAGGCCGGTGAACGCGGCCGGGATCCAGCCGACGAAGGTGTAGCCGTCGCGGACCGGATCCGCAGGGGGTAAGACGCATCCGCCGCGGGCGATGGTCTTCTGCTTGAGGACGGTTTCGTCCCAGTCCTTGAACGTTGCGACGATGGTGTCCGGCGCCGCCTCGTCGGGCAGGATCTTGAGGATGGGGAACTCGTGGCCCTGCTTCCAGAGGTTGCAGTTGCTGTTGTAGGCGTTGAGCGCCGCAAGGTCCGTGCCGTCCACAAGGCCATCGGAGTTGCCGAGATACACATTGCCGTTCATGTTGAGCGTCGTGATGGTGGCACCCTCCGCGTATGTCCCAATGAGAGCGTCGCTGGCGTACAGCCCGCCCTCGATGTCAATGCGCGGATGGACAACGCCCTTCGTCAAGACGCCGATCGCCTCGCCCGGAAACACGCCTTCCTTGCGGGCGGTGATCGTCCCCGTGTTCATGCAGGAATGGATGAGTATCTTGGTGTTCACATAGTCCTTGTTGTGCTCCAACGAGCAAATAAAACCGCCCGCGCTGTAGCCAGTGATGTCGCCGGTGTTGGCGCAGCCCGTGATGGAGACATCCACCTGGATAGGCGCAACAATGACTCCAATCAGACCGCCGATCTCGGATCGTGTGTCGCCATTTCCGGTGGAAGTCACGCTTCCGTAGTTGATGCAGTCCTCCATTGTGAGCTTTCCGCTCGTCCAGCGGCCGACAAGACCACCGTAGTTCGTCCCGGAGGAAGTAAGGCTGCCATTGTACACAAACGACCCGTAGTTTGCACAGCTGCGGATGACGGCGTCGGCCATCTGGGTGGAAGCGCCAGTTCCAGCTGTATGCACGAGACCGCCAAAGCTACGGTTGGTTCCGGTCCAGGTCGAGGAGCCCGTGCCGCTGTAGTTCGTGCAGCCGTCCAGGATCAGGTGGGCGTAGTATTCGGCGGTTCTTCCTCCGCCTTTGACCATCAGGTTTCCGGCAATGCCGCCGAACTGCGAACCATAGGACTCCCCTGTGGAGAGGGCCGCCGCCATCGTGCAGTGCGTGAAGGAAATCGTCGCACCCGTTCCGGTGGCGGTACCGTTCCCCGCGATGCCGGCATGCTGGTTGACGCCAAGGGCGAACGAGCAGGTGTTATCCACATGGCAGTCCGAGAACGATGCCGTCCCCGTCACGGAGAACAAACCGACGACGAAAGCGACGTTGCCCTGCTTCTGGGCGTTCTGTAGGGTCGACTCGGTGAAGGTGACGTTTTCCACGGTGAGGTTCCCAGCCGTGACGCTGTTGATAAGCATTCCACGGTTACCCCCGGTGGGAAGAGCGACGTTCGCGGCTTTCACGACAAGATTGCTGATGGCAATGTCGCCGGTGATGGTGCCGAAGAGCGGAGCGGAGAGGTTCGTGATCTTGTACCCCTTGCCGTCAAGCGTGCCTGAAAATCCGTCAATCGTGGTCCACCCCGAGCAGTCTATGTCCGCGGTGAGCGTGTATGTACCGGAGGGATCGGCGGCGATGGCCGCAGCGAGTTCGGCCGCGGTGCCGATGTCCGCGGCGAATGTGCCGCGGGAGAGGATTGCAAGACCAATGGAAGCGAGAACGAATTTCAACCATTTCATAGGCAACATCCTTTCTTGTTCGGCGAAATTCTACAATATTTGCATTTCAAACGCAAGGGAGAATGCGCAAACCTCAATTAATGTCTCAATTATTCAATTTCGGTTCGCGCATCCGACGCGGCGAGACGGGACGTCTCGCCGCGTCAGCCCTTGGGCGGGATGACGGGGTTGTTGGGAGAGGGAATTCCCTCCGCGACATCGGCGGGGATGGCGGGAATGGTCCTGCGTCCGGTGCCGAGCAGGTCGCCTCTGCGGAAAGCCGCCGGCGAGACGGGCGAGCCGCATCCGTCGACCTGGCGGATGTCGATATCCGTGGACTTCGCCTTCTTCCAGTTGAACACCATCACTCCGCGGTACGGCGGCGCGTCAAGCGCGGGAGAGAACGACAGAACGCCGTTCGCGCACGACTTCACCGTCCTCAGCACGCCGTCGCAGTTAAGCTCTATCCTGTCGCCGGACGCGAAGAGGTCCGTGCGCGACGCCGCGTCCTTGCGCAGCGCCAGCGAGTCGAGCGACGAGCCGTTCGCGCTAGACACCGCCATGTCGGACGGAAAGTTCGACGACGGAACCGCGCACACGGAACTGCCCTTCTCCTGCCCCAGCTCCGACTGCGCTTTCGCGAGATCGGTGTACTTCCGCCAGGGTTTCGCCGTGCGGGCGAAGAACGAGGGGGCGAAGCGGTTGCCGGAGCTGTCGACCTTCGTGCTGTCGAGCTGTCCGTAGTCCATCGAGCCGCCGATGAACAGGTTCTTAGTCACGGAATAGTCGTGTCCGGTGAAGCTGAAGAAACCGTATCCAGCGCCCCAAAGCGTGTTGCCCTCGAACTTCCAGCGGTGGGAATTGCCGTGTCCGCAGATGAGCATCACCGCGTCGCATCCCATGAAGAGGTTTCCGCGCACCGTGACGTCTTCCGCCTCCTCGGCCATTATCGACTGTCCGCCGCAGATGTTGAAGTTCTCCTCGTACACCACGTCCGACACGTCGCGGTACATCTGCGTGTTGTCGGGATGAGCCTGGTAGATGTGGTGGTGGATGTAGTTCCTTCTCACGACGACATGCTTCGTCGGCGGATTCGCCCCCGGCGTGCCCGTCTTCTTCCCGGAGATGTTTCCGGCGACGACGATTCCGTCCACCTGGTTGAGCGCCACCTCGTTGCCCTCGACAAGCGCGTTCTCGACGGAGGCGAGCCCGATCCCGTTGCCTCCGTTGGCGACGACGACGTTCGAGCGGACCTTCAGGTCCTTCGCCATGCGCGCAGCGATTCCCGCGCCGTTGTGGTGGACGAGGCAGTTCTGCACCGTCACACCGTCGCCGCCGATCTGCACTCCCGCGGCACGCGAGCCGGCGATCTCGAATCCGTCGAGGACTACGTTGCCGGACGGATTCTTGTGGTGCCCCACGGCGACGAGCGGACGGTCCGCGGCGCAATACAGCGTCCTCGCGAGGTCGGCCTTCTTCACCGGCTTGAAGTAGACCGTTCCCGCCGTGCTCTTCGGGTCGCCGCCAGGTTCGGACACGAACGCCCAGCTTCCGGGCAGGTCGATCAGCGCGGGGTGGTTGACGAACGAATAGGTGTTGTTCTCCGGCCTGATCCACTTCATCCACTCCTCCTGCGAGAAGACGATGTCGCCTGTCTTCGGATCGTACGACTGGACGCGACGGGACGAGAAGGCGTTCCCGAAGGCGAAGTAGAAGAAGCAACGGACGTCCTTCGGATCCTTCGCGATGATTGCGAGCTTCCGGTCGCTGACCGGGGCGGTCCTAAAAGTGCGCGTGTCCGCTTCGGCGGTCAGTATCGGGAGCCGCGTTCCGTCCACAGGCCAGCGCGCGCACTGCTGCTCGACGTAGCCGACGAGGAGCGAGTCTACCCGCGAAGGGACCTTCGCGGAGAACACACCTCTGCCTTCGTCCTTCCACCCCTCTATCTTCTGCATCCCGCTCAGCGTGACGCGCTCCCCGGGCGCGGCCTTGATCGTCAGCGGCGCTCCCTCGAAAAGCTTCTGCACCCTGAATCCGCCGTACGTCCCCGCCTTCACCAGCACGACGTCTCCGCCCTTCGCGGCGTCCACCGCCTTCTGAATCGTCGGGTACTGCGCAGGGACGACAAGCTCAGTGGCGAGAACTGCAGTCGCGCAAAGCCCCGTCACCGCGGAAAACATTATCCTCCTTGTCATGATCATTCTCCCTTTAATCAAAAATCCATCATCGCACCACGGTAAAAGACCGCCGTCATCATCTGACGACTACCACAAGTCCGCCGCTCTTGCCAAGCGAGAAAGTCGTGGCATAGCCAGGGTTCGTCTGGTTGCTGGAATCGTCGACCTTCTTGATGGACAAGACATTGTACTCATTGTTCTCGTATGGGCTGGCCAAGAAGGAATACTGCAAATCGTCGCCGGATCGCAGAACCTGCATTCCCCACTGGCTGGAAATCGCCTCTTCAAGCCCCTTCCAGTCTCCATATTCCGATGTAAACGTGGTGGTTCCGTCAGCAAGGCGAAGGTCCGCGCCAAAGAGTATCGTTGCAGTCGGATAATTGGTTTTTAGCTTGTTGATCGTCGAAACCGACAACGACAGATAATCCTTGACGTTCTTGGTTGGGTTGAAGAACCCGCAGACGAGAAGATATATGTTCTGGGTATCCTTCTCCTTGACAGGCACCCAGGCGAAGGTGGCATTGGAAGCCGGCATGGCTGTAGACGCAGGACCGAACGCTTCGAATCTCGAGGACTTGAAGAAGAACACTCGCCCGCTTGCGTCTGAAGACCCGTTGCTGCCGGTATAGACGCAGTCATATCCCTCAATATTGGCCATCATTGTCTGCAGCAGTGTTGAGCTCAGGCCAAACCCCGAAAACACGCAGACATCCGGGTTAGTCGCCTCGAACGCCGCCGCAATGCCCTTGCTGCGCGCAGACACACTCGATACGTTGATGCTTTTCAGATTCCACTGAAAGAGGGTGAGCTGCCTCACATAAGGCTCCTTTTCAGCCTTCCAAAGCGCCGTCATCGTGATGTCTTTGTCGTGGATAGTCCCCACATCCGTATAGATCCCGTCGAGAGACCACCCAGAGAAGACAAAGCCACTTAGCAAGGGAACGGGAAGATCAAACAGCGAATAGACGTTCCCGGTGACGGAAGCGCACGGCGTTCCACCGCAAGTGTCAAACGCGACCGTATACTGCAGCGGCGCATACTTCGCGTACACAATTGTGTTCTCGACGATGTTGTCAAACGATGCACTCCAGCCCGCAAAGGAATAATGCGTGCGCTCGGGGTCCGCCGGCGCCGTAGCGGACGAACCGGGAGATACAGCCTCCTGACCGAGTATCGCCCCGTCCCAGTCCCGGAAGACAACGAGCCGGCGGTCTGCGGACGGAACGAACGCAAGAAGCTCGGGACGCCCGTCCGTTCCAGAGACCCACGGCAGATACGAAAGGTCCGCACCTGCAACATCGTTTAGACCTGCCAACGCATCAGCGTCATCTGCAGTCTTCATGTTGCGCTGCGTGGGAACCTTGGGTGTTGCAGAAGCATAGATTGTTGATGTCTTCGTCCAGCAGTTGTCGAACAGCCCAGCGTCCGTTGCGCTGGTGTTGTATGTCAAGGAAGCTGTCATCTCGCCCCAGGAACCAGTGGCGGCAACCGTTCCGTAAGAAGCGCAGTTCAGGAAGTGGAAGTACCCGGTCGCCCAACCGATGTTCGTGTCGATTTTACCGCACAACCCGCCTGCGGAGCTTCCGCCGTCCACCGAACCGTAGTTGGCGCAGTTGCGGAAAGTCAAGTCGCGTGTATTCGCCTCGCCGCTCATGTACGTGCCCCAGAAGCCTGCTAACCCTCCGGCGTATTTGGCCTTGCCGTCGGTACCAATCGCCCCGTAGTTTGCACAGCCGTCAAAAACCGCAGACACGCTGGACGTGCCCTGCCCGACAATGCCGCCGATTGCGGAGCACGACGACGCGGTTATGATCGACCCAAGGTTGATGCAGTCTATGAAATAAGATCTGTTGCCGTATTCCTTGTGATTCCCGAAGGCTATATAGCCAACAAGTCCGCCCGCATTGACGCTCCCGCCTGTCACCGTAATGTCGCCTTTGTTGACGCAACCGATAAAGACAAAGCGCGTGATTGTCGCCTTGCCGCCAGTAAGGGCGCCGACAAATCCTCCCGACCCCCAGCTGGAATTGTTGTCCCCTCCCACGGAAAATGACACGTCGTTCGTGCAAGAGTCAAAAGTCACCACGACGCCGTCGGATTCGTCCTTTGTCGCAACACCAACGAAACCTCCCACCATCGCATTCGCCTTCCCGTTCTTGGAGAGCGAGCATGATGCGTCGGTGGCGCATCGCTCAAACAGAGTCCCCGCATATGCCGCCCCGGCAAAAAGGCCGATGCCGACACCGCCAACGTTGCCGGTGCTATGCTTGATCGTATACCCCTTCACCGTAACGCCGCTGAACGTGCCGGAATGGGCGCCTTTGCAGATTGCGCCGTATCCGGTGCCTGTCATAGTCGTGTTGGCGGAATCCAAAGATCCATCAACGACAATGTTCTTGATCGTCCCTTGGAACTTGTCGAACAAAGGCGTGGAGCCCCTCCAGGAAAGAACGTGTCCGTTGCCGTCGATAACGCCTTTGAAGGCCGGCAGCATAGCATAGTCAGTCGATGAAAGATCCATGTCGGCTGTTAGCGTGTATGAGCCGGCAGGATCATCCACAAGCGCCGCCGCAAGGTCGGCCGCAGTGGAAATGTCAACCGCATAGGCGAAAACGGAATTGAGAAGCAGGCCCGCCGCGAAGAGGAACGTCGTCAATCTAAGGGTTTTCATAGACACCTCCTATGCCTCGTAAACATCTTAACAAAAATTGAATGAATTACACAAGAAGAAAGACCGCCCCCCAGTTATTACCTCGATTACTGCCCCAGACATTGCTTCGACGGCGCGGTTGGGATCTGCCGCTCGCGCTTGAGGTCCAGGAGAAGCTCGAGATAGTAGTAGTCGCCGTAGTTCAGCGGAACGTCGATGTCGGCACCGTCTGGCTTCGAAGCGACGGCGTGCTTGAGGACAAACCCGCCGATTTCCGTCGGCTTCGCGAAGTAGGCGTCGGACGAGAGGGATTTGGCGATCTTGAGCGCCTCGGCGCGATAGCGCGCGGCCTTCTCCTTGTCGGGGCAGATCTTCGAGAGCTTCAGGAATCCGCACCCGAGCACGGCAGCCGCGGAGGAATCGCGCTCTTCGTTCGGAATGTTCGGCGCCTCGTAGTCCCAATACGGAATCCTGTCTTCAGGCACGTTCTTTTCGTTCAGCGCGTAGTCGGCGACCTTGATCGCCGCATCGAGGAAACGCTGCTCGCGCGTGAAGGAATACATCATTGGGAATCCGTACACGACCCAGCCCTGCCCGCGGCTCCAGTGGCCGACGCCCTGCCCGTTCAGGTGCTTTATGAGCTCGCCGGTCTTGAAGTCGAGGAGCGCGAAGTGGTACGACGAGCCGTCTGGCCTAAGCAGGTACTTGATCGTCGTGTCCGCATGGGCCTCGGCCATGTCGCGGAAAACTCCGCCGTCAAGCCAGTCGCGCGGCTGCCCTTCCCAGCCCTCGCACGGAAACTTCCCCGCCCACTCGAGAAGCTCAAGGTTTAGCATGCAGTCGACGATTACCGAGCAGCTGTCGGCCCACTTCCCGTCCCAGTTCCCCCACACCTGGATCGCCTGGCAGCGCGGACGCCAGCGCGTGCAGAGCGTGCGCGCGGCGTCGTAGAGATAGCCGGCGTACTTCCTGTCTCCGGTAATGCGGTAGGCGTTCCATGCCGACGGCAGGAACATGAAGCCGAGATCGTGGTGGAGGTTGGACGTGCGTATGTGCGCCTGCTCCTCGGTATACTTCTCGGCAAGCGCACGCCACTTCGCGTCGCCAGTCGCCTCGTGGAGATACCAGAGACACCCCTGGAAGAATCCGCTGCACCAGTCCCAGTCCTTGCATAAGACGACCTTCCCGTTCCTGAACGTCTTCGGATAGGGCGCCTCCTTCGTGTAGCCGAGCTTCGCGTTCTCCGCAAGCACGGTGTAGTTCGTGCCGAACCGCGCAATCGCGGAGTCGACCCAGGCAAGGTCCTCCGCGGCGAACGCACACGCCACGGACATTGCCGTCACCAGAAAAACGAGGGCATGCTTTGTTGTCATGGACTTTTCCTCTTAATTCTTGTTACCTGATGCGCTCGACCTTCACCTTCGGATCGGCGACGACTATGTAGTCGACGTTGAGCCCGCCTCCGCCGACGTTGGTCATGCGAATCGTATTATCGCCCTGGCGCAGCCGGAACGTCATCGGGCGCGACTTGTCCGCGGGATCGGGAATCGCAACAAGCCGCCAGTCATCGGTTCCGTTGGAGAACCCGCCCGTGGCAGGGAAGGAGAACGCACCAAGCTCGACGACCGGTTCTCCGTTCACCGCGACCTCGCGCGTGCGGTCCTTGTCGGCACAACCGCAGAGAAGCACCTGGTAGTAGGCGTCCTTCGGCACGGACACCTTCCACTCGAGCCAATGCCCTTCGTTGTCCCACCTGAAGATCGAAGACCCGACGGCGGCCGTCTTCTTGTCGCTTGCGCGCACCTCTCCGCCGCCCTGCGCCGCGAAGTCCTCCGCCTGCACGACGGCCTTGAATCCCTCGGGCGCGGGAAGCTTCGCGGCCTCGTCGCGGCGCTTCTTCGCCTGCGCCTCGCGCTCCGCGGCGATCTTCGCCTCCTTCGCCGCGGCCTCCTCTGCGAGCCGCTTGAGCTCCGCCTTCCTGAACTCGGCGATCGGCTGCGCCCCCTTGGGGACGATCTCCTTCGTCTCGCCGGCCTTCAAGTCGAACGACTTGCCTTCAGGGATCGAGAGTGAGACCTTCGCGGCAGATGCGCCGCAGTTGCGGACAAGCACGCTCCCCGTCTCGGTGCGCTCGACGAGAGCTGCGCCGGGAATGGATGTCTCGAGCGAAAACCGCCCCGCCTTAATCTTCGTGCCGCCGGCAAACGCGATCGCGCGCATCGAACCGTCCTTCGCAAGCGAGACAAACGCCTGCTGCGCATCGGTCTCGACGCCGCCTATCGTCCGTGAACCGTCCTTGATAGAGGCGTAGCAGAAGTCGCGTCCGCCATCGGAAAGCGACAGCACAAGCGTCGCATAGCCCTTCTCGAGCCCGCCCGACTGCCGCACTTCGCGCACGAAGCCGGAACCTGAGATGTCAATCACGTTGCCGAAGACCGTCGACTTCGTCTTCCGGCGCTCGAAGATAGGCGTCTCCAACTCGCGCCTCGGCTGCGCCTTGCCGAAGACGAACTCCGTGTCCTCGCCTCCAGCGAAGAGGAGACGGAGCTCGCGGTCGTTGTTGCGGAACTTCGCGACTACGCCGGACGTTCCCGAAACCGACTTCATGTCCTTGAGCTCGTTGTATCCAGGGCTGCGCGGCTCGGGAATACTGAACGGCTTTGCCTCGCCGGTCACGCCCTCGCAGCTCCCGCGCGGATGCCACGTGAGGTCGTAGACGCGCTCGAGCATTCCGATTGCGGCGAACAAGTCCGCCACATATCCGCGCGTCATGAAGAGCGACCTGTCCATCGTGACGCCGGGATACGCTTCGTCGGTCCTGCCGCGCATAATGCCGAACGCATCGCCCGCCGCATACGTGAGAAGCTCCGCGCCGCAGGCGGCCTGCTCCTGCATGTCGACGTTCAGCGTGTTGTGAGCGAACGTCGTGTGGTACCAGTTGCGGTATATCGGGTCTTCGTACCATGCCGTCCCCGGGTCGGGCACCTGAAGCGCGCCGAACGCCCACAGGTCGATGTTGAGCTTGTCGGGATGTCCGTGCGAGCGGTTGGGCCCGTAGTCGAGGAGGAGGTTCCGCGTGCCCTCTCCGTCGGTGACGCGAAGGACGCCGTAACCGACGCCGTTCAGGTTGACGCTCTCCGGCGCGACGACCTCGCCTGCCGACGAAAGATCCACGTCGTACAGCGTGGAGATCGTGAAGAGCTGGAAGCCCGCCATGAGCCGGCGCTTGATGCGCCGAAGGACCTCGAGGTACTTTGGGTCGCGGTAGCGCAGGTAACCGTACTCGTAGAGGTCGGAGTTGTAGCCGACAAGCGAGGCGTTGCCCGAGTCGTGGATCGCCGGCGAGACGAGGTTCGGATAGCTGAAGTAGAGCGGCGAGTCGAACACGCACTTCAGCGCGCAACCGCGATAGCGGTAGAGGTCGATGCCGTGATGCCACAGCATCTCCGCGTCCACGACGAGCGCCTGGAGCGCCATGAACTGATACCCCATCGCACCCTCGCACCACATGCCGTCCACGTCGATGGACTTCCCCGAGAAATGAAGCTCCACGCCGCTCGGCTGCGGGTTGGGCGTTCCCTCCCACCACTTGTTCGGCAACGGCAGCGGTTCGCCCTTGCGTTTCGGACGGCGCTCTGTCCAGTTGACGCCGTAGAGCGCGGTGTTGACGAGATCCTCGTCGTCGCACGCAAGCCCTGCAGCGAGTATGGCCGCGGTGCCGATAGCGGACCAGTTCGTGGCGCTCCTCAAATGCGCCCTGTTCTGGCGGATGAACCGACCCGATCCCGCGACGAGGTCGTCTGCGATGTGGCGCCTGTCGGCATCGGAGAAGCACTTCGACTCGCGCACGAAGTCATAGCCGATTGCGACCTGGATGAGCCACGTCGCGTCGCTGAGCCGCTGGTCGAACACCTTGGAGGGATCGTGCGAGAAACCATGGCGCGCACCAACGCCGTAGTTGGGCCATGCGTCGGCGTATGCAATGAGCAGTTTCCTCGCGTACTCGGCGTACTTCTCGTCGCCGAAAAGCTGGTAGGCCGTACCGAGGTTCGCGATGTCGAGGGAAAGGTTGTTGTGTGTCTTCCCGACCTTGGAGTCGGAGATGTGTTCCCACTTCCCGTCCGCGCCCTTTACGGGCTGCGGGACGGCGACGGGCTGCGCGATGCGGCGGTCCATCGCAATGCGCAGCGCGGCCGCCTGCTCGCGGAGGGTCTCGGACGTCTTCATCATCGAGCGGAACCTGGCGACGTCCTCCTTGTCCCATGTCGTACAGGGATGTCCCTTCGACATGCGGGGCTTTCCATGCACTTCGACCGCGCCGCGCGCGCCGGTTCCAGTCGGCATCACGGCGTTCGCGATCGGTGCGACCGAATACTCCTTGGGCGCGGCGATCAGCGCGGAGACGTCCGTCGTCGACATGACGCGCACGCGCGCCCAGCCACCGTAGGCCGGACCCTCCTTGCCGTCAGGGAGCTTGCGCTTCGGATACGTCGAAATGCACTTGATCGACACGGCCGAGCCCTTCGCCTTGACGGGAATCTCCTGGTACTTCCCGGGGAGTTCCTCGAGGTCAAGCGTCTTGACGACCTTGCCGTCGACCGCGATCTCGGCCTTCTTCACGCACATCGTGCCGTGGTAGTCAAGCTGCATCAGGTCGATGCGCTCGATCGCGCAAGGCGCGACGAGGGAAATCACGAGCGTTCCGCCCTCCATCGGCGCGCCGAAGAGCGTGCCGCCCCGCATGTTGCGCGGATCTTCCTTTGGAATCGCCCGCAGCCCGGGCCAGTCCTTGTTGCACGGCGCCCCGGTCGTGACCGCCGTCGCGCCGAGCGAGGCCTGCGCGACGTTGAACAGTTCCTCGGCAGACGTTGTAGTTGAAAGAACGCAAGCGGCAAAGGCCAGCAAGGACTTTCTGAAAAGACGAGTTGCCGCGTGCGGAGTCCCTTCAAAGTTTATTTTCGCTGCCATTGTATTTGTCCCTCCTTTTGCTGTTGTTCAAATTCTGGAATTCTCCAGTGCGCAACCATTATATACTTTCGCGAAAGGCCTGTCTATTGTAAAAATTGAAACTTAAGATTATAATATGTGTAGCATTATCTTAGCGACACCTTAAAGCCTGGTTTTCCTGGCTTCGTCATGAAGTGCGACAGCTCTGGCGCAATAAAGGCACTGCTCCCTCTGCCAATCTTTCCAAGCACCCAGTACTCAAGGCTGGCAGCGTCAGCAATAACGTTCAGCGCGTTTCGCGCCGACGAAGCGGCATAGCCTTCGTCCGACGAGCCAACTATTGCCTCTCTGGCGAAATCCCCGTCCGTGGCGTTGTCGCCAAATAGCGGGACTCCCGCATTTGACGACATCTCAAAGAAGGCGTTGACCAGGCATCGAACATGCGCCACATTTGGAACCACGCAGCTTCCGACCGCCTGTGCCGCGTTCGTGACGCCTGAGATAGCCGCATAGTTGGCGACATTGGAAAGGACGACAGCCGTGCCGACGTAGTTCACGTTCGCCCCGATCTGCGCGACGAGGCCGGCTGCGCGATGTCCCAACACCGCGCCGTAGTTCGCAGAATCGACTATGGCGAGGCGCGCTTCCTTGTGAAGCGACGCTACATTCCCTACAAGCCCGCCGGCGCACTTCTTGTAGAAAGACGAACCCTCCGGCTCGTAGCCGGACAGGACCACCCCGCGGTTCGCACAGCGGGATATCTCAATGACACCCTGGTACGGACCGCCGACATTGCCGACGATGCCGCCTGCATGCGTCGTCACATACGCGGTGCTTGCCGCGGTTGAAGTGTTGGAGATCGCGCCAACGTTCTGGCAATCAACGATAGAAAGAGCCCCGACGGCGCTGCCCACTGTCGCATATCCAACGATTCCGCCAAGGTTGCAGGCCGCGTGGGTCGATGTGAACGTTCCGTCGTTGAAGCAACGCTCAATTCGGCACTCGACGGAAGGCTGCCCGTCGGGAAGGGAAACGTCGATATGACCGACGATTCCGCCGTTCCCGCCGGCAACGGTATTGTAGTCCCCGGTCTTCTTTTCGATCGCGGCGTGGTTTGTGCAGTCGAATATCCCGGAGAACTCCGCGCCCGCGTAGTCAGTCCCCTTCGCAATGCTGCCCGCAATCGCTCCGCACTTCACGTTGTTGCCCGCCCGCAGCAAGCATCCCGCCTTGATTGTGCAATTGGACACCAACGCGCCGCACTCGAGCGTGCGCGCAATGAAACCAATGGATACGCCATTTGCCTCAGACTCGACTGTCGACGAGGCGATCACGAGATTCTTGACACGGCCGCCGAAGACGGTGTTGAAAAGCGGCGCGGCGAGCCCTTCGAGCGTGTGCCCGTTTCCGTCGAGAATTCCCCTGAAGTCCACGGCATTCCACGACGCAAGGTTGATGTCAGCCGTAAGCCTATATCGCGCACCGGCGGGAGAACCTTCGGTTATGGCGGCGGCGAACTCGCCATACGAACCGATTTCCTGTACGCCATCCGTCGTGCCGGATCCACCCTGGGGATCGTCGCCGCCCTGAGGATCGTCGCCGCCCTGAGGATCGCCGCCTCCCTGGGAGTCGCCCTCCAGGTTGATGCGGAAGATGGCGCCCGAAAGCTCGGGGTCCTTAGGCAGGTTCTTCCAGATCTCGCACACGTTCGTCGAGTATCCCATGCCGACGTAGAAGTCGTCGCCGTATTTGCAGAGCGCAGTCGCATGGCGGTTGGTGGCGAAGTGGAAGAGCTCGGTGAACGTAACGCCGTCCTCGGTCTTCCACACGCTGTTCGTCACGACCGTCCCCATCTCGGTCCCCGTAGCTGCCACGATGTACGCCGCGCCGTCGCTCACGTGTATGTCGAACGGGCGCGCGCCGCCGAGGTCGATCTTCGTCGCCTTCACGTGGTGGTTCTCGTTGACCGCGCTGTACGCAGCCCACGGACGGCTGTGGCTCGCGACATTGGTCTTTATGCCTTCGATCAGATAGAGCACCCTCGATCCGAACCTCCGGCAATGCGACGGCCTGATGTCGAATTCAAGGTAATCACTCATCCAATCAGCGACCGAAATCGCCTTGTCCTCTTCGGTAATCCCCGGCGCGACGTCGCTCCACGGCACAAGCGAAGAGACGAACTTGCCGAGCGATGCGTCCCAGCGCCACTCTTCCCACTCAAATATATCAATGTCGCACTTGTACCCGAAATCCATCGAGAAGCAGAACAGGTCATCGTCAAACGGCATGAACGCCGCGAACTTGCGCGCCTGGGCGACATTGAATCGATTCTTCCCTGCAATCCACACTGAGGTAGAGCTCTCGAAGTATGTTCTATAAGCGGACGACAAGTCGGGTGTCGCGTCCGTCATCCTCGTGTCGCCCCAGTTAGAAGATGCGCAGATTCCGTATCCAGCGGTAAAGAACTTGCCTCCGAACTCGGCAATATCCCAAATATGCGCAGCGTAATTCGCGGTTGCTCCGTTATGCCCGCTTATGCATGACGTCAGGTTCGTCCACGTTCCGTCGGTCTCGCGACGGAAGAAATGCCCCGCATGCTCGTGGCTTTCGCGCATGTCCACGCTACCAGCCCACAGCCGCCCGTCGGAGAACGACTTGAGATCGGTTATGAGCTCCGTGCCGGCCTCAAACTCGTTGGTAAAAGTCCCCGTCGAGGGATCGACAGCGAAGATTGGCACGGGGCCCTGGTTGGAAAACGCGCCCCAGTCGCCGCCAGTCGTGTAGATCTTGCCGTTGTACACGTGGAGATCCTGAACCTCGCGCGCATAGAAGCCAGGCCGCGACCCGGGCGTGTTCCATCTCGTCGCGTTCGGGTTGCACACGAACTCGGGCGACACTTCGACCGAGCCGGCAGGTGCAGAATTTCCCTGCGCGCCAGCCGTCTGCGGCACTACGACGATTGACGCCGCAATGACCGCAATAATTAGGGCCGTTGATTTTATCGTTGATAGCGATTTCATCGTTGCAAGCTCCCTGTCTTGGCTTTTGACGGTGCAATGATAGCCAAAAAACGCAGGGAGCGCAACAATTAATCAACCGACCTCAATTAATACCTCAATTATTTCTTGTGGCGTCCAATGCTCTCGCCATTGACAAACCGCCACGCAACCTTTGGCAGAGCGGTACGACGCCCTTCGAGCTGCGCAACGACATATTCGGCGACAGCGTCGGCGTATGATACTGGATCGTTCACGAATCGTGCGACAGAAACGCCGAGCGCAAGCTCGTTGCCGCGGTTGGCGTGGCAGACAACTCCGATGTCGGCGGGGATTCTGAAGCCCGCCTCGAAAAGCGCCACAACTCCGCCGACGGCAAGATAGTCGTCGTCAAAGAGAACGACGTCGGGCGGGCGTAGTCTATGGCGTTCGTCCGCAAAATAGGCGGCAACTGTCCTGTGTCCGCAGGCCTTGAGATCGCCGAGAGTCCATTTACGCTCGTTGTCCCACTTGCACATCACGCGCTCGACGCTTATACCCGCCTCGAAGAGCTGGCGCTTGAAGCTGCGGTCGATGGACCGCGGCATGTCGAACTCGACAAGCCGACGCACGCCGCGCGCCCTGAGCGCCGCGATCAGCGCGGCGAAGCACTCGCGGGCATCCTCGCGTATGACGGCGCGGGCGTTTGGGAAGTTGCGCGTAAAGCCGTTGAGGATGACATACGGCACGCCTGCATGGTCGAGCATCACGGCGACCTGTTTCTCGCCGAAGAGCCCTATGACAAAGTCCATACCGTCGGCGAGGTGGCGGCGAAGCGGCTCGAGGTCGAGGGAGCCGTCCTTCGCGTTTTCGATGACCACGGGGACAAACTGCCAGCCGGCGGGCTCAAAGACTTGCGCGAACCTGATTGACAGCATCTGCTGGAAGTACGAACCCATGGCGCCGACCGCAACAAAGGCGACGCGCCCCTTCCACGACCAAAACGGCTTGGCCGTCACCACCGCGCCGACATGCTTCTTCACTGATATTGCGCCAGAATCCGCAAGGCGCCTGATTGCACGGCGAACGGCATATTCGCCCGCTCCGAAGCGCGCTCTGAGCTCGTCGACGGAAGGCAACCGCTCGCCCGTCTTCCAGCGTCCGCTGGCAAGATCGGCCTCAAGCGCCTCTGCTATCGCCTCGGAGATGCATTTATTCATGGCGAATCACTTCTTCTCGACAAACACCTTGAAGAATCGATGCAGCGAATCCATGTTCGCCCAGTCAACGGCGGAATCAAGGGTCTGCTTGCCCTTCACGACCGGCTGGTAGCCATACGTGGCGAGGCGGTTCGTGTCGGCGTTGCTTTCTACTATGGGCGTCGTTCCGTCCATTCGGATCGTCGCCTCAAGCCGGCTGAGCGCATTCGTCGGATCTGTGCCGAGAAGGTATTCCGCCCAGGTATCGATGCCGTCGCCGTCCGAATCCGCTTTCGCAATCGCCTCGTAGTCCCCTGCCGCGCTCGCGCTACCGGGGAAATATTCATCAAGCCAGACGTATGTCACAGGAACTTCAGTTGTCGAAGTCTCGGTAGACATTACGGTCAAATCTCCCGACCAGGAAAGAGTGAAGGTGCCGCTTCCG
The DNA here is from genome assembly GCA_902780865.1 of uncultured bacterium. Taxonomy (GTDB): domain Bacteria; phylum Verrucomicrobiota; class Kiritimatiellia; order RFP12; family UBA1067; genus UBA1067. The sequence continues at coordinate 58,835 of CACZHC010000011.1, forward strand.
TCATAACCCATCATACCGACGATGCGATAAGTGACTCCCTGTTCGACATCAAACTCGAGCGTCGTGACATAGGTTGTTTTATCATACTCATAGGCAAACACTTGCCGATTGTTCAACGAAAGCGTGTCGCCGATGTAGACCGCGATGAATGTCGGATAAATAAAACCGCCGCCGGAGCACTGCGTCTGCAACGTCATCGTCCCACTCCCGGGTGCCGTCCATAGATACCAAGCGGTACGGTACTGGTAACTGTAGGTGTAGCCGCCGCCGTTTGGACGGCGGGTGTGGTACGGCTCTCCCGGCTCAACCGTGTATGCCGAGTTGTCTTCGATAACGCGGCTGCCGCTCGCGCCTGAGATCTTGATCGGATTGTCGAAATAGTCTCCCTTCGGCGCACCCTGCGCGGCGTCATAGGTATAGGTCGCGGTGACGACAACACTTGGGTTCATGCCGCTTTTCCACGCCCGTGCCTTGATGGTAGCATCATCGTCGATGAAGATTTGCCCATTGTAGAGCGTGCTGGACTCTGTCGGATCGCTCCCGTCCGTCGTGTACCGTATCTCCGCCCCGTCCGTCGCGCAAGAGATGGTTACGTTCGTGGACGGATAGAACAGGCAGGAGCTGGGCGAGAACTGCGGTTCTGCGACGCTCGCGACGCCCGTAAGCACGAAGTCGTTGTCGCAGACGTTGTTGACTTTTGGCGAAGGAGACAGCCAATAACCACCCGAGTGTGAATACTCGATGGACACGTTCTGCCGCAGCGTTATGGCTTTCGACGCGGATGCTTCGCCCGACGAGGCGGTCATCGTGTATGTTCCGGGCGTGAGGACGAGCGCGTAGATTCCCTTCTGATTCGTCTGGACGTAGCCGACATTGTTCGCGCCCTGGATTCCTGATCCGCCTGCGCCGGATCCCTGTTCGCGGAATGAAACGATCGCGTTCTCCACGGGGACTCCGCTGGCGTCCAAAACGCGTCCGCTGCAGATGACAGCACTGGACGGATGGTTCGTGAAGACGTTGTAGACGACACCGTTAAGGATGCTGAAGTTGTAATGTGTCGTCCCCATTGCCGGAGGCGCATACCATGCGTCGTCTAATCCGCCCCATCCCATGTTGAAGTGGATGTAGAGTGTTCCGTCCGAATAGCCGTATCCGTCACCGACGATCTCGTGCCCGCCGGCGCCGGACAGGCTCAGGGCGACGGGAAGCCCGGCGTCGAAGTTGGACAGCATCGCCTTCCTCACGTCGTCGGATCCGCTCTGGTCGCTTTCGCTTTCCCATTGTGCCACCATCGCACTCGCGTAGCCGAAGTGGTTTGTAAACGCGTGGGCCAGCAGGTAGCCGCCGGCAGAGCTTCCGCCAGATCTGTAGTCCATGCCAACGCAGATTCCGATGTCGGAGGTGAGCCTGCCGATGGCCTTCCGCTGGTCATCGGTCATGGAGGAACCGGGCTCAAGCGGCATTGCATTCCAGTTGTAGATGCCACCCTGGGTGGTGAGGGTTGTCGGATTGCCACCGATCGCGCATCTCGAATTCGTGAACTGCGGCATCGATGCCGTTGGATAGCAGAAGTACCGCATGATCTGGGCGCCTACTGTCGCGACGCATCCGCACACATAGTTGTTCGGCGTGTAGTAGTTGTAGCAATGGCCGTCGCCGACGTCTTCCTGATCCCATTTCGACTGGACTAGCGGGGCGACGCGGACGTCCGAGACCGAGGAGACGCCCTGCGACGTGCGGAGCAGCCCACTGGACTTGCCGAGGAGCCTGTTCCACTTGGCCTCATTGCCAGAGCTTGACGAGTCGCCAGCGGCCGCCCTGAGAAGACCGCCTTTCCCCGCTCCGCTCGCCCCGGCAGCCTCGCGGGCGCGCAGGGCGAGGTCGCTTTTGAGAAGCACCCAGAGGGGATTGGCGTCACTCTCCACGAGATTGCCGCCAGAGGAAAACGCGACAACCGGCTCACGCGTCGTATCGGACGACATCACTACGAATCCGCCGCCCTTGAGCTTGACCACGTGGAACGATGCGTCCTCTTGAGGGAAGCATGTGCGGACCGAGTCCACCTCCGCACCGAAATTGCATCCAAGTGCTGCATCGCCCTCAAGCCAGCGCCGCGCGGCAATGCCGGCGGAATCGGCCGACACCTCCTCGGCACTCGCATAAAAGGCGATGATAGCCGACACCGCGACAGAAACAATGTTCCTTATGCCGACCCTAGTCATTAAAACCTCCAATCACACCCTCATTATACCACAAATGTGCTATAATGTCACCGATGGACGCAGACGATATTAAATATATGGAAATGGCGCTCAGGGAGGCGGAGAAGGCCGCTGAAGACGGCGAGGTGCCGACTGGATGCGTCATCGTCGACTCCGAGGGACGCATCCTCGGGCGGGCGCACAACCAGACCGAGGGCCTTGCCGACGCGACGGCCCACGCCGAAATGCTCGCCCTTTCCGCAGCATTCAACGCGAAGGGAAACTGGCGGCTCACCGGCACGACGCTCTATGTCACGAAGGAACCCTGCCCGATGTGCGCGGGCGCAATCGTGCTCGCGCGGCCCGACCGCGTCGTGTGGGGCGTCTCAGACCCCAAGCGCGGAGGCTCGACCGTATTCGACATCCTGCGCCATCCCGGCATGAACCACCATCCGGAAATCGTCTCGGGGATTCTCGAGGAACGGTGCAAGGCAGTTCTCGTCGACTTCTTCAAAAAAAGAAGAGCCGATCAGTGACGAGTGAAGATAAACTTCTTCTGCACAAGATAGCTCGCCACAAAAAGCACCGTGTCAGCCACGATTTTCACCGCCGTGATCGCGACTCCCTTCACGTCGAGAAGCGCCGAGCACCCTTCCGTGAGCGCATAGCTCGCCGCACCGACCGCGAGAACGAGTCCGAAATAGCCGTAGTAACTGCGATGGGGGCCCTTTCGCGGCACATTGCCGCGACGGAAGACGATGAACCTGTTGTAGAAGTAGTTGAAGTGCGACGAGATTACGCGCGCGGCTACGAGCGCAACGAGGACGTCGTCGCGGCGCGGCGTGTCCTTCGCTGCCATCACCCAGATCACGGCGGCAAAGACGCCATTGTCGATAAGAAAAGAAAGCACCGAAGAAATGCAGAACTGGAAAAGCGACCGGTAGATCCTGATTGCATCGAGAACCGGGTGGAAGTGGCTCGTCGCATTCTCATCGAGGTAGACCGTCTCGATGGGAATCTGAAGTGGTCGCGACGGATGGTGCTTCGCGTCGGCAAGCATCGCCATCTCGTACTCGTAGCGCTCGCCGGGAATCTTTGCGACGCGCGGCACAAGCGCCGCGGGGATGCCGCGAAGCCCCGTCTGCGTGTCGCGGATCATAAGCCCCGTCATGAGGAAGAAGAACCAGCGCGTCCACCAGTTTCCGAAGCGGCTCCTAAGCGGGACCTTCCCAGAAAACGAGCGGACGCCGAGAACGAGGCCGTCGCGGTGCGTCTTAAGACCCTCCGCCACCTTCGCGATGTCTTCAGGCGTGTGCTGCCCGTCGGCGTCTGCGGTGATTACATCGGCCGCGTCGCCTATGTATGCGAAGCCCGTCTTGAGCGCGGCGCCTTTGCCGCGGTTTTTCTCGTGCACGAGAATCGCGTCAACGAGAGGCGCCGCCTTTTCAAATACGTCCTTACCCGTCACAGAACCGTCGTTGACGAGGACGATATGCTCAAAGCGCTCCTTCAGCCGTGGAAGGAGCGCCAGCAGCTTCTCGTCCGGATTGTAGGCCGGGATAAGTATCGTCAGCGGGCTGGCTAAAGTATCGTTCCCCATTTGCCCTCCTCCTTGATGGCCTTCTCGCGGGCAATGAGACGGATGTAGTCAAGGCGATGGCGGAAGAGATCGCGCAACACTGCATCTGAAAGGAACGTGATGCCCTTCGCGCGAGCGGCGGAGGAAAACGGCTCGAATACCGTGTTCGACTTCATAACCCCCGGAATCGACGACAGGAACATTTCCGCCGGCATGCGGTCGACCGAGATGGGCGTGTAGCGCACGCCGAAGAAGTAGCATCCGCCCTTGCGGAGCACAGTCTCCACGCGGGTCCTCTCCTTGTTTATGCGCGCCACCATCGCCTTTGTCTTGTCGTTGGCCACGAATTCGCCGTCAAGGACGACGGTCGTCGTCGGCTGAGGCGGTGGCGCGGCTTTCGGCGTCCGCTTCACGGCGGGCTTCGCCGCCACCTTCTTCTTCGGCTTCGGGTCGTCGTCAAAGAGGTCGTCGATGTCGTCGATGGACGAATCGGAAGTCTCGCTCTCCTCGACGACAGGAGCCGTCTCCTGGGCAGACGCGGCCGCGGCCGGCGGCGGATCGACCTTCTCGACGCGGGCTCCCGCCTGCGTCTTGAGGAACTCGGTCCACGGAATGATCTCGTTCGTGACCTGTATCCCGTTTATCCTGAGCGCGGTGCCGTAGCGCTCGACCTTGTAGGGAGGGTCGAGGAACTTGCCGTTGACGAAGACGAGACCGGCCGAGAACGGCTTTCCGACGGTCGCCTTGAGCTCGACGAGCGCCTGCTTCGGAACAGTCGCGAACGCCGCGCCGCGCTTGGCGGCGGGCTCGGGAGCGGCCACGGCGGGGAAAGACAGTAGGAGGGTCAGACCTATTTGACACAGCCGTTGATACAGCTTAAGCTGCATCGAACGACTGCGGTCAAAAAGGTCCGACCCTGACGTTCTCTCTACTTTCATCTTCACTTCAAACTTTAAGCGTTCAACTTCAAACTCTAAAAAGATCCCGCATTGCCGTAGCACAGAATCCCCGGAACCCGTCGTTCCAAAGTAGGGGTTGCCCCCTTTTTAAAATGTCGGTCGAAGAAATTTCTGCTGAATCCGCGTGCAGAACACGTCGAAGAGAGTTACCTTTACAAGCTCCTTGCCGCCGTTGTCGCGTATGACCTTTTCGATTGCAGCGTTCGTCACAGCCTTCGCGACGACAAGCGCTATGTCGCGCCTGACGAGCGGGAACTGCGGCACGGGCGAGACCCGCCCGAGCTCGTCCACGCGCTTCAGGAGCGGCTTCAAGTCGAGCTCGCAGAGAACCATCTGCGTCGTGAGGCGGTAGGGGTGGCGCATCTTAGCCGAGAGCGCGCCGAGAACGCCGATGGCGCGGCCGTTGAGCTTGACGGAGAGCGCAGCGCCCTTCGCAAACGCCGGATGGTCAGCCGGCTCGAACTCGAGCTTTCCTGCGTGGAGCTTCGCGACAAGCTCGTCCACCACGCCCTTCATCCACAGCACCGACTCCTCCTCGGAAAGCGGCGCGCGCGTCCTGAGGGCCTCGCGGCCGACGGGCCCGACGAAGCCGAGCGAAAGAGACTCGCGCTCGCAGGGAACGTCGCCCTTCGGCGTCTTCGCGACGTTGAACACCTTGCCGATCTCGAAAAGCATCGCGGTCTCGAGCTGGTGCGAGGCGTTGCGCCCAAGCGAGCCCATCATCTGCGGGAGAAGCGAGTCGCGCATCACGCCGTACTCCGCCGACACCGGGTCGGGGATCACGAGGCGGCGGTCCGCAGTGCGCGTGTCGAAATCGTCGAGCTCCTTCTTCGAAAGGAACGAGTAGTGCATCGCCTCGGTGAAGCCAAGCGCGAGGCAGAGCTCGCGAACGCGCGACTTCGCGCGGAACGGCGCGTCGGAAAGCGGCGAGATCGACGGTGCGGACGGCATCGTGTCAGGAATGTTGTCGAGACCGTAAAGCCGTGCGATTTCCTCGACGAGATCGGCCTCTGCGGAAATGTCCCAGCGCCACGACGGGACGCCAAACGCTACGGAAGTCGCGGCGGCGAAGTGGTTGTCCTTCCCGCGCGGCACGAACCCGAGACCCTTAAGGAGAAACACCATCGCGTCGTTGCCGACGGGAATTCCAATAAGCCGGCGCGCGCGCTCGAAGTCGAGCGTGACGTCGGGATTGAGCGGCCGCGGGCGGTTGTCGACGTCGACGATGCCCTTCGCGATCTTGGCGGCGCCATGCTTCTGAAGGAGATGCGCGGCACGGCGCGAGGCGAAGTCGGCGAGATCCTTGTCGACGCCGCGGATGTAGCGGTAGCTCGACTCGCTTGCAAGCCCCAGCTTCGACGCCGTGAACTTCGTGGAAGTCGGCTCGAAAAGCGCACTCTCGAGAAGGACGGACGTCGTTCCGGGCGCAATGCCGGAATCCTCGCCGCCCATGATGCCGGCGACGGCGTTCGGACGCTCCGCGTCGCAGATCATCAACATCGAGGGGTCGAGCTTGCGCTCCACGCCGTCGAGAGTCTTGATTGTCTCGCCGTCACGCGCGTCGCGCACGACGATCGTGCGGTCCTTTAGCGTGCGGTGGTCAAAGGCGTGCATCGGCTGGCCAAGCTCGAGCATCACGTAGTTCGTAACGTCGACGGCGAGGCCGAGCGAGCGGACGCCGCAAAGCTCAAGGCGCTTCGCCATAATCGATGGGCTCGGCGCATCGGGCGTCATCTCGGTGACGACGCGCGCGGTGTACCTGAGGCAACGCGCAGCATCCTCGACGACGACCTTTACCTCGTCGTTCACGTCCGTATCGCACTCGGTGAAATCGACCGGCGGAAGCGTAAGCGGGCGGCCCAGGATCGCGGAGAACTCGCGCGCAAGACCGACGATGGAAAGCGCGTCGGGGCGGTTCCAGGTGACTTCGATGTCAAAGACGGTCTCTGGCTTCTCGAGCTTCGCGACGTCGCGGACGAGCGCGCCAGTCGGAATCTCGGCGGAATACTCGATAATTCCGGCGTTGCCCTCGCCGATGTGGAGCTCTTTCTCCGAACAGCACATGCCGAAGCTCTCGACGCCGCGCAGCTTGCCCTTCTTGATCTTCTCGGGATTGCCGTTCTTGTCGAGGAATTCCGGGATGGCCGCGCCGATCTTCGCGAACGCGGTCTTGATTCCCTTGCGCATGTTCGGCGCACCGCACACGACCTGATAGGTCTCCTTGCCGTCCGTCACCTTGCAGACGTGCAAGTGGTCGGAATTGGGATGCGCCTCGCATTCCAGGACTTCCGCAACGACGATCAAATCGGAAAGCGGCGTGCCACCGACCGTCTCTATCGCCTCGACCTGCAACCCTGCGCGGGTCAGCTTTTCGGCGAGTTCCTTGGGGTCGATGTCGTCGACTTTAACGTAGTCATTCAGCCAACTGAGTGGGAGCTTCATTCTGTGGTTCTTCTTTCTTCTCTTCTGAAACTGTTGTATCCTGTGTTGCCGGGGCTTCGGGCGCGGCAGGCGCCTCTTCGGCGACTGGTGCGGCGGGCGTTTCCACGGCGGGCGCAACTGGCGCCTCTGCAACGGGCGTTTCCGCAACTGGTGCCTCTGCAACGGGCGTTTCCGCGGCGGGAGTCGCTTCCGGTGCGGGAGCCGCTTCGGCTGCCGGCTGCGGCGCGGCGGCCTTAGCGGAACGCTTCTTCCACTGCGGACCGTATTTCGGGAACTTCTCGACGGCCGAGTAGACGCCCATCTTCGCGAACGCGACAACGTGTCCCGTGGATACGAGCCACTGGAGATGCTGCAGCGTTCCCTCGCCCGCCGGCAGCTCGGTCCTGTCGCAGCACGGATGCTCGGCGATGAACTTCGCTATGGCCGCGAGCTCCGGAATCGCGTGCGCGGCGTCAAACTCCTTGAGCTCGGCGCTCGTGACGAATTCGGGGCCGCGCGCATCGTTCGCGCGGAAGAAGTTGAGCTTGCGGTGGTGGAACGCGCCTCTGAGCGCGAAGCACATGTTGTACGGCGAGCGGCGCTCAAGTTCGAGCGCGTCGCGCACCGCCCACACGAGCGGCTTCACCGGGCTTTTCATGGCGACGTCGGCCGTTATCATGAGGTTCTTCGGGCGGTCGATGAGCGACGGAAGGACCGTGCGGCGGAACTCGCCCTCGGCCTGCTCGCGTGTGAGCGTCGCAACGCCCTCGACTTCGGCCTGGCCTTTCGGCACGAACACAGTCTTCTTCACCGCGCCCTTGCGCCATGCCTCGATCGTCTCGGGATCGCGCACCATCTCGATCTTCGAGCGGTACTGCTCCTCGGACATGTCGGGGTAGCGAGTGCGGATCATCTCCTTGACAATGGCGTTGAACTCGTGGATGTTCGGCGGGCCGAGAAGCTCGCCAGAAAGACCGCACTTCGCAACGCAGCTGAAATTGCCCTTTGGCGGCTCGACCTCGACTTCCTTCGAGTCATAGTAGTCCGAGAGATGAGCCGAGAGAGCATGCTCCACGACATCCTCTTCCTTTACAGAGGCGAAGCCGCACGCCTTACACTGGCAGAACGTCTGCTGCGCCTGCGCGCCTTCCGCGGCGCGGGGCGTGATCTTGAGAAGGACCGAGCTGGGGTTGTCGAGGAAGAAATAGGCGAGATCCTTGAGCTTGTAGGCGTGAGCGTCCTGCTGGAGCTTGCGGATGATCGTGCCGAGCGCCTTCGTCTCGGGAAGAATCTTGACGTCGACGTCGAGAGGACGCGGGCGCTCGGGCGCAGAGCCGCGGCCAAACGGCTTGCGCTCGCCGTCGCGCGAGAATGGCTTCTTCCCGCCAAACTGGCGCTTATCGCCGAAGGAGCGCTTTTCTCCAAACTGGCGCTTATCGCCAAACGACTTCTTGTCTCCAAACGCCGGGCGATCGCGCTCCGGTCGGACTTTCCCTACGGTGACTCCGGCGTCCTTCTTCGCCCAATCGGGGGTGAAGTCGAACGACCCGAGCGAACCAAGGTCGAGCTTAGGTGATTCTTCCTGTTCCATAGCGTAGAAATTATAGCAAATTTCCGTTCGGAAGTGCGAATGTAAATGCAATCGTGATTACTCGTTGTTACTTTGTGCTTGTGGGTTTTGCTTCGCGTTGTATTTGACTACTTGGCGATGTTCAGTGCTGGTTTGCCTTCCAGTGTGCGGCTTTG